>JBKGHK010000858.1:0-3895 GCA_046520375.1 Pyxidicoccus sp. 3LFB2
CGCGCCGAGGACGTGCTGGCCGCGCTCACCCCGGACACTGCGCTGTGCTCGCTGATGTGGGCCAACAACGAGACGGGCGTGGTGCAGCCCGCGGCGGAAGTCGCCCGCGCGTGCCGGCAGCGGGGCGTGCTCTTCCACACGGACGCGGTGCAGGCGGCGGGCAAGGTGCCGCTGTCGCTGCGCGAGGTGGACGCGGACCTGCTGTCGCTGTCGGCGCACAAGTTCGGCGGCCGCCGGGCGTGGGCGTGCTGGTGGTGCGCAAGGGCGTGGACGTCCGGGCCCTGACACCGGGCCACCAGGAGGGCGGCCGGCGCGGAGGGACGCAGAACGTGCCCTATGCGGAGGCCCTCGCGCTGGCGCTGGAGCAGGCGGCCACGGAGCAGCCGGAAGTCGCCGCCCGCGTGGGCGCGCTGCGGGACGCCTTCGAGCGCGAAGCCCTGGCGAGCCTGCCCGGGGTGCAGGTGAATGGCGCCGGGGCGCCGCGCGTGCCCAACACCAGCAACCTGCGCTTCGACGGCGTGGAGGGCCGAGGCGCTGCTGATGGCGCTGGATTTGGACGGCATCTGCGCGTCCTCCGGAGCCGCCTGCGCGTCGGGGACGCTGACACCCTCGCATGTGCTGCGCGCCATGGGCCTCACGGCGTCCCAGGCGCGTGGCAGCCTGCGCTTCAGCCTGGGCCCTGCTACCTCCGAGGAAGAGGTGGAGCGGGTGCTCCAGGCGCTCCGCCAGCACGTGCCCCGCGTCCGCGAGCTCGCGGGCTAGCGACGCAGCGGCAGCCGCAGCTGGAAGGTGGAGCCCTCGCCCAGCGAGGAGCGCACCGACAGGGAGCCGCCGTGCAGCCGCGCGAGCTGCGAGGCGATGAAGAGGCCCAGGCCATGGCCCCGGCTCGGGTCGTCGTCGGCCCGCTGGAAGCGGTCGAAGATGTTGGGGAGCTCCGCGGCCGCGATTCCCACGCCCCAGTCCCGCACGTGGATGACGGCCTGCCCCGGGCTGAGGGACAGCCCCAGCTCCACGCGCCGGTGCTCGCCGCAGTACTTCACCGCGTTGGAGAGCAGGTTGTTGAGCACCTGCCGCACGCGCTCGGTGTCGAAGGCCAGCATCACCGGCTCATCCATCTCCGAGAGCATGAACTCGATGTGGGGCTCCAAATCACGCCACTCCTGCACGAGCTCTCGGAGGAACGGGACGAGGTCGCAGTAGGACGGCCGCAGCTCCACCTTCCCGCCGGACAGCCGGCCCGCGTCGAGGATGGAGGTGATGAGCCCGTTCATCCTGTCGAGCTGGCGCAGCACCGCCACGGCGGACCGGTGCTCGTCCTCGCTGGCGCGCTTCTCCATCTTCCGCAGCAGCAGCTGCGCGTTGAGCCGGGCCGAGCTGAGGGGCGTCTTCAGCTCATGGGCCACCCAGTGCAGCACCTCCTCGCGCACCGGCGAGGACGAGGAGCGCACCTCTCCCCGGGGCCGGCTTTCGGAGTCCGGCGCCATGTCCGGCCGCTGCTTGCGCAGCGCCTCCGAGACGGCCTCCTCGAAGGTGGTCAGGTCCACGGGCTTGCCCAGGAAGGTGTCCGCCTCCTCGCGGCCCGCGGGCCGGGCGGCGCTGAGCAGCAGGAAGGGCACGGTCGCCAGCGCGGGCTCGGCGCGCAGGGCCCGCAGCAGCTCCATGCCCGTGCGCCGGGGCATCATGTGGTCGCTGACCACCAGGTCCGGCGGCTCCGCGCGCGCCAGGGTGAGGGCCTCCTCCCCGTTGTGCGCCCGCAGGGCACGGTGCCCGAGCCCCTCCACCACCTCGGCGAAGATTTCGAGCAGGGCCTCTTCGTCCTCCGCGATGAGAACCAGGCTCATTCCGACAACCCGACGCTGGTGCCAATGGGCCGGGCCTGGCCCGTCAGCAGCCCCTCCGCGGCACGCACCGGGGAGAGGACCTTCATGCCCGAGTCGGCAATCTCGAACTCCCGCACCTGGTTGTCGTACTTGCTGTCCCGCATCTTGAGGACGGACAGGATGCGGTGGATGCGGCCGCGCAGCTCCACGTAGCGCATCAGCAGCAGGTTCTCTCCCAGGATGGCGATGGGCGCGTCGCTGAAGTCCAGCTCGGTCCCGGCAATCTTGGGCACCTCACGGGTGAAAAGGGAGGTCACCCCTTCCTGCCGCAGCCGCAGGGCGAGCGCGGCGAGGAAGGTGCGTCGGCGGTCCTCCTGTTCGATGGACAGCTCCAGGCCGGTGAGGCCGTCCATGACCAGCCGCTTCGCGCCCAGGCGCCGGAGCTCCCCCAGCACCTTGTCCACGATGATGTCGGCCTCGGCTTCCACCGGTGGCACGTGCAGGTAGGTGAGCAGCCCGCTGCGCACATGGCGCTCCACGTCCAACCCGATGCGCTGCGCGCGGGCGTTGAGGGACGCCGGAGAGTCGAAATAGGACACGAAGAGAGACGGCTCTCCCTGGCGCGCTCCCGCCACCGCGAAGTGCGCGGCGAGCAGCGTCTTGCCGATGCCCATGCTCCCCGCGAGCATGGTGGCGCTGTGCAGGGGCAGGCCGCCCTCCATCAGCACGTCCAGCTCCGGCAGGCCGAAGCTGGCGCGGCCCTCGGGAGGGGCCACGTCCGCACCGCTGGGGTCCTGCGACTCCAGCCGGGGAATGAAGCGCACCCCGTCCCCGTCGATGATCATCTGGTGCTCACCGGTGAGGTGAGGCCGGCCGCGCAGCTTCACCACCTCCCCACGGCGAAGCCGCCGGGCGGACCGCTTGTTGACGGACAGCGAGACGATCCCGTCCACGGTAGTGGCCTCCGGGAGCGCGAGCAGCTTCTCCAGGGGGTACTCCGTGGTGAACATCCCCACGCAGTCCGCCGCCGACAGGCCGATGCCCAGCTCATAGAGGAACTCGCGCAGCTTCGCCTCGTCCTGCCACAAATCCCGGATGGCGCGCAGGCCGTCGATGAACAGCAGCTTCGCGCCCCGCTTGCGCACCGTCTGGATGAGCAGATCGCGCGTCTCCCGGGCCCCCTGCTTCAGGGTGGAGTACGCGCTCATGACGAAGATCTTCTCGTCGAGCAGCTCGCGCTTGAAGAAGGAGAAGCCGGACAGCTCGCTGACGAGCTTGTCGTGGGGCTCGGAGGTGACGGTGGCCAGCACCACCGGCAGTCCTCGGGCCGCCGCAAGGAAGGCCACCTGGCTGCAGAGGACCGTCTTTCCACAGCCGGGGTCCCCCGTCACGATAACGGACTGGCGTCGTGGAATGCCTCCCCCCAGGAGCGTGTCGAAGCTGGGGTTGGCTGTCTCGAAGAGCGGCCCCATCCGGCTGCTGTCCATCGGGTGTTCCCTGAGCGAAGGGGGCTGCGCGCAGGGCTCCATCGCTCGAGCAGAGGGTGCGCAGAAGGGTTGAGCCCAAAGGCTCTGTGTTCCGGGAGTAACAACTGCGAGGGCAGGAAGCCAGATGCGCTCCCTGCCTTGCTGCCCCGGAGGGCCGTTGATTGCACGGTGCACAACACGCACCGGGGCGCCCGGCCGCGTGCTCGCCGTCACCGCGTCCCGGCCACGTCTTCACCCCCGTAACGCGCGCGGCCCTACCACTTCTGCTCGGGCAGGGACTTCTCCCGCACCTGCTCATCGGGCTGGCCGTAGCCAGGCATCCCCTCCTTGGCCTCGCTGGCCTTGGAGGGTCGACGGGGCTCTTCCTCCTGGGTCTTCCGCTCGGGTGCGTCCTGCTCGGGCGCGGGCTGCTTGGGCTCGGTCGCCATCGTTCTCCTCCCTTGGCGCGGCATCGCGCGCGGAACGAAATGTCGCCATCGCCCCGCTAGGCGGCAGCGCCTGCCCGCCACGGAGCAGGCGTGCGGCCGGGCCTTCGTGCCCCGCTCCGAGGATGGAGCGGAGGCGCGAGCCCTACCCCGCGCGCGAGCC
>JBKGHK010000859.1:0-3893 GCA_046520375.1 Pyxidicoccus sp. 3LFB2
CGGGCGGCGCGCAGCGGCACTCGGTGGGCGGCGTGGAGCTGGAGGCCGCCGGGCACTGGGCGACGTGCAGGCGCTCACCGTCACGGTGGCCACCTCCGGCGAGGGCGTCACCGAGGCGCAGGACGCGCAGGCTGCTTCCTGGTGGCGCGCGAGTCATGGCCATGGACGAGGTACGGCTCCTCGGCGGCACCGTGAATGTGGTGCCCTCGCTGCGCGTGGAGCGCGTGGGCCCGTACTGGCTGCTGGCGCCGAGCTGGGCGCTCCGTGGCCCTGGGCGGTGGCTTCGGCCTGCGTGCCAATGCCGGCCAGTCCCACCGCGCGCCGTCCTTCCTGGAGCTCTACATCCGCCAGGGCACGCTGCTGCCCAACCCGGGCCTCAAGCCCGAGCGCGCGCTGTACGCCGACGCGGCGGTGTCCTGGCAGTCCGACGCGCGCGAGGAGCCCCGCTGGAGCGCCACCGCGGGGGCCTTCGGCGCGCTGTACGAGAACCTCATCGCGTATGAGCTGTACCCACCGCTGCTCGCGCGTCCGTACAACTTCGACGCCGCGCGCGTGTGGGGCGTGGAGCTGGAGGGCGAGGCGCGGCCGCTCCCATGGCTGTCCGCCAGCACCAGCTACACGTGGCTGCGCACGCAGAACCGCTTTGGAGACCCGCGCTTCTTCGGCGTGGACCTGCCGTACCGCCCCCGTCACAAGTGGGTGGGGCGCGTGCGCGCGGGCCCGGACTGGCTCAATGCCCGCACCGAGGTGCTCTACCAGGGCTCCCAGCTCGTCAATCGCACCGGCTCGCGCAGCCTGCCCTCGCGCACCCTGCTGAGCGCGGGCGCCTCCAGCACCTTCCTGCACCGGCCGGACATCACCCTCTCCGTCGAGGTCAAGAACCTCCTCGACGTGCGGGCGTATGACTTCACCGGCTTTCCGCTCCCTGGCCGCGCCGCCTACGTGACGCTCGCGGTGGCGTTGGACCGGGATGACTCCGCCTCTCCTTCCACCGAGGAGCCTCATGCCGCGCTGGCCTCGTCCCCTTGAGCTGCTCCTCCCCCTGGTGCTGGCGGGCCTGGTGCTCACCGGCTGCCCGGACGAGGGCGTGGTGTGTACCTCGGGCCTCAGCGTCTGCGGTGAGACGTGCGTGGACCTGGGCGGAGACACGTCGAACTGTGGCGCGTGTGGCAATGCGTGCGGCGGCGGGCAGTCGTGTCAGCAGGGCGCGTGCGAGTGCCGTCCCGGCACGGAGTCCTGCGGCGGCACCTGCGTGGCCACCTCGAGCGACGTGGCCCACTGTGGCGCATGTGGCAACGCGTGCCCGTCCGGACTGGTGTGCGAGTCGGGGACGTGCCGCGAGGGGTGCTCGGCGGGCGCGACGCGGTGTGGAGACTCGTGCGTGGATTTGCGCGCGGACACGCTGAACTGCGGCACCTGCGGCAACGCGTGCCCGGACGTGCAGTCGTGTCACGCGGGCCGGTGCGCGTATGACGTGGTGACGGCCTGCTACACCAACGGGCAGTTGGTGGGCATCCAGGCGGGGACGGATGCGCTCGGGCCCCGGCGGCAGTTCGGCGGGGGCGTGCAGACGCTCGCGGCGTGGGAGGGCTTCGTGCTCGCCGCGGACGCGACGAACTCCCGGCTGCTCCAGGCCGCGGGCGGCGAGCTGGGCACCGTGGTGGAGGAGGACTCGCTGGGCTCGACGGCCAGCTCTCCCAATGACGTGTTCGTGGACCCGCCGTACGTCTACGTCGCGGACTCGGTGAACAACACGCTCCAGGTGCTCAAGCGCGAGGGCCCCGCGCAGGGCGGCGGCCTGGGCCTGCGCACCGTGGGGCAGGTGAACCTGGGGCCCAACACCAGCCCGCAGGGCATCGCGAAGTGGGGCTCGCTGCTCTACGTCCCGCTCTTCGGTACCGCGAGCAATGGCTTCGCGTCCGGCAACGCGGTGGCCCGGGTGGATGTCTCCAACCCCGAGCAGCCTCGCAGGGTGGACACGATTCCGCTTCCGCTCGACAGGGTGGAGCTGAAGTCCTTCGACGGCGGCACGGTGATGCCGCTGCCGTACTCGGTGACGGCGACGGACGGCGGCGTGTACGTGGCCCTCACCAACCTCAATCCGTACAACAACTACCTGCCCAACGGGCCCGGCATGCTCGCGCGCATCGACCCCGCGGACGGTGGGGTGCGCGTCATCGACCTGGGCGCGGAGGCCTGTCTCAACGCGGGCTATGTGGAGGGGGTGGGGGAGCAGTTGGTGGTGTCCTGTCTGGGCGAGGCCCGGTTGGACCGTGCCAATGGTGGCCGTGCCGACTCCGTGCGCGGCACCGGGCTGGTGCTGGTGAAGGACGACGTGGCCGTGGCGTCCTACGCGCTGAGCCCGGGGTGCGAGCCCGGCACGGAGGGCTGCCGCCTCGCCGTAGCCAGCCGCTTCGCCGTGGCGGGAGGCGCCGTGTATCTGGGCGACACCAACGCGGGCCGCGTCTTCGTGGTGGAGGTGGAGGACGGCCGGCTCGTGGAGCGCCGGGGCCACTCGACGCCCCAGGCCCTGGGCCCCGCGCTGGACACGTGCCCCGTGGACCCGCGCAGGCCCGTGTCCAATGCCATTGATGTCACGGCGCTGCCGTGAATGTGGCGGTGGTTGCTTGTCTGGAAGACCGCCCGTCCATCGGGCGTTCCTGTTGTGGAAGTTGTTTCGCCGTGAAGACTTCGAGGGTGAATCCATCGTGAGAATGAGCATGCGCGCTTCCAAACCCCGTGCCCCGTGGCTTGCCGTGCTGACCACCGTGCTGTGCCTCGTCGCGGGGACGGCTGGGGCGGCCGGTGGCTCCACGCATCAGGGGCCGAGCACGCTGGGCCCCAAGGCTCCGGCCCAGGTGCGGCGGGTGGTGACGCTGGCGCCGTCGCTGACGGAGATGGTGGTCTCGATGGGCGCGGGCAGCACGCTGGTGGGCGTGTCGCGCTTCGACGAGGCGAAGGAGGTGGAGAAGCTCCCGCGCGTGGGCGGCTTCGTGGACCCGTCCGTCGAGGCGGTGGTGGCGCTGAAGCCGGACCTCGTCCTGGTGCAGCCGGGCCCGGGCAACCAGCGCCCCGTGGAGAAGATGGCGGAGCTGGGCGTGCCCGTGCTGCTCCTGCCGCTGCACTCCGTCGCGGATGTGCTGGCGGGCATGCGCGCGGTGGGCGGCGCGCTGGGCCGGCAGAAGGAGGCGGAGGCCGTCGTCTCCCGCATCGAGGCCACCCGCACCCGCATCCGCGAGGCCGCGAAGAAGCTCCCCGCGCGGCGCGTGCTGTTCGCCTATGGCTTCGAGCCGCTCGTGGTCGCCGGTCCGGGCTCCTTCGCGAACGAGCTGCTGAAGGACGCGGGGGGCATCAACGTGGCGGCGGATGGCGGCTCCGCGTATCCGGTGTACTCGGTGGAGCGCGCCGTGCGCTCCCGCCCCGATGTGGTGGTGGACGCCGCGGACGTGGACGTGGGCAAGGACAAGCTGCGCGGGCTCCCCGGCCTGTCGGGGGCGCACTGGGTGGAGGTGCCGTCGCTCGCGCTGCTGCAGCCCGGCCCGTCCCTGGGCCAGGGGCTGGAGGAGCTGTTCCGGCTGCTGCATCCGGAGCCGGCGGGGAAGAGTGGCCCGACGCCGTAGCCTCACTCCGTGGCAGAGAGCGCACGGTGCCTTCCGGACGCGCGGTGCGCGGAGGGCTTTCGGGGCGGCGGCGACCGGAGTAGATGCGTTGCGTCTGCCCCCCTGGAGTGCTCCCCCCATGCCCCGCCATCTGTCGTCACTCCTTGTCTCCGCCTGCCTCGTGCCGGCCGCCCTGGGCGTCTCGCTGCTGACTCGCGACGTCCACGCGCAGGCCGCCACCCCGCCCACGGCTCGCCCCGAGGCTTCCTCTCCTGCCACGGCGCCCTCCCGGAC
>JBKGHK010000085.1:0-22447 GCA_046520375.1 Pyxidicoccus sp. 3LFB2
CCGGGCTGGAGGCGAAGCCGCCGCCCAGCGCCGTCCACGCGGTCCAACCGCTGCCCGTCCAAGACCGCATCGAGAAGGAGTTGTCCGTGCCCCGCCCGACGACATCGATGCGGTTGGGGCCCCAGCTCACCGCCGCCGGGTCCGCGTTGATGGAGCCGCCCAGCGACGTCCAGCCGACCCACTGCGAGCCGTTGTAGCCCAGGTGGTAGAGCTGGTTGTCCAGGCCGCGGCCGAACAGGTCCAGCCGGCCCGAGCCCCACGAACTCACTCCGGGGCCGGAGAGGAAGCCCCCGCCCAGCGACTCCCAGGGAACGCCGTAGGTGACCTGTGCGCCCTGGACGTCCGTGGCGCTGAGGTTGCCGTTGCCGTTGTACTCCGGGTTGCAGTAGTTCATCACCGAGCTGAGGTCCCACGGGCCGATGAGCCAGTCACCCGAGGAGCCCTGCGCCGGCTCGGTGCAGGAGGACGGCCGGTCCGGACGGTTCTGCTCGTGGGCATAGCCCAGGGCATGACCGAACTCGTGCACCGCGATGACGTCGATGCAGTACTGGCGCTGGCTCTGGCACGCCGGGCTCCAGTTGTTGAACGTGAAGTTCAGCACCATGCCCTGCGCCCTGCCATTGAGCCCGTTGCCCAGCACCTTCACGTGCGGGCCCGAGTCATTGATGTTGATGCGGATGCCCGTGGACGTGGCAGCGCACGTCCCCCAGCCGGTGAACCGCACGCCCGAGCGAGCCTCCCACGTGCGCGCCACCGCGCTGCGCACCCACTGGCGCTCCGTGGCATCCGCGCCCGGGTTCTCCCAACACACCGGAATGGTCATCGGCCGCCACAGCGTCGTGGAGGCGACGTAGAGGTCCGCCGCGGAATTCGTCAGCGTCTCCGAAGGAGCGGACGTCGGCGCTGCTGACGCGGGCGGCTCCATCCCTCCCCCGCAGCCGAGCAACGAGCCAAGTCCCACTCCGAGCGCCGCGCGCAGCGCGGTCCCCCGGCGGGGTGCGTTTGCAGTCAACATGGTGTCCAGCTCCAGCCGTCTTCCACCCGGACGGGAGCCCTCGTGGCCCCCGCGTCTCGGGAAGACGGGGCCGGGTTCTGACAGACCCAGTCGTTACACATGCAACTAAATCGCGATGGTCACGACTTCCTGGATAGCCAGGGTGCTGGAATGGACACTCCGTCCGCGCGGGGTGAGGCGTCAGCGCTGCACGACGGCCGTGTAGTTGCCGTAGCGCGTCTGGATTTCCGACACGTACTTCACCGGCTCGGAGCCCCGGCAGTAGCCGTGGCGCGCGCGCCGGTAGTACTTCGGCTTCTCCAAGAGGAGCATGGCCTTCTCCACGTTGCCGAACCAGCGGTTGGGGTCCAGCCCCTGCTCCTGCGCGAGTCGGCGCGCGTCGAGCACGTGGCCCAGCCCCGCGTTGTACGAGGCGAGCGCGAAGCGCAGGCGCTGCTTGAAGGGAATCTCCGGAGCAATCCGCCCGATGAGCTGGTGCATGTACTTCACCCCCGCGTGGATGCCCTGCTCCGGGTCCTCCAGCTTGCGGAAGCCCAGCTCCTTGCCGGTGCCGGGCATCACCTGGAAGAGGCCCTGAGCGCCCACCCAGCTGCGCGCCATCGGGTCGAAGCGGCTCTCCTGGAACATCTGCGCCACCATCAGCCGCCAGTCCAGGCCGTAGCGTGCCGAGTACGACTGCACCAGCGTGTCATACGGGGAGATGGCCCCATCCATCGCGCCAGCCTCCATCGTCGCGGGCGACTCGCTCCGGCGGCCCTCGAAGTAGCGGCGGCGGGCCATGTTGTAGTCGATGCCGCGGTAGGTCTTCTGCACGAAGCCGTCGAGGAAGGCGCGCAGCTTCGGGTTCTCCTTCCGCACGGCGAAGGCGATGCCGTGGTGGCCGTCCTTCCCCGCCGGCGCGCCCTGGCCGGGCACCGTGAGCGCGGCCTCCACGTCGTCGCGGTACACCCGCTCCGCGGCGAGGATGTGGCTGTCCGTCACCGTGTACGGAATCTCACCGCGCGCCACGCGGTCGATGAGCGTCTCGGTGTCCATGTCCTCGGGCTCCTCGACCAGCGTGAAGCCGTGCTGGGCCGCCAGGGAGCTCAGCGGTGCGAAGTGGCTGGACGACTTGCGCAGGTGGATGGCCTTGCCCTTCAGCTCGTCGAGGGACGCGGGCTTCGCGGCTCCGGCGCGCTGCACGAGCACCTCGTCCACGTAGAGGTAGGGCTTGCTGAAGGCCACCAGCGTCGCGCGCGCCTCGGTGGCGGTGAGCGCGGCGGCGATGACGTCCCCGCGCCCCTCCTGCAGCCAGGGAATGAGCTGGTCGTACGTGGGCGGCACCACCACCTCCAGCCGCACCTTGAGCGCGTCCGCGGCGAGCTTCGCCATCTGGTAGTCGAAGCCGGCCTGCTCGCCCCGGTGGAGGAAGTACGTGACGGGGCTGTTGCGCGTGAGCACGCGGAGCACGCCGCGCTTGCGGATGCCATCCAGGTCCGCCGTGACGCGCTGGTCCCGGTGCTCGGTGAGGGCGCGCTCCACCAGGAAGGCGTCCAGCGCGGCGCGCAGCGCGGGGTTCTCCAGGCGCACGGCCCAGGCGAGCTGACGCCCTTGCGCGATGGGGAACAGCCCCTGCACGTCGGGGTTGTACGATTCGATGGCCGCGAGCAGGTGGCTGTCCACCACCGTCAGCGGCCGCTCGCCGCGAGACACCTGCCACGCGAGCTCCTCCGGGTCGCTCGTCTCGGGCGCGGGCTCGACAACGAGGCCGGGGGCCTGGTCCTTCGCCAGCGCCTGCAGCGACGCGGCGAAGGTGGAGCTGGCGCGCACGTGGACGGTGCGGCCGGCCAGCTCCCCTACCGTCCGGGGCAGGTTCTGGGCGCCGCGTTTGCCCACGACGACCTCGTTGACCCGGGCCAGCGGGCGGGTGAAGGCAAGCTCCTTCGCGCGCTCGGGCGTCACCGTGAGGTCCGCGGCGATGATGTCTCCCCGCCCCTCACGCAGCAGCGGGATGAGCCGGTCGAAGCTCTGGACGGCGAGGAACTCCACCGCCAGGCCGTGCTTCTCCGCGAAGCGCTCCAGCAGGGCCCGGTCCTGGGCCTTGGGCATGCCCTCGCGCGGGAGGAAGTCCTCCTCGGTGCCCTCGATGAGGACGCGCAGCGTGCCGCGCTTGCGCAGCTCCTTGAGGTCTCCGGTGAAGGGAGGCTCGGGCGGAGGCGCGGGCTCCGCCGGGGCCGCGGCCTCGGGCGCGGGCAGCACCTCCTCGGGGAACGGTGGGTCCTCTTCCACGGCCACCTTCGGAGGCGCGGGCGGCGGAGGCGGCGCGGGCGGCTCCCCCTTGCAGGCGGTGACAGTCACGAGCAGCGCGGCGACAAGCAGCCACCGCGAGGACGACAGGCTCCAGCAGGACGAAAGCACCACGGTGAATCCCCCTCCTCCAGTGGCCCGTGGGGTTTCCGCCTCGCGGCGGGAGGTGCACGGGCCACCGCCCCCCACATCTATCCGATTTCAGGGGCCAGAATCACCCTCACCCCGAGTACGGGGCCGGCGGCCGCGCGCGCCGGTGTACGGTGGTGGGACGAGGTGATGACGCATGCAGACCAAGGCCGCGCCGCCAGTCGCCCTGCTCCAGGGGCGCAAGACGCTCCCGCTCATCGAGACCTACTTCGAGCTGAACCACCTGAAGCAGCTCTTCCGCCAGGGCTGGCTGCGGGTGGGCGTGCCGCCGGAGCGGTGTGAGAGCGTGGCGGAGCACTCGCTCTTCGTGGCGCTGCTGGGCCTGTTCGTCGCGGACGGTTACTTCCCCAGGCGGACGCGTCGAAGGTGGTCCGCATCGCGCTGCTGCACGATTTGGGCGAGGCCTACGCGGGTGACATCACCCCGCATGACGGCGTGGACCGCGAGGCCAAGCACGCGCTGGAGCGGCGCGCGGTGGAGACCCTCCTCGGCAAGCTGCCCCGGGGCGCGGAGTACCTCGCGCTGTGGGACGAGTACGAGCACGGCACCTCGTTCGAGGCGCGGCTGGTGCGGCAGTTGGACAGGCTGGAGATGGGCCTGCAGGCGTGTGTGTACGAGCACCAGGGCATGGGCGATTTGTCCCAGTTCTTCGCCTCGGTGGAGAAGGCGCTGGAGGCCCCGGAGCTGCGCGCGGTGCTCGCGGAGCTGGAGGCCTTGCGGCCCGGGTGAGCCAGGCGCGGTGCCTCAGCCGAACCAGCGGCCGGACGGTGGTGCGAAGACGCGCACGCGCTCGTAGAGGGACGGTGGGAGGCGGGCGCGGATGGTGGCCTGGACCTCCTCGGGACTGTGCGACTGGCTGAAGTGCATCAGCACCAGGGCCTCGTTGCGGAAGAGGTCGGCGCGGGCGGCGAGCTCGTCCAGGTGCAGGTGCCAGCGCTCCTGCGCGTCCTGCACCGTGTGGCGCGAGTCGACGAAGGTGCACTCGAGGATGAGGACGCGCGAGTCGAACACGGACGGCTCGGTGTCCAGCACGCGGGCCAGCGTGTCGGTGGCATAGGCCAGCTCCAGCCGGTCCACCTCGTCGAAGAGGTCCTCCCCTGCCTGCCGGCGCTGGGCGATGTCCTGGGGTGGGAGGCTTCGGAACTCGGGCCGCAGCTTGGAGATGCGGCGGAGGAACTGGTAGCCGAGTGACGGCACCGGATGGTGGGTGCGAAAGGCGCGCACGTGCAGCCCATGCCCGAGGGCGAACACGTCCCCGGGCTTCAGGGGCACGGTCCGCACCTCCATGGACGTGTGGTGCAGGCGGGACAGCACCGCGAGCGCCTCCTGCACATTCTGCTCAATCTCTGCGGGCAGGAAGACCTGCGGCGGTCCCTTGCCGATGAGCCGGCGGATGCCGAGCAGCGAGCCGAGGCCGCTGGCATGGTCCGGATGGGCATGGCTCAGGAAGATGCGGTCCGTGCCCGCGAACGAGCGGATGGGCAGGCCCACGTCCAGCACCGAGTCCAGTTGGGGGACCTGGAGGGATGTGTACACGCCGCCAACGGAGATGCCTCGGACGGTATAGGGCCCGGCCTCGACTTCGGTGAGCATCCGCCGGCTTATCGCGCGACTGGCGGGCAGCCGCAACCGCGGTCGTTGAAGCAGGGCTCCTGGACGGACGTGAGACCCGGTGGCGCGTGGGTGCCTTCTGCCTGCTGGGGTGACACACGTCCCCTCGCACGTGGGGAATCAATCCCTGGCACGTGCGTACTGCGGTGGCCACTTCGCCTCGGCCCTCAGCTTCCGGGCCGCGCGCAGGGGCCAATAGGGGTCTCTGAGCAGCTCGCGCGCGAGGATGACCAGGTCGGCCTGGCCCGTGCGGACCACGTGCTCGGCCTGCATCGCGGAGCGGATGAGGCCCACGGCGCCGGTGGGGATTCCCGCCTCGCGGCGGATGTGCTCGGCGAAGGGAGTCTGATAGCCGGGGCCCGCGGGAATCTTCACGCCGGGGACGACACCGCCAGACGAGCAGTCAATGAGGTCCGCCCCATCCAATATCAGGAGCCGTGCGAGGGCGACGGAGTCCTCGAGCGTCCAGCCTTCTTCCACCCAGTCCGTGCAGGACAGGCGGACGATGACGGGAAGTTCGTCGGGCCAGCGCTCGCGCACGGCACGGACGACCTCGCGGGTGAGGCGGACGCGGTTCTCGAAGGTGCCGCCGTAGTTGTCGGTGCGCTTGTTGGAGAGGGGTGAGAGGAACTCGTGCAACAAGTAGCCATGGGCGGCATGGACCTCGATGACGCGGAAGCCGGCGGCGCGGGCGCGGACGGAGGCCTCGACGAAGGCTTGCACCACCCGCTTGAGGCCCGCGGCATCGAGTGCCTCGGGCTCAGGGTAGCCGGTGTCGAATGGCAGGGGGCTCGGGCCGACGGGGCGCCAGCCGCCTGCCTCGGGGGCGACAGGGCCGTCGCCCTCCCAGGGACGCAGGGTGGAGGCCTTGCGTCCGGCGTGCGCGAGCTGGACGCCTGCCACGCTGCCGTGCAGCTCGATGAAGCGGGTGATGCGAGCGAGCGGCTCGACGTGGGCGTCCTTCCACAGGCCGAGGTCTTGAGGGGAGATTCGGCCGATGGCTTCGACGGCGGTGGCCTCGGCGAGGACGAGTGCCGCGCCGCCGACCGCACGGCTGCCCAGGTGGACGAAGTGCCACTCGTTCGCGAAGCCGTCCTCGCTGGAGTACTGGCACATGGGCGAGACGACGATGCGGTTGTGGAGGTGGACTCCGCGCAGGGTCAGGGGGCTGAAGAGGAGGCTGCTCATCTATCCTCCACGGCGGACCGTGGTTGTCATGCGGCGCTTGCGTGATGCTCGGCCGAGGAGGTGCTTGTGCCGGGGATGCGCTCACGATGGATTCAGGTGCTGCTCGCTCCCTGCATGCTGCTCATGGCGGCATGTGCGGGCACCCCGGACCGGGGTTCAACAGCGGACTACCGGCTCGATTCGGCGACGCAGGGGTGCAGGCAACGGCCGGACCTGTGTGCCCGGATGGCAGGCGAGGAAGCCTTGCTGCCCACGCTGCGCACGGCGGAGGCGGTGGCGGCTACCGTGCGCACCGGGGCTGCGGCGTTTCGGGTGCTGGAGGCGGCAGCCAAGGCCATGGTCGAGAAGGAGCTCACGGCCTGCGTGGAGCACGCGCGTTCACAGGTCCTCGTGGACCACCTGCGTGGCCGAAGCCCGACGCGTCAGGAGTGCAACGAGGTGGTGGTCGATACGAAATCAGGCCGGCGCATCACCCGCGCGATGCAGCTCGGCTGTCTCATGCACGAGGTCGCCCTGGCGTGCACTCGGAAGGCTCTCGGTGAGCGGCTCCCGGGCCGATTCAGCCTGGAGCAGCGTTATCAATACGACCCAAAATCGGGAGCATTGAAGCTCGTCAGCAACGAGGAAGCCCGGTCCCTGTTGCGCCGAGGGTGTAGCGAGGAACTGACGGGCACGTTGGTACCGGATGTCGTCATCCACTCAGGAGACCCACTCGAAGCGGAAGCGGTCTATGACTTCAAGTTCCCGTGTGTGAATGGCGCAACGACAGCCTGGCGGGACTATCCTCTGGGACATTCCTATGAAGGTCTCTCGCAGAAGCAGGTGTACAAGAGTGTGCTGGGAGCCGAAGCCCTACGCGTGCTGCCCCGATGGGGAGTCTTGCCGTGAATGAGCACTACCCGAAGCTTCGCTTCACCTTCGGCGATGGCTATCTGCTCATTCGTGAAGGACTGAGCCTCTGTTTCTACATGCGCCAGCCCCACAAAGAAGTACGGCCTGCGCTCCTGGAAGCCTTGCAAATATATCTTCGCGCGGTAGGCCCAGACTCAATTGGTCGCTACGCGGATCTCGAAGGTGAATGGCAGGATCTCGATGAAGCAGGATGGAAGGATGTAAATGAGAAGCTCTCATGGCCGTCCCCCATCGTGAGACTTCACGACGCTGAGGATGCTCAGTATCGATATGAGGTTGAGTACTTCGGAAAATCCGCTGAACTCCTCGCCCGTGAAAACGGGCTGAACGCGGTCTGCGCCGTTCGTTTCTGCCTCCCTACCGAGTATCTGGAGGAGCATGGACCGGGACGGGTCCGCGCGCTCACGCTGGAGCTGGCCAATCGTCTCCCCTTCAGCTCCGGCCATGCAGGACTCTCGTATAACGGCGAGCTCGACATCGTCGGCATGCCTGAACAGGTCCGCGAGCATTACTTCCGCTACCCGGGCCTGGACGTCCTCCCGCTAGAGCACGTGGCATGGGAGATCGGCACGAACGTCCGTGGCCCCTCGTGGCTCACCTTCCTGGGGCAGCCCGCTCTGGACGGGCTGGGCGGGGTGGCCACGCTCCGAAGCCAGCTCCAAGCACCGGGCACCACCGTGGAGCCCCTGAACGGCGGCCGCGCTGTCATCACGCTGGGCGACTGGCCAGAGGCGGGGGACCTCGAGCAGGGCAAGACGCTCCCTGCATATCGGGAGTTGGCCCGCGTGCTGGAACCGTGGCTCTACCGCGAACACCCGTCTCGCGTGGGCCTGAGCTTCGCCCCTGAAGACTGGGTCCGCTGGGAGCGCCGGTTCCTCGACTGACGCCGGCCGCCCTACCCCTTCCGCGCGGGCAGCCCCAGCGCTATCTGCGGCCCGATGGCGGGATGGACGCCGCGCACGGTCAGGGCTGAAGAGGAGGCTGAGGCCCAATCCTCAGCGGTGTAGACCGTGGTTGTCGCGTGGCGCCTGCGCCATGCTCGGGCCGAGGAGGTGCTTGTGCCGGGGATGTGCCTACGATGGATTCAGGTGCTGCTCGGCCCTTGCCTGCTGCTCGTGGCGGCATGCGCGGGCACCCCGGACCGGGGTTCAACAGCGGGCTACCGGTTCGATTCGGCGACGCAGGGGTGCAGGCGACGACCGGACCTGTGTGCCCGGATGGCGGGCGAGGAGATCTTGCTCCCCACGTTGCGCACGGCGGAGGCCTTGGCGTCGGCGGTGCGCACCGGGGCTGCGGCGTTTCGGGTGCTGGAGGCAGCAACCAAGGCCGTGGTCGAGAAGGAATTGAAAGCCTGTGCCGAGCATGCGCGCTCACAGGTCCTCAAGGAACAACTGGGTGGCCGGAGCCCGGCGCGTAGGGAGTGCAACGAGGTGGTGGTCGATGCGAAATCAGGCCGGCGCATCACCCGCGCGATGCAGCTCGGCTGTCTCATGCACGAAGCGGCCCTGGCGTGCACCCGGAAGGCGCTGGAGGAGCGGCTCCCGGGCCAGTTCAGCCTGGAGCAGCGCTACCGCTATGACCCAAGGTCGAACACCCTGAAGCTGGTCAGCAATGAGGAGGCCCGGTCGCTCTTGCGCATGGGATGTGGCGACGAACTGACGGGCACACTGGTACCGGATGTCGTCATCCACTCCGGAGACCCACTTGAAACCAAGGCGGTCTACGACTTCAAGTTCCCTTGTGTGAATGGCGACGTGACAGACTGGCGTCGACATCCACCAGGCCATCCTCGTCGAGGCGTCTCTCAGAAGGACTTATATGAGGAAGCCCTGCGGACCCACGCCTTTCGCATCCTTCCCCGCTGGGGAGTTCTTCCATGAATGAGCACTACCCGAAGCTCCGCCTCACGTATGACGACGGATACCTGCTGATTCGTGAAGGATTGAGTCTCTGCTTCTACATGCGTCAGCCTCATGAGGAAGCCGGGCCATCGGTCATGTCCGCGGTGCAAGCATACGTCCGCGCCGTAGGGCCGCAGGCACTCGGCAGATATGCGGACGACGAAGGCGAGTGGCAGGACCTTGATGACGCGGGATGGGCGCACATCAGAGATGAATTTTCCACTCGCCCGTCCCCCATCGTGAGACTTCACGATGCAGAGGACGCACAGTATCGATATGGGGTTGAGTACTTCGGCAAATCCCAGGACCTCCTCTCCCGAGCAGATGGAATGAACGCTGTCTGCGCGGTTCGCTTCTGCCTCCCTACCGAATATCTGGAGGAGCATGGACCGGGACGGGTCCGTGCACTCACGCTGGAGCTGGCTGGCCGCCTCCCCTTCAGCTCTGGCCATGCAGGGCTCGCATACAACGGGGAGCTCGACATCGCCGGCATGCCTCAGCAGGTCCGCGAGCACTGCTTCCGCTACCCTGGATTGGATGTCCTCCCGCTAGAGCGCGTGGCATGGGAGATCGGCACGAATGTCCGTGGCCCCTCGTGGCTTACCTTCCTGGGACAGCCCGCGCTCGACGGGCTGGGCGGGGTGGCATCGCTCCGAAGTCAGTTCCAAGTCCCGGGCACCACCGTGGAGCCTCTGGACGGCGGCCGCGCCGTCATCACCCTGGGCGACTGGCCGGAGGCGGGGGACATCGAGCAGGGCAAGACGCTCCCCGCCTATCGGGAGCTGGCTCGCGTGCTGGAGCCCTGGCTCTACCGCGAACACCCCTCTCGCCTGGGCCTGGGCTTCACCCCCGAAGACTCGGTCCGTTGGGAGCGCCGGTTCCTCGACTGACTCGGCCGCCCTACCCCTTCCGCTCGGGCAACCCGAGTGCCGCGCGCAGCTCGGCGGTGGTCCGGCCCGCCTGGTATCGGCGGTGGTTCTCCGCCGTGGCGAAGCTCCGGGTCTCCATCCGGTCCACGTAGAGCGTCCCGTCCAGGTGGTCGCACTCGTGCTGGAGGATGCGCGCGTACCAGCCCTTCGCGCTCACCGTCACCGGCTGGCCGTGCTCGTTCAGCGCCTCCACGCGCACGCCCCGTGCCCTCGGCACCAGGGCCGCGAAGCCATTCACGCTCAGGCAGCCCTCGTGGAACTCCGCGGGCGTCGGGTCCTCCACCACCAGCTTCGGATTGATGAGCACGTGGAAGGCCACGGGGGCACGCTCGCGTGATGCGAGGTCCGCGGGTGACAGGCCCGCCTGGTACTCGGCACGGTCCTCCACCACGACCAGCCGCAGCCCGACGCCCACCTGCGGCGCCGCGAGCCCCACTCCGGGCGCGTCACGCATCGTGTCGCGCATCAATCCGATGAGTCGCTGCACCTCGGGGCTGGCGATCTCCTCCGGAGTCAAATCGCGAGCCTTCTGCCGGAGCACCGGCTCCCCTGTCTGGACGATCTTGAGCACCATGCCCCCAAGCTAGCAGGGACACCGGCCGCGCATGCTAGCTGCCCGCGGCGCTCCGTCGTTCCACCCACGCTTGCGCGGGCGCGGTGTCCACTCCGAAGCGCTCCAGCCCAGGGAAGACCACGTCGCGCAGCGCTCGAACGAACGTCTCGCGCTTGCGCGTGTGCGACAGCACGCCGTGCTTCAGCAGCGCCGGGCTCTCCTCCTCCGGCGCTCCCGGCGCGAAGAGCCTCGGCGAGGCGGTGCCCTCCAACATGGACGGCACATGGCGCGACAGGAAGGCCACCGTGCCTGCACCATGCTCGTGCGACAGCCACGCCCAGCCCAGCCGGCTGTGCGCCACCTCGTCCCGGAGGATGTCGCGCAACACTGCTCGCACGCGGGGCGCCCCCTCCGGCACGAGCAGCGTCGTCAGCACGGCGGTGCTCTCCGTCTCGGTGATGCAGCAGGCGGCGACCACCTCGTAGAGCACCCGCTCGCGCAGGATCAGGCCCTCGGGCGCCACCTCTTCCACCGCGAGCGGGGCCGGTGGCATGTCCATCCGGCCGTAGTCTCGCGCCAACAGCTCGCACATCCCCGCGTGGCGTCGCTCGTCCTCCGCCGCACGGCTTGCGAGCGAGACCAATGCTTCGGGCGCCCCCAGCTGCGCGAGCTGCCTTGCCATCCGTGTGAAGCGCAGCTCCGCGTCCAGCTCCACCTGACGGCGAAAGGTCCAGGCCTCGGCGACGAGCCTCCTCACCGGATCCGACAGCGCCTCGTCCATCGCGGCCCTGAACCTTTCCGGGCGGGAGGCGCCCGTTCACGGGAGCAGCCCGGACAGGATACTCCAGATGCTCCCGGGCTCGCTCCCCGGGGTCGCGATTCCTCCTCCAACCCGAGTCGTAGGCCGCGAGGCGGAGGCACCACCTTCGTCAGGAGGAGTGCTGCTTCCTCCCGGCGCCTGAAGTCATCGCTCCCTCCGCGTGGCAGCATTCCACGTGAGTGAAGCGTCCGGGACTCCACGCAATGTCGTGAGGCTTTCCCCGTAGGGACCGCGGAAGGCGCCCATGACCACTATCCTGATGGAGCGCGCAGGGCCGGAGTGGAGAGCCGCCGTCGGTCGAGCCGGGACGATTCTCCAGGGAGGCTGGGAGTAGCGATGCGGCGGTTTCAACGCCTCGGGTGGGCCGCGCTGGCTTCACTCGCCCTCCATGTGGCGCTGCTCGCCCTCCTGTGGGGCGTGACGCCTCCGGCCGTCCCGAGGGCGCCGCCGTCCTCGCAGGTTCCGATCTCCGTGGAGATCATCACGCGGGCTCCCGTGAAGCCTGCCGCGCCTCCACCACCTGCGCGGAAGGAACGACTCAACGAGCCTCCGCCTCTCCGCGCGCCCCGGCCTCGCTCCGAGCCGCCCCGTCCCACTCCGCCCACCGATGAACGTGAGCCACCGCTCACCGTGCCTACGCCTTCCGAGGATGACCGTGGACCGCCATCCGCGGCGACTCCACCTTCCGGCGATGACCGTGGAGCACCATCCGCAGCGACATCACCGGCCGTGGTCCCCACCCCTGGAGTCCCGTCGACGCCTGTGCCACCGCTGGCCCCCATGCCCGCGTCACAAGGCGAAGCGGAGCCAGACCCGGTGGCCCCTTCCACACCTGCGCCTGAAGCGGTGGCCTCCGCGCACCCCCCAGCGGAGGTGGCCCCTCGCGGACCTGCGCCCGAAGGGGCGGCTTCCGTTCAGCTCCCATCGGATGAAGCAGCACCCAGCGAGGCCTCCGCTACGCCGGTGCCTTCGGAAGCAACACCGGCAGCCAACGCAGCGGCGCTCCCGGGAGAGCCCAGGGGCCCTGCCACCGAACCGGCAGCATCCGCAACGGCTCCCCTCGTGGCGCAGGGCCCCGAGCCCTCGAAGCAACCTCGCTCGACGGGGAGCGGCTTCTACCCCCTCCCTCCCTCATTGATGCCTGGGGGCCCGCCCATCGCCGGCCCGAAAACCCAGAGCGGCCACACGCTGCGCCCCGGAGACCCGAGCCTGTCTCCCGACGTCCTCGCCGCCCGGGAAACCGCTCGCGTCTCCGGCCGGGTACAGGTCTTCGTCGACGACAAGCAGGCCGAGCTCCGCGTGGACAACGGGCAGATAGACCCGTACTTCAGCCGGCTCCGCGAGGCCCTGGAGAAGTCCTTCGAGGATGCTCCCGTGTTCGACGGCACCAGCCTGCTGGGCCACGCCACGCACTCGTGGACCTCCCAGGCCGGCAGGTTCGGTGCGACGGGCAATCCCGGCACGGGGCCCGTGGCCGCCGCGCCCACCGTCTCCGAGCAACTCGGGTCGCTCCAGAAGCGCGAAGAGCAGGACTCCGAGTGGATGGACCACCTGCGAGGCCGCGTCCAGGCCGTGGGCGAAATGCAGAAGCTCGCGGGAGGCGGAGGCAAGAAGCTCGTCGTCACCCTGGAGCTGCATCAGGGCCCCGACGGGACGCTGCGCGACGCGAAGCTCGTCTCCACGAGCGGCAACAAGGCCTACGACGCCTATGTCCTGAGCGGCGTGCCTCCCGCCCTGGCGAAGCTCCCGCCTCCGCCCGACGCGGCACGGGGCGTGCGGCCCGACGGCATCCACACCCTCTGGTCCGTGGAGGGCCGCGTCGTCTACCTCCGCAAGCTCAAGGAGCTGGAGGGCCAGGACGCCGCGTACATGGCCGCGGCGCTCGCCGCCGGAGTGCTCGCCGGCCGCTTCGAGGAGACCACGGGCGAAATCGAGGTCATCGACTTCCGCAACCCGCGCTTCGTCTGTCAGGCCCGCCTGCTGCGCGTGTACTGACGCCCCGTCCAGTTGGTGCCAGCGGCACGGGGAGGTAGGCTCACGCCCCATGGCTCGTCGCAAGAAGGCCGAGGAGATGGCCGCTCGCGTCCGCAACCTGCTTGCGATGGACGCCGCCGGCATCATGCGCAGGCTGGAGGCCCGAGGGGACGAGATGTTCGCCCTCTTCTCGCGCCTGCGCAGCCGGGAGCCCCTGCTGGGCACCATCGCCTCCCGCTACGCGAGCGGCGCCTTCGAGCAGCTC
Source organism: Pyxidicoccus sp. 3LFB2 (assembly GCA_046520375.1). Taxonomy (GTDB): domain Bacteria; phylum Myxococcota; class Myxococcia; order Myxococcales; family Myxococcaceae; genus Myxococcus. The sequence continues at coordinate 13,605 of JBKGHK010000085.1, forward strand.
ATCCACCTCTCCGAGCAGGAGCAGGCGGTGGTGGACTTCTTCTACGAGCGCCTGGACGAGCTGCGCTGGTACTTCACGTACACCGAGGACATGCCCGGCACCGCGCAGCTCATCTTCACCAAGCTGCACAAGCGGCTGGAGGAGGCCTACCGGGTGCTGGTGGTGACGCTCGGGCCTCCGGTGCCGCCGGATGGCTCGCGCGTGGTGGACGTGCAGGCCGTACGCCATGAGGGCCCACCCGCAGCTCCGGTGAAGGCGCTTGAGGGGTCCGTCGCCCCCGCGCGCCGCCGCAAGGCCTGAGGCTCGGAGTCTCAGGCCGCGGGGACGGCGGCACTCTCGGGCGCGAGGTCCTCGGACGCGGCCTTGCGGGGCGTGAGCCTGCGCATGGAGGCCTTGCCCACGACGATGTCCACCATCTTCCGGGCGCGCGTCCAGACGCTCTCCTGGACGTAGGGGATGCCGTACTTCTCGCAGAGGGCGCGCACCTTCGGCTGCGCCTCGCGGTACTTGAGCATGGGCAGGTCCGGCCAGATGTGGTGCTCAATCTGGTAGTTCAGCCACAGGTGGGCGAAGTCGTTCAGGTCCCCGCCGGTGCGGTAGTTCGCGCTGCCAATCACCTGCTGCACGAAGCGCGCGCCACGGCCCTCGGGAGGCGTGTCAAAGCGGTACAGGTCCTCGCCGGTGTGGTTGGGCCCCACCACGAGGAACGTGTGCAGGCTGGTGAGCACGTCCGCCATCACCGAATTGCACAGCGCGCTGAAGGCGGCCCACGGCCCGATGACAAGGAACGCCGAGGGGAAGAGCCCGAACCAGACGGCCGCGTACGGCAGGTAGCACTGGAGCAGCAGCTCCTTCAGCTCCTCGCGCGTGAGGTCGCCACCCTTGCGCCGGCCCTTGCGGCGCAGCGAGCTGAGCGTCTCCGGCGCGTAGTAGCTGGCACGCCAGGTGAGGGCCAGCAGCGCGAGCTGGACGTAGCGGACCGCGAGCGGACGGCTCGTGTCGCGCAGCGTCCCTTCCGCGTTGCGCTCCAGGAGGTCCGGGTCCGCGTCCTCGCCGGTGTGCGAGTGGTGGAGCACGTTGTGCTCGAACTTCCACGCCTCAGGCATCATCCAGTCGAGCCAGTCGAGGTAGCGGCGCTTCCCCTTGGCGAAGCCCTTGCCGGTGCGCGACTCGGGGATACCGGGGACGCGGTCATAGCCCCGGTGCCCCACGTGGTGCATGAGCAGCCACCGCGTGGAGCGGCCCAGGCTGAGCGCCGCGGCGCTTAGCGGGTTCGGCGCCACCCAGCACGTCGCCACGCCCAGCAGCGTGGCGCCCGGCCCCAGCGCTCAATCTTCCGCAGGTGCGCCAAATCTGCCTCGCCGAGGGCCGCATCCAGCTCCTCGCGCAGGGCCTTCAGCTCCCGGTGGAAGCCCTCCACGTCCACGGAGGCAAGGTCGAAGTCGGGGGCGCGGGACGACATGCGGGCTCTCCTGGCGGAGCTGGGGACACGGGATGTGAAGAGGCCCCGAAGGTACCCTCCACCGTCGGGCTCGAAAAGGACTGCGTGCCGGACATACCCGCCCGGTTCCCAAGCGTCCAGCCACGCACCGTCAGGGACGCGGGTTCGTCCTAGAGCTGAAGCTTGCGGCGCACCACCCCGACGTCCTCCACCTCGGAGCGGCCGGCCCGCCGGATGCCCAGGAGGACGCGGCTCCCCTCCGGCCCCCGGATGCGCTGCACGGCGGTGGCGAAGCCCAGCTCCACCACGGAGGTACCGTCGATGCTGACGATGGCATCCCCGGGCTCGAGGCCCGCCTCGTGCGCGCCCCCCGAAGGGAAGAGCTGGCCGAGCACCAGCGCGTCATCACGCGGCCCCAGCACGGCGCCGATGCCCACCATCTCCACGCGCTCCGTCCCTCCGTCGGCCACGGGCGTCAGCTCGATGGGGGACAGGGGCGGTGCGCCCGGACCCACCCTCACGCGGTCCACGATGCGCGTGTCATGGCCGCTCGCGCTCACGGACAGGCTGACCGTCCCCGCGGCGAGGCCGTCCACGGTGAAGCGGCCGGACGTGTCGGTCATCGCGTCGAACACCGTGGCCAGGGACGCGCCGTAGAGGCCGTGCTCCACCTGGACACGGGCTCCGGCGATGGGCCCCGCGCCCTGGGCCTTCACCACCTGTCCTTCCAGACGGACTCCGGGCGCCAGGGTGATTTCCAGCGGACCGGCTTCGGTGGCTCCGGGGGCCACGTTCACCGTGGGGGCGGCGGGGGCCAGCCCGTGTGCCGCCACTCGCACGGTATAGGTGCCGGGTGCGAGCCCTTCCACGGTGAAGCGGCCCTCCGGGTCCACCACGGTTAGTGCTCCGCCGCCTTCCTGTTCCAGCGGGCCCCGATGGAGCTGGAGCTCCAACTGGAAGGATGCGACGGGCGCACCGCGCTCATCGCGCACGCGGCCGGTGAGGCGGGCACCCCGGGACAGCGTCAGCACCAGGTCACGCCGTCCGGCTTCCACGTTGGGCAGCGTCGTGCTCATCCGGCCGAGGAGTCCGGCGTGCACGTCGTAGCGGCCGGAGGGCAGGTGCTCCAGGAGGAAGCGGCCATCGGCATCGGTCATCGCCTCGGACATGGGGGCATCTCCGCCTTCGGCGCCTGGCAGGCGCTGCCCTCGCGGGTGCTGGGCGCGGACACCGGCGCTCGCGATGGGGGTTCCGGCTTCGTCCACGACGCGGCCCGCGAGGACTTCATTGGCGTTCCTGGACTCTGGCGTCAGTCGCAGGACCAGGCGGCGATTGGGGACGCGGGCGCTCAGCTCGGCCCGGGCGGGGGCGTGGCCCGGGTGGCGGGCTTCCACGGTGGAGCCCTCGGGGGCGTTGAGGCGGACCTCGCCGTCCGCGCCGGTGGTGAACTGGTCGTTGGTGGGGAACAGCACCGTCTCGCCGGTGCGACCGGTGAGCAGCCGCACCTGTGCACCCGCGAGTGGCTTGCCCGCCGGGTCCTCGACACGGACGGTCCACGACTCCTCGGGGGTGAGGGCCAGCAACAGACCTTCGACTCCGCTGCCAGGGCGTGCGGTGAGACGGATGGGGCTCTGCCCCCATTCCGGGCCGAAGGGCAGGAAGCGTTCCGCGCGAATGCTGGCGAGCTGCCAGAGCCCTTCGCGGTCCGGCAGGAAGCGGAAGGTTCCAGTCTCATCGGTGCGGGTGCTGGCGGCGCCAGTAGGGCCGGCGAAGGTCAGCTCCGCGGACGGGACACCCTGCCCGCTCGTGGCGGAGACCACACGGCCTGAGAACGCGCCTGGAGCATCTCCGGGCGCATCCGTGCGCCGGGCCGAGGGCAGCCGAAGCACGGGCGTAGTTTCCTGCGTCGGAGGCGCGGCCTGCGGCGGTTCAGGCGTGGCCGGGCTGGGAGCGTTGGAACGCGCGAGGGATGGAGAAGCCCCCGTTGACTCTGTCGGCATGGACGGAGCATCCGGGTTCCGCGCGGAAGCCCACCACAGGCCGAGCCCCAGCAGCAGCAATCCCAGCGCACCCCAGCCCGCGTATCGGCGCTTCGTGTCAGCCATTGCCCCATCCTCCAGAGGAGAGGCGGGGCACCGCAACCGTTTCCATGAGGCGGGCCCCGAACCGGGTCCACTTCAAAGTCCAGGCGACACACCCGGCCCCGGAGGAGACAGCACCCTCCTCCGAGGCGGTGAACCGCGAGCCCTTTAGAAGAACATCGGGGCCGAGACGACGTAGTGGCCGGACGACAGCTCGGCCACGGCGATGACCGCCCTGTTCGCGGCGGACGGCGTGTAGTTGAACGCGCCACTGCACGAGGACATGGCGCTGCACTGGAGCGTCGCAATGGCTCCGTACCCGTCATCATCGTGCAGGGTGATGCGGTTGATCTTCACCGTCCCCGTGTCGTTGAAGTTCTTCGCGGACACCGTCAGCGTCCAGGCATTGCGGTTGGGCAGGACGCTTCCCATCCACCAGCTGGAGTCGAAGGCCGAGGACTGGGTGGCCTGCAGCGCGACATAGACATTCTTGTCGTCGAGGCCCGGACCGTTCTGCACCGCGAAGGCCCGCTTCTGTGACAGGGCCTGCTTGAGGTGCGTGAAGTTGCGGCCCAGGGTCCACATGCCCGTCCGCGTTCCGGCCAGGGTCGACGTCGGGCAGTTGTGGTCGGTGATGGTGCACGGCGAGCTCGTGCATTCGCAGTGCGCATCCGAGTTGGCCGCCGGTGCCACCCGCCAGCCATGGCGCACATACTGGAGGTAGCGATTGATCTTCGGCTGCCAGGAGTTCGGGTAGTACGCCGTGTTCGTCCACTGCTCCAGGCTTCCACCGCTCAGCTCGTAGGTGGCCATCCGGGCGACGGCGGTCGTCGCCACCGTCATGTCCACCAGCGGGAAGTCGATGCTGAAGGGGTGGTTGATCTGCCCGTACCACTCCTTGGTCGGGTCATCGAGGTAGTCGTAGTACACGCGGTTGTTGGCCAGCAGGTCCTTCCATCCCCTCGGCACCCCGTTCGTCCACGAGAACGTCTGCATGTTCACGTCTTCGGGCGGGAACAGGATGTTGAAGTGACCCATCGAGAAGTTGCCCGTGTCACTCGTCACGTTGGTGAGGTCGATGCCGATGGTCGGCTCGGTGCTGGAGTGGGTGCCACTGTTGCTCGCGCCAGAGTTCTTGCTGTCGAAGCGCTGGTCCGCATTGGTGGAGATGGGCCCCGCCTGCTCCACGCCATCGACGAAGAACACCAGCCGGGGCGCATTGGCGGCCCCGCTGTCACGGGTATAGAAGCCCAGGGCATCCGTGGTGATGGTGCCCACCGTGATGGCCAGCACCACGTTGCTCAGCGTGTCGGGGTCCGGGGTGCCGCAGTCTCCGCTCATCCGCGTATAGAGCGCCCCATTGACCAGCAGCAGCTCCGAGACGTCGATGTCGTACCAGGTCTCCAGCGGGATGTTGCCAGGGAAGAGGTCCTTCTTCTCCGCCCAGGACCGCTTCCACCGGTCTGACCATGCCGGGGTGGCCATGTTGTACCAGAGCGGACTCAAGACATTGGCGCCAGCGCAGCGAATCTGCCGGCGGACCTTGAACTGCCCATCCGCCGAAGCGTTCTGGACCTTGATCCGCAGCTTCACCGCGGAATAGGTCCCCGCCGCCTTGCTGGCGATGTCGAACTTCATGTGGCTCTCAATCGCGCCGTTGTCGCTGTCGACCTCCGCGCCCATCGTGGGAACGAACCGCTCGGTGACGCGCGTGCCCGTGAAAGACGCCTTCTGGTCGTCGAACCCCAACGTGGTCTTCCAGGCGGGGTTGTTGAGATGCTCGGTGAGCGCCACGAAGTCCAACTTCTCGGTGTTCTTGCAGTAGTTGAGCACGTTGGTGGTGTGGGTCTGGATTTGAGCCGCGGTCCAGCCGTCATTGCCACCGCCCAGGCCATGCCGGTGCAGGTCCCCCCAGACGGGCAGGTAGGCGCCGCGGAAGGTGCCCGTGGCGCAGGCGCCGCAGTCGGTGGGGCTGCTGGCGCAGTCCTCGCCCCGGCCGCAGATGCCGTCGGTCTTCACCGTCGGCAGCTGGTCGCTGATGAAGACCAGCATGGGCTTGAGGGTCGGGTCCTCCTTCGAGGCGAACGTCCCGGTGCCTCCAGCCAGCAGCAGGTGGAGCGACAGCTCCTGCTTGGTGGTGGTCAGCGTGTCCGACCAGGCGATGGCGCTCTCGACGGCCTGGGTGACATCCACTTCCACCCAGCGGCCGGCCACCGTGTTGGAGATGCTGGCGATGGCAGTGGCGTTCGGCGCCCCCGTGCCCGCCGGCTGGTTGTCCCAGGTCAACCCGGTCTCGCTCCAGCTCCAGTTCGTGCCCGAGGGCGGCGCGTAGACGAGCGCGCTCGTGCCGGCCACGGTGGTGGTCGGGTAGAGCCGCAGCATCACCCGGCCACGCGGGCTGCCCACACCCGTGGGGATGGTGCTGCCGTGCAGCTGGATGCCGCGCAGGTCATTGAGCAGGGGCCGGGAGATGGGCACCTGGAGATAGGCCCGCCTGGCCGGCGCAACGGCCGCAAGACCGAGCGTGGTGGCGGAGCCCGCGTTGGTGGTGGGCGCGGCCTCATCCACCAACGCATCCGCGACGGGTACCGCGCCGAAGTAGTCGACCACGAGCCGGGGCTGGGTGCCCTCGCCCTTGAGGATGGTGGCGCTGGCCCGGTCCACGAAGCACAGGGCGTTGGTGTCGGTGCTCGCCACCGGCCGGATGATGAGCGTCTGCGTGGTCACCGCCGGGTTGATGAGCGGCGTGACATCGATGTCGAAGTAGGAGTTGTCGGCCGAGCCTCCAGGCACCGTGACGAAGGCCGTCCCGGGCGTGGGGCGCGTGTTCCAGGTGACCGTCTCATCCCAGGTCGTGTTGGTGCTGTTGTAGACGCGGAAGTTGTGCGGCGTGCCGCCGTCCACTCCGAGGTACAGCCGCAGCGAGACGCGGGAGACGGGGGCCACCAGCCCGGAGGTGTTGAACTTGAAGACGACCCACTCGTCGGTGCCGCCGTCCTCAATCTGCGCGCACATCGGCGAGTACGTGCCGTAGTTCGTCGTCGGCAGCCGCTCCTTGATGCGGGCGTCATGCGTGGCGACGAACTCCATTGTCCGCGCGTAGACCAGGGGCTGCCGGGACTCGTCGAAGCCTCCTTCCAGGCTCTCCGGTTCCTGAGGCCCACAGCTTAGCGCGAGGCATCCCGCCAACCACCCCATGGTGGCTGCGGACAAAAAGCCGCTTTTCACGTTAATACCCCCTGGTATAGAATTATTAGAAAGCGCGAATAACACCTTTTCCGTGTTTTGAGGAAGGGAAATTCGTGCGTCTTCCGTGGGGCTTCATGCGCTCGCTGTTGGTGGTTGTCGTGCTCACGCTGGCCGCGTCGACGGCGGCTGGCCATCCCCTCGACATGTCCACGCTGACCGTGCAGGTCGAGCAGGAGCGTGTCCTGCAGCTGCTGACCCTCCGGAAGGACTCCGTCGAAGAGCTGCTCGGCCCGAACTGGGCGCAGCTTCCGCCCGAGGCGTTCATGACGGCGGTCTTCTCGGCGACCCTGGGCGCCTCCGAGCTGTCAGCGGGAGACGTGCCCTGTGAGCTGCTGCCGATGGAGCTGGAGCCAGGCGACGGCAACTTCCGCCTCACGGCCACGGCGAGCTGCCCTGGTGGGGGCGCATTGAAGCAGCGCTTCGGCTTCCTCCAGCGGGTGACGGGTGAGGGGCAGTCGTTGATCGTCCTCGCCGACATCGATGGGGAGTCGAGCCGCCAGGTCGCCGAGGCCTCGCGCCCCGAGGTCACCTTCGCGCGCAAGGGCGGAGGGGAGCACGGCTTCGCCGGCTTCGTCCTGATGGGCGTCGAGCACATCGTCGAGGGCTACGACCACCTCATCTTCCTGCTCGGGCTGCTCCTGGCGGGCTCGTCCTGGCGCAGGCTGCTGGTGGTGGTCACCTCCTTCACGGTGGCCCACTCCATCACCCTGGCCCTCGCCACCCTCTCGGTGGTGTCCCTGCCGTCGCGGTGGGTGGAGAGCGCCATCGCGCTCTCCATCATCGTCGTGGCCACCCTCAACCTGCTCGGCAAGAAGGGCGACAAGCGGTGGATGCTCGCCTTCGCCTTCGGGCTGCTCCACGGCTTCGGCTTCGCTTCGGCCCTCGGTGAGCTCGGGCTGTCGCGCTCGGAGCTGGCCTCGGCGCTGTTGGGGTTCAACGTGGGCGTCGAGCTGGGGCAGACCACGCTCGTCCTCCTCGCGCTTCCCCTGCTCCTCCTGCTGCGCCGCACCCGCTTCGCCTTCCGGGTGGAGGTGGCGCTCTGCCTTGCATCCGTCGGCGTGGGGCTCTACTGGCTCTGGCTGCGGGCGGTCGTCCCCTCGTTCCCCGGCGGAGCCTGAGCCAGGGCCGCCACGTAGGCGCCCCACGCGGCGCGCCCTGCGCTACCTTGGCGCCATGACAGGCCTGTTCGCCCCTCTCGAACTCCGGAAGAACCTCACCGCGCGCAACCGCATCTGGCTCGCTCCGCTGACGAACATGCAGAGCCACGCCGACGGCACGCTGTCCGACGACGAGCTGCACTTCCTCGCCAAGCGCTCCGACGGAGGCTTCGGCCTCGTGGAGACCTGCGCCGCCCACGTCGCCCAGGACGGCAAGGCCTGGCCCGGAGAGCTCGGCGTCCACGATGACGCCATGCTGCCCGGCCTCACCCGCCTCGCCACGCGGCTGCACCAGGGCGGCGCGCTCGTGTCCGCCCAGCTCTTCCACGGCGGCCTCCGTGCCGACCCCGCCGTCAGTGGCCTGGAGCGCTGGAGCGCCAGCGCCCACTCCGAGGAGGACATGAGCTGCCGCGCCGGCACCGAGGCCGACATCCAGGCCGCCATCGACGCCTTTGCGAATGGCGCACGCCGCTGCGCCGCCGCGGGCTTCGACTCCGTGGAGCTCCACGGCGCCCATGGCTACCTGCTCTCCCAGTTCCTCAGCACCGTCTACAACCTCCGCGAGGACCGCTGGGGCGGCTCGCTGGAGAACCGTGCGCGCCTCATCCGCGAAACCGTGCGCGCCGTCCGCCGCGCCGCCCCTTCGCTGGCCCTCGCCGTCCGCCTGTCCCCCGAGGACTTCGGCCAGGCCAAGGGACTCGACCTCGATGAGACGCTCGACGTCGCGCGGATGCTCGTCGAGGACGGCATGGAAATCCTCCACCTGTCCCTCTGGCGCTCCGCCCTCAACACGAGGAAGCGCCCGGACGCGCACGCCGTCTCCCTCTTCCGCGCCGCCCTCCCCTCGCACATCCGCATCGTCGTCGCCGGTGCCATCTGGACGCGCGAGGAGGCCGAGGCCCAGCTGGCCCTCGG
>JBKGHK010000860.1:0-3871 GCA_046520375.1 Pyxidicoccus sp. 3LFB2
TCATCCCTCGTGGGTCGGGCGTCAGCCCGGTGAGAAACTGTTCGGAAATGTCGGGGGTCTTGCGCCCTCGAATGTCCCGACATTTCCGAACAGCACGCTGGTGGTCGCGTCCGGCCCGCTCGCGACAGCATCTCCGGACGTGCTCCTCGCGGATGGCGGCGTGGGACGTCTCTCAGGGAAACAGGGCATGAGGGACGAGGCGGCGGACGTAGCGCGTCCATCCGGCCGGTGCGGTGGCCGCACGGGTGGAAGACTCCGCAACAATCGTGATGATGACGATGTCCTGGCGTCGCCCCAGCGCGACCAGCTCGCCCGGCCCGGGTATCCGCGCGTGTGCGGCGCTCGCCGCGCCTTCGGGGAAGAACAGGGCGCGCCCTTCCTCCAGGTAGAGCAGGGGGACGTGGCTTCCCGCGGCCTCCACGCCCGGCGGCGCGTGGACGTGCACGGTCCTCTGGGGCGCCGCCTCGGGGCCCATGCCGTCGTGGAAGCCGAAGAGGTCTGATGCGGAGTCGAGAAAGAGGCCGCACGCCGCGGCCATGGCGAGAAGCAGGGACATCCAACGGGACATGACGGTCCTCCTTGCCTCGCCCCATGGGGTGGGCAGTTCGTGAGTGGGGGTGCCCGGGAGCACCCGGGCGGTGGATGGCGCTGACGACTGGTGGGCGCGGGGAGCGGGCATGCGCGGACGGGGCCCCGCAGCGCCCCGGGCTGCCGCGTGATGAGCCCCCCTGCCGCCCTGGCGCAGGGGCAACGTGTGATTTCATAGCGCCCGGTGGCGCCGCGCGAGGGGGGAGCCGTCCTGGCTCAGGGGGATGCAAGACTGCACAGGGCCTGGAGGTGCCGCGTGATGAGCCCGTGGCCGCCCTGGCTCAGGGCGGGCGGGTGGCTTCGCAGCGGCCGGAGGCGCCGCGCGAGAGGTCCTCGGCGACGGAGCGCAGCACGGTGCTGGTGAGGCTGGAGCCTTCGTCCCCCTGGGCGTTCTTCTCCTGCGTGAGCCACGACGCCACCCGGCCCAGGCTCGCGGCCGTCACCACGTGGAGCCGCACCTCCACCTGCACCACGAAGCGGTCTCCCGCCTCGGGGCGCTCCTCCAGCGTCCAGGCCACGCGCTCCAGCCCCAGTGCGCCGGGGCCTTCCGGCAGGGGCCGGCCATCCAGCACGTAGCCACCGCGCGTGAAGGCCAGCATCTGCGTCAGGCGTGTCCCATCCACCCGCGTGTTGAACCACAGGGCGCGCCGCTTCCAGAGCGTCACTTCCACTTCCAGCCGGCCCACCATGCCCAGCCGCACCAGCCGGTCCAGCTCCGGTGAGACGAAGGCGAGCGCCTCCGGCCGGGCCACCACGCGCCGGCCGGAGAGGGTGGCGGAGCAGGTGGCCCGAGGCTCCTCCTCCGCGAAAGCCATGGGCGCAACCAGCCCCGCCGCGGCCACCAGCGCCGCGCCGAGCCTCCGCCCCACATGTATCCGCGTGCGTGCCATGCGTCTTTAGAAGGTCCGCACGAAGAACAGCCGCGCCTCGGGAGTGGCCGTGGCCTTCTCGTCCGTGCGCCACGCAACGTCCACCCGCACGTCGTCGCTGAAGTGGAGGCTGGCGCCCAGGCCCAGCTTCGCCTCCGTCCACGCGTCCTCCGCGCGCACCGAGCCCACGTCCGCGAAGATGCCGAAGCCGTGCCAGCGGTACTCCGCGCTGGTGAGCAGCGACACGTCCCCGCGCAGCTCCTTGAAGCCATGGCCCCGCAGTGCGCTCCAGCCGCCCAGCGCCTCGCGCTTCTGCTCGGGCAGGTCGTCACCCCCGGCGGTGCGCACGCGCAGGTGCAGCCCCGTCTTCCAGCCGGTGGGCACGTCCAGCGCCAGGTCGCTCACCAGCTTCCAGAAGCGCGTGTCCGCGCCGGAAGCGCCCGGGCCCTCACCCACCTCCAGCGTGAGCAGTCCGCGCAGCGAGGCGCGGTCGTCCCAGTCCCCGTCGCGATGGAACAGGGACGTCTCGGGCGTGCGCCACACCGAGCCCACGTCGGCGCCGGCCGGCGCGTCGCTGGCGTACTCCAGGCGCAGCACCACGGACTTGAAGCGGCCCTCGGTGACGGGGGCGTTGGGGAAGGGGGCCGAGTCACGACGGAAGAGGGTGAGCGGCGGGGTGAAGCTGCGCATCGACGCGTAGCGGTCGTCCCGGTACTCGACGCCCGTGAGCCAGTCGTCCGCCCAGCGCCAGGTGGCGAAGGCCGTGAAGCCCTTGCGGCGGAAGTAGTCGCGGTCCGGCCGGTTGATGAGGAACGAGTAGATGTACGAGTCGATGTCCGACAGCCGCCAGCGGTCGAACGTGTCGGTGAAGTCGTGGCCCTGCACGCCCAGCTCCGCGAGCCGCACCGAGGGGATTCGCGCCTTCACGCCGCCCACCAGGTTCAGCCGGCGCTGACGCTTCGTGCCCTCGGGGTCATCCGGCAGACGCTGTCCGCCCAGCCGCAGCGGGATGAAGAGGGCCGCGTCCAGCGTGAGGTGCGCCCGGTCCTTCGGGTCCCAGATGCGCAGGTGGCCCGCCAGGCCCGGCGCGAAGCCCGTCACCTGCGTGTGCACCGGCAGCAGGTCCACGTCCAGGTCCGGCCGGCGCGGGCGCACATGGATGACGAGGCGCCTGCCTTCGAGGGAGATTCCCTCGCCGTCCTTCGTCTCGTCCCACCAGGTGGCGAGCTGGCCCAGGCTCAGCTCGAACTCCACGTGCTCGCGCCTGCGGCGGTGCCGGCGCTCCTCCTCCTGTGTGCGGTAGGTCTTCGTGCCGTCGGCGCCGGGTTCCTCGACGATGCGCGCCCGGCGGTGCAGCCCGTTCTCCTCGTCGTCCACGTCGGTGGGCTCCAGGAAGGGCAGCCGCGACTCCAGGCGCTCCACGGCGCGCTTCGCGTCGCTGCGCAGGAAGACGTCACCGGCCTTCAAGTCCAACGACTCGCGCACCCGCGTCGCCATGTCCCCGCTCACGCCCCGCACCTCCACGTCCTCCAGCCGGCCCTCGTCCACGGAGACCACCAGCCGGCCATCCGGGTGCAGCGTGGCGGAGAGGCTCGCGAGGAGGTAGCCGGTGTCCCGCAAGTCTTTCAGCGTGCGCTCCAGCGCCTGGGCCACGCCGCCCAGGACGAGGCCGGGGCGGAACGCGTCGCGCTCCATGCGGGCCAGCCACTCGCGAGGCGGGCGCGGCACGGGGCAGGGCCGGACGACGGACAGCGTGCCGCGCCGCGAGTCCACGCGGAGCATGGCGATGATGTCCTCGTCTTCGTCCTCGTCCTCATCAGGGAAGCGGCGGGGCAGGCGGAACAGCTCCTCCAGCAGCTCGTCGGCCTGGAGGTCCTGCAGGCCCTCCAGCTCCACGGAGGTGATGGTGGGGTTCTCCTCCAGGTGGACCTCCAGCACGGCAGGCCCCGTCTCGGAGACGCGCAGGCGCGGCTCCACGCGGGCAAACAGCCCCGTGCGCGCGAGGCGCCGGAGGAACGTCTGGGCCCGCCGCGAGGTCAGCGGCTCCGGAGCGTCCGTGACGGGCGCGCCGATGAGCGCGCGCACCTGGTCCTCGGAGAGCCGCCGCAGGCCGTGGAGCTCCATGCTCCCAGGGGTGAGCGAGCGTCCGTCCACGCTGAGCTGGAGCGGGGCGAGGACGGACGGGTCATCCAGCTCCGGCTCCGTGTCCTCGTCGTCGAAGTCCTCGGGGCAGTCGTCCAGGTTCTTCCGCGCCTCCTCGGAGGCTTCGTTCCGGGCCTTGATGCGCGCCATGGCGCGCGAGCGGTCATCCTCGTCCTCGTCCTCGTCCTCATCCTCATCCCGGTCCTCGTCGCGCTCCTCGACACGGGCGCGAGGGGGCTCGGCGGGGCTGGGGGCGGAGGGGGCCGGCGCCG
>JBKGHK010000861.1:0-3846 GCA_046520375.1 Pyxidicoccus sp. 3LFB2
GCCGGGGCCATCCCGTCCTGCGTCTTCTCACTCACGGCGCCAACTCTATCCGCCTCGCGACGGGAAGGCCCTCCCCATGACCGACGCGGACACGATGAAGCGCCTCCGAGGTCCGCGGCTCGGCCCCGCAACAGGAAGGCCCCCATCCGGTGCCGTTTCCGGCACGAATGGAGGCCTTGCGTGTCCAGCGACGCGAGCCTGGGCTCAGGCGGTGCGCGTCACCGGCGACGGCGTGCCCTGCTGCTGGGCGTTGTCACCCTTGCCCACGGCGTTGGTCAGCAGCTCCTGGCCGCTCGCCAGCCGCTGCTTCAGGTCGTCGCGCAGCTGCGTGCCCGGCTTCGGCGCCAGCAGCAGCCCCAGGCCAGCGCCCACCAGGATGCCCGCGGCGAACGCGCCCAGCACCGGCAGGAGCTGCTCCGACGTGTCGCGGCGGGTCTCCAGGCCGATGAGGTTGAGCAGGTCGTCCTTGTCCATCTTCTTGAGGGTGTTGAGGTTCACCATTCTCGACTCCAGGGGTGGGTACGGCGAATGCTGAGGGTTGATGCGTCCAGCCTAATAGCTGGGAGGGCGCGGGGTGCCAGCGTTCGTGGCGTTCGTCGACGCGGTGCTCTCGGAGCCACCCGCGCCGGCCATGCCACGGCCCGTCTGGTAACCCTGGAAGGCGGACTCCGCCATGCCCAGCAGCTCGTCCTTGACGAGGGGCAGCGCGGCCAGCCGCACACCGAGGCGGATGATGCGCGCGGTGAGCGGGGTGAAGAGGCCACCGCCCAGCACGTAGCCCACGCCGATGGCCGCCGCCATCATCCCGTAGGGGTTGCGCTCCACGCGGCCCCGCAGGTCCAGCGCCTGGCCCAGGTCCGTCACCGCGCTGCTCGCGTCCGTCCAGAGCTGCTGCGCCTCCGAGCCAATCTGGTCCACCCGCTGCCCGAAGCCGGCGTTGGAGTTGTTGTCCTGCGACTGGGGCGTGCCGTTGCCCGTTGCACCTGGATAGGTCGTCATTGAATGCCCTCTCGTGTTCTTCGGGAACGCTTATCGGCGCGAGGCGATGCGGCCGACGAGGAAGCCAATGGCCACCGCGCCCAGCAGGCACGTGCCCGGGTTGGCGCGGATGAAGGTGACCACCCGGTTGTTCAGGTCGACGATGTTCTGCCGGGCCTCGTCAATCTGCGGCACCACGCGGTCCTGGAGCTGCCGGGCCCTGTCAGCCACCTGCTGCGGATTCATCTCCATCGAAGCCATCTCCTCTTTCAGGGGTTGAAACGAAACGCGGGCGCGCTAGCGGCGCGAGCCCAGATAGAAGCCCACCACGAAGGCCGCGCCGATGACCGCGTGCGGATGGCGGCGCACCCACTGGCGCCAGTCGGCGGCCACGGCCACCTCCTCGCGCAGGGCACTCACGGACGTGGCCAGCTCGGCGCGCGTGCGCTCGATTTCCGCACGCAGCGCGGCGGCGCTCTGGGGGCTGGCGGCCTTCGGAAGTCCATTGCTAGCGGCCATTCGGCGGCTCCTTGAAGATTTCGCTGTTGGCGCCCCGGAGCGTATTCACGGAGGCGTCGGGCGCGGAGTGGGTGAGCGCCGCCATGCTGCGCGACAACTCGCTGGAGCTGTCATCCATCACACGGCGCGCCTGCAGGCGCTGCACCGCCCAGAACGCGCCGCCCGCACCGCCCGCGAGGTTGATGAACCCCACCCCGCCGAGAGCTCCGGCCCAGCCCAGCCACGTGGACAGCACCGCGGCCAGCGCGCCGCAGACGAAGGCGTAGCCCACCAGGATGAAGGGCACGAAGGCGGCGATCATCGCCACGTCCATGCCGGTGGCCTTCACGTCCTCGGCCAGCTCCAGCCGCGCCAGCTGCAGGTGCTGCGTTACCAGGCGGCTGAAGCCGTCCGCCATGCGCCCGACGAGCGCGGTGATGCCGCGCTCGGTCTGTTCACTGCCCACGTGCATGTGCTTCTCCGGCCGGCGCCCACGTTCTCACGGGTGGGGGCCAACCTAGGCACACCACCTCCGCGCGACAACCACGTCACGGCGGATCTGTCCGGCGTTCGCAAGCGTCGGCCACTGAACGCGAGCACCGGCCCGCTCAAGGCTAGCCGATGAGCTGCACGGGTGGAGAGAGGGGGGTCTCGACGGCGATGGGCGCCTCGAAGCGCAGCACCAGCGGCAGGTGGTCGGACGCCACCTTGCTCATCTCCGTGCGGTGCGGGTGGATTGACAGCGGGCGGACACCCGCGTCCACGTAGATGCGGTCCAGCCGCAGCATGGGCATCCGGGTGGGATACGTGCGCGCCGGCACACCCAATTCCAGCGCCGCGTCGTGGATGGCCTGGCGCACCAGCGACGGCACCGGCCCGTTGCCCAGGTAGTTGAAGTCGCCGCACACCACCAGCGGGTCCTTGCGCGCGGCCTCGCGGAGGATGTCCGAGGACAGCAGCAGCGACTCCTGCCGGCGCCGCTCCCCCAGCCGCAGCCCCAGGTGCAGGCTGAAGACGTGCAGCTGCTTGCCGTCGCCCAGGTCTAAATCACATCGCAGCGCGCCCCGGGGCTCGCGGCGTCCCACGCTCAGGTCATAGTTCTTCGACTTGAGGATGGGCAGCCGCGACAGAATCGCGTTGCCATAGCGCCGGCCGTTGCGCACGACGTTGGGCCCGAAGGCCATGTGCAGGCCGAGCATGTCGGCCAGGTGCTCGGGCTGGTCCTCCCGCGGCGTCACGGCGCGGAAGTCCCCCACTTCCTGCAGGGCGACGATGTCCGCATCCACCTCGCGGAGCACGTCACCCACGCGGCCCAGGTCGAACCGGCCGTCCGTCCCGATGCCGCTGTGGATGTTGTACGAGACGAGGGTGAGCTCCACGCGGCCCGCTCACCCGTTGACGAGGTGCATGCGGCGCGCGGCGAGCCGCACCACTTCCATGGGCAGCGACGCCAGCCGCGTCACCGCCTTGGCCGCGTCACCCAGCCCGCCCTGGATGGCCTGCAGCTGGCGCTGGGCCTCGTCCATCAAGTCGCCCAGCTTGCCGCGCGGAGGCAGCTCCTTGGTGGGCGGCAGCGCGCCAATGGGCGCCGTGGCGCCGATGACGGGCGTCTGGGCCTTGGGCGTCGCCGTGCGCTTCTTCGCCTTGGGCGGGACGAACTCCGGGCCGTGGGAGAACTTGGCGTCCGGCTCGGGGCGGGCCAGCTCCTCCAGCTCCGCCTGCATCTGGTGCGCCTGGTAGAGCTCCTCGGTCTGCGCGTGGCTCTTGCCGTAGTGGATGCCCGAATGGCTGCCCATCTGCTCGGGATGGGCCGCGGACTTCTTCACTCGCGCCTTGTCCTCATGGCGCAGGCTGCGCTTCTGCGCGGGCAGCGTCTTCGGGACCTGGAAGTGGTCAAAGCTATAGGTACGAGGCATCCGCGAATCTCCAAGAATCGAGTCCGTCCAGAAGCTAGGGAGCGCCCCTGGCCTCGGGTACGCCTTGACGGCACATGCCCTGGCCGCTCGCTCGCCCTCCATGCCTCCAGGCAGCATCCCCTGCCCTCGCGTCCGTCCAAGTACCGACAATGTCAGGCGGTCATCGGTCCTTCGCCCGGCAGCCAACGAGACGTGAAGCAGCAGGCGGCGCGGCGAGCGCTGTGGGGGTGCGGAGCAGGCGGGCGCGGACATTCCGCCCAACCGCGGGAAGAGCGCGACGCCGTGTGGTGTAAGAACGGCCCATGCCTCCGCTCCCCGCTGGCCGGAAGTATTCCTCGTCCCCCTACCTGCTGCTCGCCCTGCTCGCCCTCGGTGCGAAGGCCCGGGCCGCTGGACAGTCCCCCACGCCCACCGCCACGGTGCGCGCGCCCGAGGCGCAGCCCCTGGCCGAGGG
>JBKGHK010000862.1:0-3839 GCA_046520375.1 Pyxidicoccus sp. 3LFB2
GCCGCGGCCGGCGCCGGGCACCTGCTGCGCCGCATCCGCGCCCTGTCCGCCGCCGTGTCCGAGGAGGCCCTGAAGCGCGCCCGCCTGGGCCGCTACTTCTCCCCCTGGGTGGCCGAGCACCTCCAGCACCGGGCCTCCCCCGCCCCCGAGCTGCGCGAAGTCACGGTCCTCTTCGCGGACATCCGGGACTTCACCGCCCTGAGCGAGCGCCTGCCTCCCGAGCAGGTGGTGGACATCCTCAACGAGTACTACGGCCGCATGGTGGAGGTGGTGTTCCGCCATGGCGGCACGCTCGACAAGTTCATCGGCGACGCGCTGATGGTGTACTTCGGCGCCCCGCTGGACGACCCGGACCATGCCACCCACGCGGTGCGGTGCGCCCTGGAGATGGTGGCCGAGCTGGAGGCCGTCAACGCCGAGCGCGCCCTCCGGGGCGCCCCCGGCCTGCGCATGGGGGTGGGCGTCCACACCGGGCCGGCCATCCTGGGCAACATCGGCTCCGTCACCCGGCGCCTGGAGTACACCGCCATCGGCGACACGGTGAACCTGGCCAGCCGCATCGAAGGGCTCACCAAGAAGGCCGGCGTCCCGGTCCTCGTCTCCCAGGCCACCCGGGAGCGCGTGGGCGGCCTCTTCCACTGGGAGGCCGTCGCCACCGCCCTGGTGCCCGGCAAGAGCCTGCCCGTGGTCACCTTCGTCCCCTCCCCCGCACCGTCCGCCCTGGCTGGAACGGTGGGTGCGCCCCCCTGATCCATTCCCGTGGCCGAGGTCCCTGCGGCCCCCCTGGCTCCCGCCCGCCCAACTGGGGCTTCTGGGCCTCCTAAGTGGCCTACATGGCTGAGGGTTTACGTTGACGCCCCCCTCCAGGGGTCCTTATAAAGCCGCGGATTCTTCTCCCTAGTCATTGGGGCCCCCTTGAGCACTTTTGCGTTGGACAGGGTCTCCGCCCAGCTCCCGGAGGCGGTGGCGGATCGCTACGTTGACCGGACCGGTGGAGCCTGGGCCGTCATCCATGCGGACTCTCTTCCCAAGGTCGCTGCCTTCCTGAAGAACGACCCGGAGCTGGAGTTCAAGCTGTTCGGCTCCATCGACGCCGTCGACCGCCTGCACCTGGCGGAGAGCGACCCGCGCTTCGAGGTCGTCTACTTCCTCTACTCGCTCAAGCGGCACGAGCACGTGCGGCTCAAGGTGCGCGTGAGCGAGACGACGCCCGTCGTCCCCTCGCTGACGTCGCTGTTCAAGGGTGCCAACTGGTGGGAGCGGCTGACGTTCGACTTCTACGGCATCCGCTTCGACGGCCACCCGGACCTGCGCCGCATCCTCCTGTACGACGAGTTCCAGGGCCACCCCCTGCGCAAGGACTACGCGCTGCGCGACCGGCAGCCGCTCATCCCCGAGCGCCCCATCAAGGACATCTTCCGCGGTCCCGGCACCAGCGGGATCTCCTGATCTGCTGAGGACATCATGGCTGACCACGGCAAGCCCCAAGTGAACGAAGCGCCCAATCCCGACACCGACGCGTACGCCCACGAGTCGGAGCTGGAGTCACACCTCCAGACCAAGCGGATGGTCATCAACATGGGCCCCTCGCACCCCGCCACGCACGGCACCGTGCGGCTCAAGGTGGAGCTCGAGGGGGAGACCATCGTCAAGATCGACCCGGAGATCGGCTTCCTCCACCGCGGCTTCCAGAAGAGCTGCGAGAACGTCACGTGGACACAGTGCCTGCCCTACACGGACCGGCTCAACTACCTGTCCTCGATGATGAACAACTTCGGGTTCCTCAACGCCGTGGAGAAGCTCATCGGCCTGGAGATTCCCGAGCGCGCCCAGTACATCCGCGTCATCGGCTCCGAGCTGCACCGGCTGCAGGACCACCTGACGTGCGTGGGCGCCACCGGCCTGGAGATGGGCGGCTTCGCGCCGTTCCTCTTCGCCATGGAGTTCCGCGAGCTCATCCATGACCGCGTCGCCGAGCTGACGGGCGCCCGCCTCACCACCAGCTTCGGCCGCGTGGGTGGCATCAACCGCGACCTGCCCGAGGGCTGGATTGCCAAGGTCCACAAGTCGCTGGACCGCGGCCTGGGCATCATCGACGAGATGGATGCGCTGCTCACGCGCAACCGCATCTTCGTGGACCGCACCAAGGGCACGGGCGTCATCAACGCCCAGGACGCCATCGACTTCGGCTACACCGGCCCGGCCCTGCGCGCCTGCGGCATCGACTACGACATCCGCAAGACGAAGCCCTACTGGGTCTATGACCGGTTCGACTTCAAGGTCCCGGTCGGCGAGCACGGCGACAACTACGACCGCTACCTCGTCCGCCTGGAGGAGATGCGGCAGTCCATCCACATCCTGCGCCAGGCGATGGACACCATCCCCGCCGGCCCCATCATCGTGGATGACTGGCGCATCGCGCTGCCGCCCAAGCCCGAGGTGTACGGCACCATCGAAGGCGTGATGTCGCACTTCAAGCTGGTGATGGAGGGCATCCAGGTGCCACCCGGTGAAGTCTATGACGCCACCGAGGCCTCCAACGGCGAGCTGGGCTGGTACATCGTGAGCGATGGCCGGGGCCGGCCGTACAAGGTGCACCTGCGCGCGCCGGGCTTCCCGGTGCTCGCGGCGGTGCCGCACATCATCGAAGGCAAGATGCTGGCGGACCTCATCCCCACTTTCGACACCATCAACATGATCGGCGGCGAGGTCGAGCAGTGAGCGACAACGACACGAAGAAGCCCACCGGTGATGCGCAGGTGCCCCCCAAGGGCTCGCCCACCGACAACCCCGCGGCGAAGATTGGCCCCGAGCCGTCCAACCCGCCGGCCGGCGCGAAGCTGGACACGCCGCCCGTGGCGCACAGCAGCCCCACGGGCACGCCCAAGCCGCCGCCCCCCGCGGGCCCGCCGCCCAAGCCGGCGCCGAAGAACCCGGGGTTCGTCACCTGCACCATCGACGGCCGCGAAGTCGTGGTGAAGCCGGGGACGAACATGATCGAGGCGGCCAAGCTGGTCGGCTCGGAGATTCCCTACTACTGCTACCACCCGCGCCTCTCCATCGCGGCCAACTGCCGCATCTGCCTCATCGAGGCGTCCAACGCGCCGAAGATGGTGCCCGCGTGCCAGACGCCGCTCGCCGAGGGCGTGGTCATCAAGACCACGACGCCCAAGGTGAAGGAGCAGCAGCGCGCGGTGATGGAGTTCCTGCTGCTCAACCACCCGGTCGACTGCTCCATCTGCGACCAGGCCGGTGAGTGCAAGCTGCAGGACTACTACATGAAGTACGACTACCGCCCCTCGCGCCTGGAGGGCGGCAAGACGCTGAAGAACAAGCGCAAGGTGCTGGGGCCCCGCGTCGTCCTGGACCAGGAGCGCTGCATCATGTGCACCCGCTGCGTGCGGGTGATGAACGAGGTGGCGAAGGAGCCGCAGCTGGGCGTGTTCGGCCGCGGCAGCCACGAGCGCATCGACGTGTTCCCCGGCAGCGAGCTGGACAGCAACTACTCGCTGAACACCGTGGACGTGTGCCCGGTGGGCGCGCTGCTCAGCCGCGACTTCCGCTTCAAGGCGCGCGCGTGGTTCCTGTCCGCCACCCCGTCGGTGTGCACCGGCTGCTCGCGCGGCTGCACCACCTACGTGGACTGGATGTCCCAGGACACCTACCGCTACCGCCCGCGCGAGAACGAGGCCGTCAACAAGAGCTGGATGTGTGACGTGGGCCGGCTCTCGTACAAGTACCTCAACGTGGAGCGCGCGCTCCGGCCGCAGGTGGGCCGCCGCGTCGGCGCCGCCAGCGAGGCCGAGCCCGTGGTGACGCGCAAGGAGGCGGTGCAGGCC
>JBKGHK010000863.1:0-3832 GCA_046520375.1 Pyxidicoccus sp. 3LFB2
CTCCAGCGCCTCCCCGCACCCCGGCGGCAGCTGCGACACCGGCTCCCGTCCCTCCGTCACGGCGCTGCACGGCCAGCTGCCATCCGGGGTCCGGAGCCGCGTGAACCGCTGCTGGTGCAGCCGCACCACGTCGCCCATCAGCGGCTCCGCGTGCTCGGCGAAGGTGCCGGCCACCGCGGGAGTCACATGCGAGGGCCGCGGGTGCCGTGCCCGCGTCAGCCCCTCCGCTTCACGCACCAGCCGCTCCGCCACGGGCCCCGTGCGCAGAGCGACGTACGCCAGTCCCCCGAGGCTCGCGAGGACGATGGCGAACACGCCGCCGGCAAGCGCGAGAAGGGGACGGGACGAGGACATGAGGGGACTCCAGCGGGGGACCTGACGTTCGCACGAAACGCCAGCTCCCGGGATTTCCCGTGGACTTCACCGTCCGTCCGGGTGCCCTCCACGCAAGCGGGGCCCTCGCCGCCCCGCTCAGTGGTCCAGCAGGACTCCGGCGTGCTCCAGCTCCACCGGCGCATGGGCCAGGGGCGGAGGGGCCAGCTGCTGCAGCAGGTGCTCCGCCAGCGTCCGCGCCTGGCCGCGAATCTCCGGGACGGCCGTGGTCTCCCACAGCTCCCCCCGGCGCGGCGGGCCCAGCGTGTAGAGGCACTCGGAGGCCTGACCTCCCAAATCCAGCAGCGCGCCATGCGTGTCCGTCGCCAGGCCCATGCCCAGCAGGTCCGGGCACACCCGTCCCGCCTCCACCATGCCCTTGAGCAGCGGATGGCCCCGGGTAATCGCCCCCTCGGGGCCGGTGCAGTTCACCACGTGCTGCACGTGCAGCACCTCGTCCCCGGCATGGCCCCGGCGACGCAGGCGCGCCTCCACCCCTCCGTCCTCCAACTGGAAGCCGCGCACCCGCGCCGCGTGGAGGAAGAGCCGGCCCTCCTGCCGCAGCCGCGTCACCGTGTCGCCAATGCTCGGCGCCATCCGGTGCCGGTGCACCTCCCAGTGCGAGCGCAGGTGCCGCAGGAAGCGCCGCCGCTCGGGCACCGCCAGCCGGTGCCACAGCGGCACCGTCGCCGGCCGCAGCGCGTCCACCACCGTGCGCCAGTCGGCGCCCCGCGTCCGTCGCGCGCTTCACCTCCTCGCGCATGATGCGCAGCAGGGCGCGGATGCGGATGGGAATGGGGTGCGGACCCCGGCCCTCCTGGCGCAGCGCGCGCAGCACGTCCCGGATGCCGGGGGAGGAATACGTCGTCGGCCCGCTCAGCGGACCCACCCGGTGCACGTGCGGCAGCAGCCCGTGCCGCGACACCGCGTGGATGACGCCCTGGTGCCCGGCCTCCTCCAGCGACAGCACCGTGTCCACCATGGTGAGGCCGGTGCCGATGAGCAGCACCGTGTCCCGGGGCTCCACGCCCCGCAGCGCCTGCGCGGCCCACGGCGAGCGGCGGTAGCGCTCACTGGCGTACAGCCCTCCGTCCGGCACCCGCAGGTCCGCCGGCAGCGCGTTGCCCAGCGCCAGCACCGCGAGCCGCGACTCCAGCTGTCCTCCGTGCGACAGCGACAGCCGCACCCGGCCCGCGTCCTCCTCCACCGACAGGACCTCGGCGCGCAGGGTGTCCAGCTGGACGCCCGGCGCGGCGGTGGCGGCCATGTCCCGCAGCAGCGACTCCAGGTAGAGGCCGTAGCGCTGGCGGGGAACGAAGTCGCCGGGGGCCGTGTCGGGCCACGTGCGGCGCAGCCAGCGCAGGAAGTGCTCGGGGTCTTCGGGGAAGGCCCCCATGCGCGCCGCGGGGACGTTCAGCAGGTGACGGGCGCTCTTCGTCGAGTACGCCAGCCCGCGGCCCGCGGCCCCGCTGCGCTCCACGAGCACCACCCGGAGGGGCGCCCGCGCATTCCTCAGCAGGTTCACCGCCAGCAGGGCCCCACTGGCACCCCCTCCTACAATGGCCACGTCACAGCTCGGTGCTCGCACGCGGCAATCGTATGTCGTATGTCTCCCAGTGGCATCCTCCCCGGCTGCCCACTGTCCAGGCGTCACCCCTGGCCAGCCGACACTCCACCCTGGCAGAGGTCGCGATCGATGTTCACACTCCGACCCACAGCCCGGGAGGAAAAGATGCGCGAGCACGCGAGCGAGGAAGGGAGCGGGGGCTGTCCAGGTGCCGGCGAGCTGCTCGGCTGGTCGCTCCCGGAGCGGAGCGAAGAGGTGCCCTCCCTGGACTGGCTCGTGGAGCGGCTCCGCGCCAGCCGGCCCGACTGGCGCCTCCTGGAGTCGCTCGTGCAGTTCAACCCCGCCGGCTACTCCCGCCGCGTCCTGCAGCGGACACCGGCGTGTGAGCTGCTGCTGGTCTGCTGGTTGCCCGGGCAGGTCTCACGCGTCCATGACCACGGCGGCTCCTCGGGCGTGTCCTGGGTGGTGCGCGGCGAGCTCCAGGAGACGCGCTACGCCTGGGGCGGAGACCGGCTCCTGCCCGCCCTCGGAACGGGGGCGGAGGAGGGGGACTTCCTCCTGGAGCAGCCGGAGACCATCCACCGCATCCACAACGCCTCGCGCCATGGCGCCGTGTCGCTGCACGTCTACGCGCCCCCCATGGAGGGGATGACGCGGTACGACTCGAGCGTGCCTCCGTCGCTGGACGCGGAGCTGGCGCTGCGGGGCGTGCTCAAGCCGCCGCGTCGGCCTGCTGACGCGCCGGCTGTGCCACGAAAGCGCCCGCCACGGGCAACGTGACGCGGAAGGTGCTGCCCCGGCCCGGCTCGCTGTCCACGGTGAGCGTGCCACCCAGGGACGTGACGATGCCATGGCACACGGCCAGGCCCAGGCCGGTGCCCACGCCCAGGGGCTTGGTGGTGAAGAACGGGTCGAAGATGCGCTCGCGGTGCTCGGGCGCGATGCCGCAGCCGGTGTCGCTCACCTCCACCTCCACACGGCCGGGCAGCGCGGGGCGGGCCACCACCCGCACCTGGTTCTGCTCCACGTCCCCGACGGGGATGGACTGGGCGGCGTTGAGCAGCAGGTTGAGGAACACCTGACCCAGGCGCGCGCTGTTGCCCTGCACCAGGGGCAGGCCCTCGCACTCCACCACCAGGCGGGCCCGGTGCCGCAGCTCGTGCCCGGCCATCTTCGCCGCCGTGCGCAGCACCGCCGCCAGGTCCGAGGGGCCGGTGCCCACGTCCTCGGAGCGCGAGAGCGTCTGCAAGTCCCGGACGATGAGGCGGATGCGCTCGGCGCCGTCGCGCGTCTCGGCCAGGGCCTCCAGCACCTCCTGCCGCTCCTGCTCGGACAGCTGCGCCTTCTGCTGGAGCTCCTGGTGGATGTACTCGAGGTTGCTGAGGATGAAGGCCAGGGGGTTGTTGATTTCGTGCCCCACGCCCGCGGCGATGCGCCCCAGCGCAATCAGCCGGTCCGCGAAGAGCAGCTGGGCCTGGGTGGCGCGCAATTGCTCCAGGCTGCGCGACAGCTTGACGTTGGCGGCCTCCAGCTCGGCCGTCCGCTCCCGCACGGTGTCTTCGAGCGCCGAGGCGTCCCCGGAAGCGGGCCTGGCGCGGGGGCGCTGGACGGCATCGAAGGCGCGCCGGAGCGTGCCGCGCCGCTGCGCGACCGCCGCCATCAGCAAGACCCTTGCTCGTAGCGTCATCACGTCCAGCTCCGGCGTCCGGTGTCCGCCCCGGACGAGACCCGGACTCGCGGCAGACCCGCGCAGTCAACACCGGGCTCAGGGTAGGGGGCAAGCGAGGCGAGGTGAGGAGCCAAAGTGCCCCACGCTACCTTGCCAGGGTGCTCCCGGGTGGGCTTTCGGCTCACGTGCGCGGGCGTGGGCGGGTGGATGTTCCGGGCGCTCCG
>JBKGHK010000864.1:0-3815 GCA_046520375.1 Pyxidicoccus sp. 3LFB2
GGCTCCGTCCGTCTCCGCCATCGCGGCCAGGCGGCGCACGGCGGCGATCTCCACCCGCGTCCCGGCGGCGCGGGCCGTCGTCCAGGTCGGCCTGCTGCTGCTCGGCCTCGACGAAGCGGGGACGCTGGGAGGCGCGGATGACCTCCGGCGTGTCCTCGGTGTACTCGAAGTGGAACAGGCGCTTGACGACGAGCGTGGCGTACGCGCCCGGCGGCAGGGTGAAGGCCACGTTGACCTTCACCTCACCCCGGTTGATGTCGTCCGGCAGGGTGCGGCCGATGACGAGCTTGTGCGGGAAGACGAGCAGCGGCCGCTCCTCGTGCTTGAAGTAGAGCCGGCGCGGCTCCTCCTCGATGCGCAGGTCCGCGAGCTTGAGCTTCTCCTTGCCCAGCACCCACTCCACGGCCTCCGCCTTCTGGGGGTCGGCGATGACGCTGTCGGGGGCGAGCAGGGGGAAGGTGGCGTCGCGCAGGATGCGCATCACCTCGGCGCTGGCGTCGCGGTGGAACAGCAGCGTGCCGGCCTGGTAGCGCATGGGGAACAGGTGCTCGCGCGGCAGGAGCAACTGGAGGTAGCGCCGCACGCCCTCGTTCCAGAGGTAGCTCTGGTACGTGAAGAGCAGCATCGCCCGGTAGTCCGAGTCGATCTGCATGAAGGCGCGCAGGAAGTCCTTGGGGTGGTCTCTCAGGGACTTGAGGATGCGGTGGTACTTGCGCGTGCCCTCATAGGGGACGCGCGCGTCCCAGCGGCCCCAGTTGTCGCGCCAGAAGGCCTTCACCTTGGCGTCCTCGGTGCGGTCCAGCTCCGAGGGGGCGGCGAGGAAGTTGTGCAGGGCCGCCTCGAAGTCGCCGCGGATGAGGTCCTTGGCGATGAAGCCCTGGCCATGCTTCAGCGAGCCGAAGCGCTGGCTGTCGAAGTAGTTCACCACGCCCAGGCGGTTGACCTCGGCGGTGGCGACGTTGAGGGGCCCCAGCGACTGGGGGCTCAGCGCGCGCACGGTGACGGAGAAGCGGTTGGAGGTGATGTTCGCGGAGGACAGGGGCTTGTCCGTGCGGCCCAGGTACTTCAGGCGCAAGTCCGGCTCCTGCATGTCCACGTCGGCGCCGTCCACGGCGATGATCTGCTCGGTGCGGCCCTGCTTGTCCTTCAGGCCGCAGTAGCTGATGGCGCCGGGCTTGAGCCCGAAGGCGTCCCTCAGGCGCGTGACGGCGTCGAACGTGGACAGCTTCTGCTTGTCCATCAGGTAGACGCGGTGGCGTCCCGTCTCGACTTCGTCGAAACGGTAGGACTCCTTGACGGAGAAATCCTCGGGCTTCTGTTTGATTCTCACGGCGTCCCCCTTAGCAGCGTGGGCCCGTGGATTGAAGCGCGAGCGCCAGGAAGGGCATAACGTCGGACGCCATGAGGCTTCTTCCCGTCCCGCTGCTCGCCCTGGGGCTCGCCCTGACGCCCGGGTGCGCCACCACGCTTTCCACGATGCAGACGGCCCGGACCCTGGACCCGGGGCAGGTGCAGGTGACGGGGGGCCTGGGGGTGTTCGTCCCCGTGGGCAACCTCATCCGGGTGGTGGACGTCGGCATCGACCAGGGCCGGGAGGCCCGGGACGCGGTGGACGACGGCCGCCCCTATGCCCTGAGCGAGGAGGACCAGCAGCGGCTCCTCACGGCCGGGGTGGCGCTGATGGTGGCCCCCCCGGGCGTCAACCCGGAGCTGATGGTGCGGGTGGGGGTGGTGGACCGGGTGGACGTGGGGCTGCGCTACAGCGGCATCTCCCTGAGGGCGGACGCCAAGGTGCTCCTGCTCCACGGCGGGCGGGAGGAGGGGGGGCGGATGGAGGCCGACCAGCGCTCCTATGACGTGGCCCTGGGGCTGGGGGCGGCGCGCCACTTCTTCTCCAGCCCGGTGTTGGACGTGCTGGAGGTGGTCCAGATGAACGACTTCAGCCGGTACGACATCGAGGTGCCGCTGTACGTCAGCGCGGACTTCGGGGACATCTTCAAGCTCTATGGTGCGCCAAAGTACGTCTTCAGCCGCACCCGGCTGGACGAGCGGCTGGTGGACTACTCCCGGCAGGGGGCCCCGGTGTCGGGCTTCGACGCGGCGCTTCCGGCCACGGTGGACAGCCACTTCTGGGGCGCCACCGCCGGCATGTCCCTGGGCTACCGGTACGTCTACCTCTTCGCCGAGCTGACGAGCGGGTACGTCGTCTGCAACCCCAACCTGTTCGGGCTGGAGCGGAAGCTGGGGGGCGTCACCTTCTTCCCGTCCTTCGGGCTGGCCGTCCGGACGGGCGGCAACGACGGGGAAAAGGGGGGCCGGAGAGGTGGGCGGGGGCGCTGACAGGCCGTCCCAGGGGCCGGACGCTGACCGGCCGTGCAGTCCTCCGGCTGTCGGGAGGCACGGGGGGACGGCGTCGAGCGTTCCCCCGATTCCAGCGGCTCTGATACTGTCCGCCCCGGTGAGGAATCCCGCGTGACCCAGGCCCCCGCCCCATTCGCTCCGAAACCCGGGCAGATCCGCGGCCCCCGTCTGACCGGGCGCTTCGCGGATGGCAGCCTTGGGGAGTTCCCCCTGGGACCGCTGACCTCCCTGGGCCGGCATCCGTCCAACACGCTCCGGCTGGTGGACCGCGAGGTCTCCAAGGAACACGCCATCATCGAGCGGGTGGGCAAGGACTTCGTCCTCAAGGACCTGGGCTCGTCCAACGGCACCTTCGTCAATGGCCGGCGGGTGAAGGAGCTGAAGCTGCGGGACGGGGACGAGGTGGCCCTGGGCTCGTCGCGGCTCATCTTCCACAGCGGCGAGCCGGCGGTGAGCCACACCGCGCCCACCGCGCCCGGCGTGACGGTGGTGGCCCAGTCGGTGTCCATGCCGGCCTTCCTGGCGCAGATGGACCAGGTGCCGCAGAACTTCCGTCCGGTGGAGATGGTGACGGACGTGGAGGCGCTGAAGCGCGACTACGAGAAGCTGCGCATCGCCCACGAGTTCCACCGCGAGGTGAGCCTCCAGGGCAACCAGACGGGCCTGTTCGAGCAGATCCTCAAGGTGGCCTTCAAGCTGCTGGCCGCGGACCACGGCGTCATCCTCAAGGTGGCGGAAGACGGCCAGTTCATCCCCGCGGCGGTGCACCACCGCACGGGCAAGGCCGTCAACGTCATGCTGTCGGACACCGTGCTCAAGCGCGTGGTGGAGACGCGCAAGGCGGTGCTGACGGCGGACGCCATCATCGACGAGCGCTTCTCGGCGGCCGAGAGCATCGTCGCCCAGGGCATCCGCTCCGCCATGGCGGTGCCGCTGATGGTGAAGGAGAAGATCCAGGCGGTGCTGTTCCTGGACAGCCGGCAGCAGATCAACGCCTTCTCGGAGAAGGACCTGGCCATCCTGTCCGGCATCGCCGCGCAGGCCGGCATCGCCCTGGAGAACTCGGTGCTGGCCGAGCAGATCCGCGCCGAGGCGATTACGCGCGCGGAGCTGAGCCGCTTCTTGTCCAAGGCCGTGGCGGACGCGGTGATTGCCGGCGAGGCCGAGGACCTGGCGCAGAGCCGGCTGGCCGAGGTGAGCTGCCTGTTCGCCGACATCCGCGGCTTCACGACGATTTCGGAGAACGAGTCCCCGCAGGAAGTCGTGAACATGCTCAACGGCTTCTTCACCGCGATGGCGGACGTGGTGTTCCGCTACGAGGGGAACCTGGACAAGTTCATCGGCGACTGCGTCATGGCCGTCTGGGGGCCGCCGCTGTCCCACCCGGACGACGCGGCGCGGGCGCTGCGCGCGGCGCTGGAGATGCAGGACGCCGTCGCCGGCGCTGAACCGGG
>JBKGHK010000865.1:0-3812 GCA_046520375.1 Pyxidicoccus sp. 3LFB2
AGCAGGTGCGCGGCTTCGTCAACGGCGCCATGGCGCCCCGCGTCGCGGAGAGCCGCGGCCTGCGCACCGACTTCCTGAAGAAGCCGTGGTTCTGGGCGGTGGTGGGCGGCGCGGCGGCGGTGACGGCCGGCGCCGTCTTCGTGGCCAGCCAGGACAAGGGCCCCGGCGGGTGGAATCCCGTTTCCGGCGGCGTCGGGTTCTGAGAGACGCAGGGATTGAATGCAAGGCGGGCGGCGTTCGTCGCCTGTTCCCAAGGTTCCCCATGAAAGCCCTCCTCCTCGTCCTCCTCCCCACGCTGGCCCTGGCGGCCCCTCCCCCGGCGCGGCGCATCTCCAGCCTCCTGATTCCCATGGACCCCGCCTCCGAGTCCTCCGGGGTGCAGATGGAGGGCTACATGAACGAGGCCCTGGGCAACTTCGAGGGCTTCGCCGTGCGCAAGCCCGAGGAGCTGTTCGGCATGCCCGAGGACACCGCGTCCAAGGCGTCGCTGGACAAGGCCCGCAAGAGCTTCTCCGAGAGCGTCGCCGCCTTCGACAAGAAGGAGTTCGAGGACGCGGAGAAGAAGGTCCGCGCCACCCTCAAGGAGCTGGAGTCGGCCGCGGGCGCCATGCGCGGCTGCTCGCCGCTGTGCGAGGCGCTGGCCCTCTACGGCGCGCTGCTGCACCAGCGCGGCGACGTGGAGGAGGCGAAGCTGGCGCTGATGGATTTGATTGCCCTCAACCCCACCTACGAGCTGTCCCCCAAGCGCTTCAACCGCGAGTACCTCGCCTTCCGCGTGCAGGTGGCCACCAGCCGCGCCGCGCAGCTGCGCGGGGGCGCCACGCTGAAGTCCCGGCCGTCGGGTGCGCGGGTGTACGTGGACGGAGAGCTGGTGGGCTACACGCCGGTGACGCTGCCCGCGCTGGCCATCGGCAAGCACCTGATGCGGCTGGAGCGCCCTGGCTTCCGTCAGCATGGCCAGCTGCTGGAAATCACGCCGGACGACGTGGAGACGAACACGGACCTGGTGCCCACGCCCGCGTACAAGGCCTATGACGTGCAGCTGGACCGCGTGGCGGGCGAGGTGATGCGCGGCGGGCAGAAGTCCTCGGGGGTCATCGCCATGGGCCAGTCGCTGGGGCTGGACCGGGTGATGGTGGGCACGCTGAAGGCGCTGGAAGAGGGCTCCGAGCTGCACCTGGGCTACTACGACGTGAAGAGCGGCAAGCGGCTGGGAGGCCGCCGCGTGGCGCTCCAGGGCGACGAGTTCGGCCAGCTGAAGGCGGAGATGGAGCGCATCGTCAACCAGCTCGTCAACGGCACCGGTGAGAAGGTGACGCGCAGCTCGGACCCGCTGGACAACCGCGGCGGCACCGAGGACTGGAGCGCCGAGGACCGTGGCGGCCGCACCAAGGCGGCCGAAAAGAAGAAGAAAGCCGACGACCCGCTGGACGGGGTGTCCGGAACCGAGGATTGGTGACGCGCGGCGCTTGTCCCGGGGCGCTCGACGCCTAGAGTCCCGGGGCGTATGCGCCTGCTCGCCCTCCTGCTGCTCCCCTCGCTTGCCCTTGCCCAGACGGGCGCCATCGACCGCGCCCCCCTGCCCTCCCGGGGGGTGACGCTGCCCCCCACCGGGGCGGCCCTGGTGGACGAGGCCACCGCCCTCTCCCTCAACCCGGCGGGGCTGGGCTACGTGGGGGGCAGCCAGCTCTTCTACCTGCACGAGCGCAACCTGGTGCGCGACAGCGTGGGGGACGGCGTCTTCCTCTCCACGCGCCTCTTCGGCCTGGGCCTGGGCGGCGCCATGGAGTGGGTGCGCGGCCGCGCCGAGCCGGACTACCGCAAGACGTCGCTGGGCCTGTCGCTGGGCTCGCGCACGCTGCAGCTGGGCGGCGCGTGGCACGACTTCAGCTCGGACGACGACGACCTCGACAACCTGTCCAGCTTCGACCTGGGCCTTACCGCCCGGCCGGCGCGCGGACTGTCGCTGGCGGCGGTGGTCCGCGACCTCAACGCGCCCGAAGAAGGCGGCGTGGAGCTCAAGCGCCAGTACAACCTGGGCCTGGGGCTGCGGCCTTTGGACGAGCGCTACACGCTGGGCGTGGACTGGCTCTTCTCCGAAGGGGCCTTCCGCCAGGGGCAGGCGACGTACACGCTCCAAGCGGAGGTGATTCCGGGCCTGCGCCTGGGCGCGGGCGTGTCGCACGGCTTCGTCAGCGGCGTGCCGTTGGCGCTCCAGGTGGCGGCCACGGTGGACACGTCCGGCCTGGGCCTCACCTACGCGGCGGGCGGCACCGAGGACGGGACGAACCACGTGGTAGCGGTGCGCCTGTCCAGCGAGAGCTACCGGGGCCTGCGCCCGCCCGGCGGCGTGGTGACGATGCTGGACCTCAACGACATGCTGTCCGGTGGCACCAGCCCGCTGCTGACACTGCTGGGGGCGAGCGGTACGGACCCGTACCTGAGACTGACGCGGTGGCTGGACCTGGCCGCGAAGGACGAGCGGCTGACGGGCGTGGTGCTGAAGATGGAGGGCCTGCCCGGCCTGGACTGGGGCAAGGCGGAGGAGCTGCGGCAGGCGGTGCTGCGGCTGCGCGCCTCGGGCAAGCGGGTGATGGCGGTGCTGCTGTCGGCGGATGACCGGGGCTACTTCGTGGCCTCCGCGGCGGACCGCGTCTACGCGGTGCCCGAGGCGATGCTGCCCATCAACGGCCTGGTGGCGCACCTGCAGACGTTTGGCGGGACGATGCAGAAGCTGGGCGTGCACTGGGACGTGGCGCGCGTGGGCCAGTACAAGACGGCGCCCGAGCAGCTCACCCTGCTGGAGCCCAGCGAGGCGGCGCGGGAGACGGTGAACGCGTACCTGGACACGCAGACGGCCTGGTACGAGAAGGGCGTGCTGGAGTCGCGCAAGCTTCCGCCGGAGCGGCTGCGCGAGCTGTGGGCCACGGGCCTGGCCACCGCGAAGCAGGCGCACGCGCTGGGCTTCCTGGACGGCATCATCCTCCCCACCGAGCTGGACGCGAAGGTGAAGGAGCTGGTGCCCGGAGGCCGCTTCAGCACCACCTACGCGCCCCGGGACGAGCGCGAGGGCCGCTGGGGCCGCCGGCGCCGCGTGGCGGTGGTGCCGGTGCTGGGCAACATCGCCGGGGGCCGCAGCCGCGAGGACCCGCTGGGCTTCAGCCAGATTGCCGGCGCCGAGACGGTGGTGCGGGCGCTGGAGCAGGCGCAGTCCGACGCGTCGGTGGTGGCCATCGTCATCCGCGTGGACTCGGGCGGCGGGGACGTGCTGGCCTCGCACCTGATGTACCAGGCGGTGCTGGAGGCGGCGAAGCACAAGCCCGTCATCGCCTCCATGGGCGACGTCGCGGCGTCCGGCGGCTACTACGCCGCCATGGGCGCGCATGAGGTGCTCGCGCTGGCGCCCACGATTACCGGCAGCATCGGCGTCTTCTACATCAAGCCCGCGCTGCAGGGGCTGCTGGGCGGAGCGCTCGGCATCCACCAGGAGAGCATCACCCGCGCGCCCATGGCGGACATCTTCGACATGTGGCGGCCGTGGACGCCGGAGGAGCAGAAGGCCGCCCAGGCGTGGGTGGATGCGTCGTACGACGCCTTCATCACCGAGGTCGCCGCGCGCCGGAAGCTGGACAAGGCGAAGGTGGACGAGGTGGCGCGGGGCCGCGTGTGGAGCGGCCAGGACGCGCTGGCGCGCGGGCTGGTGGACCGGCTGGGCGGCCTGCCCGAGGCGGTAGAGGCCGCGCGGAAGCGGGCCGGCGTGGCCCCGGACGAGGACCTGGACGTGGTCATCCTCGGCGAGGCGCGGGGCTTCT
>JBKGHK010000866.1:0-3809 GCA_046520375.1 Pyxidicoccus sp. 3LFB2
GGTGTGGCGTTTCGCGCCAGCGCCTCCAGCCGGGCACTGGCCGCCCGGGCCAGGGCCTCCAGCCGCTCCATCACCGCCGGCTCCAGCCGGGCGGGCTTCACGTCGATGACGCAGAAGGAGCCCACCGTCTGCCCCGCGACGCGCAGCGGGAAGCCCACGTAGGCGCGGATGCCATAGCGCTCCACCAGGTCCGCGGGCAGTGACGGGTCGCTGGCGGCGTCCACCACCTCCAGCGGTCGCGCTCCGGCCACCACGAACTGGCAGAGCGAGGTGCACCGGTCCGTGGCGCGAGACGCCTCCAGCTCCGGCGGCAGGCCGACCTGCGCGCGGAAGAACTGGATGCGGCTCACCACCAGGCTCACCAGGGCAATGGGGAAGCCGCTCAGCGTGCTGGCCTCGGTCACCAGCCGCTGCAGCTCCGCGTCCGGGGTGGCGTCCAGCAGGGGCGCGTCGAAGGTCCGCAGCCGCTGGGGGGCGTCCAGGGGCGACATGTCCATGGGAATCCGGGAGCTCATTGCCTGCCCTCCTCGAGGCGGGGCCGGCGCGGGACGGCGCCCGCCGCGCCGTGGGTCAGGTAGCGCGTGCAGAGCGGGAAGACCACCTTCTCCTCGGTGTCCAGCAGCGAGCGCAGCGCGCCCACCACCGCGCGCAGCCGCTCCCGCAGGCGCTCGGGCTGGGGGTCTGGTGCGTCGAGAAAGCCCATCACCGCCCCGGACACCACGCCCAGGTTGGTGCGGAAGATGCCCAGCAGCGACAGCTCCGTCGGAGTGCCCGCGGCCTGCACCGCCTGCACGGCCTGGACGTAGAGGGCCTGCTTGGACTCCAGGTGCGGCCGCAGCGACGTTTGAAGCTGGTTCATCAGCGGGGGCAGCTCCGACGCCGCGGCGGAGTCGCAGCGGCCCAGCAGCGTGCGCAGCCGGCCGTGCTCCTCCTTGAGGGCGTCAACGCGACTGAGCATGGGAACGAGGGACTCCAGACGAAGGATGAGGGACAAGGATGGAGCGTCTCACCCTCGGCCACGTCGCGTCGCCAGTCGAGCGTCCGGCAGTGAAGCGTCCACGGCCAGACAGCCCGGAGGCGGAGCAGGGAAGCGGCGCCCGGGACACCGGCCCGGGCCCGCCTGCCCTGTGCTGGAAGCAGGCCCTGGCTCAGCCCGGCCGGACGCGCAGCACGACCTTGCCCGTGGCCCGCCGCGCCTCCAGTTCGCGCAGCGCCTGCGCGCCCTGCTCCAGCGGGAAGACGCTGCCCACCACGGGCTCGAGCACGCCCTTGTCGGCCATGGCCTCCAGGTCCTTGGCGATGGTGGGCGTCAGGGACGGCTCGTGGAGGAGGAACGCGCCCCACGCCACGCCCACCACGTCGATGTTGCGCAGCAGCAGCCGGTTCACCTGCACCTCGGGGATGCGGCCGCCGGCGAAGCCCACCACCAGCAGGCGCCCTTCCGGCGCGAGGCACTTGAGGCTCTTGTCGAAGATGTCGCCGCCCACCGGGTCCAGCACCACGTTGGCGCCCAGGCCACCCGTCTTCTCGCGCACCTGCGCCACCCAGTCGCCGGTGGACAGCACCACCTCGTGCGCGCCGGCCTTCCTCGCCACCTCGGCCTTGCGCTCGTCGCTCACCACGGCGATGACTCGCGCGTCCGCGCCGCGCGCCACCTGCACGGCCGCCGTCCCCACGCCGCCGCGGCGCGTGACCAGCACCGTCTCGCCCGCCTTCACCCGGCCGCGCCGGTGCAGCGCGAAGTGCGCCGTGTGGTAGTTCATCACCACGCCCGCCGCCGCCTCGAAGCTCCAGCGCTCGGGGATGCGGAACACCATCTCCGGCTGAATCGCCGCCACCTCGGCGAAGCCGCCCAGCCCGAAGCTGAACGCCATCACCCGGTCTCCCGGCTTCACGCTCGCGGTGGCCGGGGCGCGGCGCACCACACCCGCCACCTCCACGCCGGGGATGAAGGGCAGCGCCGGCTTGAACTGGTACTGGCCCCGCGTGAGCAGCAGGTCCGGGAAGGCCACGCCCGCGGCCACCACGTCGATGAGCACCAGGTCATCGCCCTCGGGCTCAGGGGTTTCCACGAGCTGGAGCCCATCGGGTCCATCCAGCCGCTGCAGCTGCAGTGCGCGCATTGTCTCTACCTCCAGGGTGGGCGCTAGCGTAACGGCGTCCCCCGGGGCGCGGCGCGGGATTATTCGGCGCGAAATCCCCGCTGTCAGGTGGGGCGCGCCGCGCGCGTCCTTCTCCTCGCAGGCAAGGTCCACGGCACGCGGTGCCCGACAACCTCGCCCACCCTTTGAAGCGCCCGGCCGGCGAGGCCCTACACGCCCGCATGTTGGTTCGAATCCAACTTCCGCCACTTGTGGCGGAATCGCCGAATGGTTCAGGCACTCGACTCTTAATCGAGCAGCACCCATGGCTTCGCCCCTCGGGCGCTTCAATTCCTTTCACATTTCACAGTCTTCGGCGTCCGGCCGGAGAGGCCCTACACGCACTGGGTGCCCGTTGTCGCCGGTTCGAATCCGGCCCTCCCGATAGCTGCCGGGAGGTAGCTCAGCCCGGTAGAGCGCGAGCCTTGAAGTCGGATGGCTTCTTCACTCGGACGCCAATTTTCCCCTCCCCGCAGAACTCCACGCTGGCCGCGCGACGGTGGTGCCCCAGGCATTGCCCTCGCCGCGGCCTGGCCGCGTTTTTTTTTCGCCCGTACGCGCGCGCGGACCCCAGAAAATCCTCTTCGGCCACCCACGTTTGCGAAAAAAGTGGGGATCGGGATATGACCTGCC
The DNA here is from genome assembly GCA_046520375.1 of Pyxidicoccus sp. 3LFB2. Lineage (GTDB taxonomy): Bacteria > Myxococcota > Myxococcia > Myxococcales > Myxococcaceae > Myxococcus. The sequence goes on from JBKGHK010000866.1 coordinate 2,775, forward strand.
ACGTCGTCCCCAAGGTCTCCAGGGACTCGGCCGGGTCCTTCTAAGCCCACGGAATTTTTAGGCTTGCATGTGAAACCTTGATTTGTAAGAATTGATGATAGCCTGAAATAATCGCGCAACCTTGAAATACCGGTGCGGGCTATGCCACCATGCTTCCTAATCTTTCCGCTTAGGAGGATTACATGGTGAAGAGCAGCAATCGAGTACGCGGAGCATTCGGAATCGCGGCGCTGTCTGTCGTTGTCGGCTGCAACGAGTCCACCCCCACCCCCGAGACGAAGGACGGGGCTGCCGCGAACACCGCGGCGCTGGAGAATGGGCATAACGTAGTGTCGAAGGACGCGGCCGGTGTGGCCACGTTCGTGACGGGCAACCTGGGCACCATGCCGGTGCTGCAGGGCGCGGGCGCGGCGGCCCTCGGGCAGGCGGCGCTGGCCCCGGTGGTCGAGGCCCTGGCCCCGATGTTCCACCTGGCCCCCGCCAACCTGGTGTTCCAGAAGGGCTACCAGGACAAGCAGGGCGACTTCCACTACCGCTACGCTGTTCGTCACAACGACATCCCCGTGTTCGGCGGCGAGCTGCGCCTGCACGTGCGGGATGGTCAGGTCATCGCCGCGAACACCAACGTTCGCAGCGACCTGAAGGCCGTGGAGAAGGCCTCCATCGCCGGTGAGACCGCGGTGGCCTCGGCCGCTTCCGACCGCGAGGCCCTCGAGGGCTTCGTCACCAGCCCCGACGCGGAGCTGGTGTACTGGCGCGTCGAGAACGAGCTGCGCCTGATGTACAAGCTGCTGCAGACGGGCGAGAAGGCGGACGGCACCCCCGTGCGCGACATCATCCTGGTGGATGCGACCAACGGCGATGTGCAGCTGCGCATCCCGACCATCCACGAGGCCATGAACCGCCGGATGCACAACGGCAACAACGGCACCGCGCTGCCGGGCACGCTGGTGCGTTCCGAGGGCCAGCCGGAGCACGCTGACCCGGTGGTCAACACCAACTACGACCACCTCGGCACCGTCTACAACTGCTACA
>JBKGHK010000867.1:0-3807 GCA_046520375.1 Pyxidicoccus sp. 3LFB2
GTGCGCACCGTGGCCCCTGTGGGGCGCCGTGGTCTGCCGCTACTGCCGCAACACGCAGGCGCAGGGGATGCTCTGCGACCACTGCGGCATGCGGCTGCCGCGCGCGCGCCCGGCGGCCAACGCCACGGCCGGTGCGAAGCGCCCCGGGGGAGATGAGGACGCCTGGCTTCCCTGCCCGACGTGCCATACGCCCACGCGGCCCGGGAAGACCTGTGCGGAGTGTGGGACGCGTGCCAGGGTGGACGCATGATCATGCCGGATCCGAAGTTCCGCGCGGAGTACGCGTGCAGCGAGGGCTGTGACTTCCGCGCCTCGCTGCTGGAAGTCGTGTACCGGTGCCCGCGCTGTAATGGGTTGCTGGAGGTGTCTCACGACGTCGAGGCCCTGCGCGGCGTGCCCGCGGTGATGTGGAAGCGCCGCTTCGAGTCGCGCTTCGGCGCGTCGCGGCTGCCGGACGCCTCGGGCGTGTGGGGCAAGCACGAGTGGGCCCTCCCGCAGCTCCCCACCGAGGACATCGTGTCGCTGGGCGAGGGGCGCGTGCCGCTCAAGCCGCTGCCGCGCATGGCCTCCGAGCTGGGGCTGTCGGCGCTCGATTTGAAGGAGTGCGGCGTCTCGCCGACGGGGAGCTTCAAGGACTGGGGGATGACCGTCCTGGTCTCCGCGGTGAAGCACATGCGCTCGAAGGGCGTCCCGCTGCGCGCGGTGGCGTGCGCGTCCACGGGAGACACGTCCGCGGCGCTCTCCGCCTACTGCGCGGCGGCGGGCATTCCGGCGGTGGTGTTCCTGCCGCGCGACAAGGTGTCGCTCGCGCAGCTGGTGCAGCCCATCGCCAACGGGGCGCGGGTGCTGTCGCTGGACACGGACTTCGACGGCTGCATGAAGCTGGTGCAGGCGGTGACGGCGGACACGGGGCTGTACCTGGCGAACTCGATGAACTCGCTGCGCATCGAGGGCCAGAAGATGGTCGCCGTGGAGCTGTGCCAGGACCTGGGCTGGGAGCCGCCGGACTGGGTGGTGATTCCCGGCGGCAACCTGGGCAACGCGAGCGCGCTGGGGAAGGGCTTCGAGCTGATGCTGGAGCTGGGCCTGATTACGAAGCGGCCGCGCATCGCCGTGGCGCAGGCGCAGCGGGCCAACCCGCTGGCCCGCTCCTTCCGGGGCGGCTTCAGCGAGCTGGTGCCCATGCAGGCGGAGAAGACGTTGGCGTCGGCCATCCAGATTGGCAACCCGGTGTCCTTCAAGCGCGCGGTGCGAATCCTCAAGGCCTTCGACGGCGTGGTGGAGGAGGCGACGGAGTCCGAGCTCTCCAACGCCGCGGCGCGGGCGGACCGCGAGGGCACCTTCACGTGCCCGCAGACGGGCGTGGCGCTGGCGGCGGTGGAGAAGCTGGTGGCCCAGGGCGTGATTGCCCGGGGCGCGAGCGTGGCGGTGGTGGCCACCGCGCACGGCCTGAAGTTCGCGGACTTCAAGGTGGGCTACCACCGGAGCGCGCTGGCGGACGTGACGAGCCGCTACGCGAATCCCCCGGTGGAGCTGCCCGCGAACCTCGACGCAGTCCGGAGTGCCCTGGCGGACCTGGGCTAAGGCGCTGGGATGGCCCGTTCAGTCAGACGGAGCCGGGCTGCGTGCTCCGTCGACGCTGACAAGCCTGGGCTGAGGTGCTCAGGCTTGAACCTGCCGAGCTGACGGCTCGGCTGAGGCAGTTGGAGCTGGGGCTGAGGCGCTCGGGCTTGAACCTGCCGAGCTGATGGCTCGGCCGAGGCAGTAGGAGCCTGGGCTCATGCGCCGGAGGCCCCACTGTGCATTGCGCTCACGGACGCATCCGAAGCCGCGATGCGCGAGCACACGCCATCGCCGTCAGTCCGCGAGCAGTGGCACGCGCTTGTCGATGGTGAGACCGAAGCCCGCGAGGCCACGGTAGGTGATGTCCGTGTTGGTCATCACCTGCAGCGAGCGCACGCCCAGGTCGTTGAGGATCTGGCAGCCCATGCCCAGGTCTCGCGAGTCCTGCGGGCCCCGGTTCGGGCCGCTGCTGCCATCCGAGTTGCGCTTGTGATTGATGCCGAAGTCGTCACCGTGCATGCCGGGCAGGTACACGAGCACGCCGTTGCCCTCGCGGGAGATGCGCGCGAGCGCCTGGTCCAGCAGCACGTTGCAGCCGCAGGACGGAGCGCCGAACACGTCGCCCATGGCGCACGCGGCATGCAGCCGCACCAGCGTGCTGGGCCGGGCCGCGGGGTCGCCCTTCACCAGCACCAGCGACTTCACGCCGTCGGGCAGCCACGTGTAGGTGAGGGCGGTGAACTCGCCGTAGCGGGTGGTGACGGTGTGCTGGCCGGGCTCGCGGCGCACCAGCCGGTCCTTGCGGCGGCGGTACTCGATGAGGTCGGCGATGGTGATGACCGCCAGCTTGTGCTCGCGGGAGAAGGCCATCAGGTCCGGCATCCGCATCATCGTGCCGTCGTCCTTCACCAGCTCGCAGAGGATGCCGGAGGCCTCCAGGCCCGCGAGACGGGACAGGTCCACGGTGGCCTCGGTGTGACCGGCCCGGCGCAGCACGCCGCCCTCGCGGTAGCGCAGCGGGAAGATGTGGCCGGGGCGCAGGAAGTCATCGGCCTTGCTGTTCGGGTCCACCAGCGCGCGGATGGTCTTCGCGCGGTCCGCCGCCGACACGCCGGTGGTGGTGCCGTGCCGGAAGTCCACGGAGACGGTGAAGGCGGTGCGGTGGGACTCGGTGTTGTCCGCCACCATCTGCGGCAGGCGGAGCGCGTCCAGCCGCTCGGCCAGCATGGGCTGGCAGACGATGCCGCTGGTATGGCGGACCATGAAGGCGAGGTGCTCGGGCGTCACCTTCTCCGCCGCCATGATGAGGTCCCCCTCGTTCTCACGGTCCTCGTCGTCGGCGACGATGACGAACTTGCCGTCGCGGATGTCGCGGATGGCGTCCTCGATGGAGGAGAGCTGGGAGTCGTGACTCATGGAGGTGTCGGTCCGCCGGGAGGGCTGCATGTCCTGGGCGCATGTAGCGCGCGGGCCCCAGGCTCGCAAGGCAACCTGCTGGAAGCTGTGCGTCCAGGTGATGGAGGGGATGAGCCCGGCGGGGCTCTCCAGGGGGCAGGCATGAAGGCCGTAAGCCGTTGGAAGACCGACGGTTGGTGGGGGGGCAGGGTGGCGACTCGACGGGTGGGGCGGGCTGATGTAGGGTCCGCGGCTCCGTGATGAGCGCTGATACCCAGGAACTGCGGACCCAGCTCGACCAGCTTCAAGAGAGCCTGTCCGCCCGCCAGAGCACGACGCACTTCGCCCATGCGGGCGTCTCCACCATTGCCGCCCTCCTGATTGGTGGTGCGGCGGGCAAGCTGTTCTACGACTCGCTGCGCACGCCCTTCCTCGCGTGGGGCGCGGCCCTGCTGTCGCTGGGGCTCCTGGTGTACGCCCTCCGCAACTACCTCGCCGGTCGCAAGGTCCTGGTGACGGAGCTGAAGGGCTACGAGACGATGCTGGAGCTGCGCCGCCAGCTGCGCCTGGACGACCCCGCGGCCCTGCTGCCCCGGTGAGCGCCGCGAAGAAGGCCGCCCGGAAGGGGCGGTTCATCGTCCTGGAGGGACTCGACGGCGCCGGTACCACCACCCAGGTGGAGCGGCTGGCCGCCCTGCTGCGCGCGGAGGGGCACGGCGTGCTCACCACGCGCGAGCCCTCCGACGGGCCCGTGGGCACCATGATTCGCCAGGCCCTCACCGGGCGGCTGGGCATGCCCGGAGGCGCGGGGCCGCTGTCGCCGGAGACGCTGGCGCTGCTGTTCGCGGC
>JBKGHK010000868.1:0-3806 GCA_046520375.1 Pyxidicoccus sp. 3LFB2
CCACGCGGCGGCCCCGGCTGGCCCCCAGCGCCGAGCGGATGGCGCCGTCGCGCTGCCGTGCCAGCGCCCGCACCAGCATCAGGTTCGCCACGTTGGCGCAGGCGATGAGCAGCACGAAGGCGACCGCGCCCCACAGCGTCCACAGCACCGGGCGCATGTTCCCGGTGAGCTCCTCCTGCCAGGGGCGCATCGTCACCCCGTGCGGCACCTCCACCCCGGACTCCGGGCGGTGGATGAGCGCGGCCACCCGCTCCAGGTCCGCCCGCGCCGCCTCCGGGGTGACACCCGGTGCCCTCCGGCCCAGCACGGACAGGGTGTGGTAGCCATGGCGCTGGGCATCCAACCCGAAGGGAAGCCAGACCTCCGCCTCGTCGGAGTACTCCGGGAAGTTGAAGGACTCCGGCAGCACTCCCACCACGGTGTGGCCGCGGCCGTCCAACACCACCGTCCGGCCCACCGCGTCCGCGCCCCCGGCGAGTGCCCGCTTCCAGAAGCCGTGGCTCACCACCACCACGGAGGCCGGCTGGCCGGGCCGGGCGTCGTCGTCGGTGAAGTCGCGGCCCTGCGTGGGGCGCACCCCCAGCGTGGAGAAGAAGTTGGAGGTGACGATGCTCGCGCGCACCCGCTCCGGCGCCTCCACCCCGGTGCGGTTGAGGTCCCTGCGCGCGAAGCCCGCGAGCCGCGTGAAGCTCCGGCCATGCTCCCGCCAGCCGAGCAGCTCCGGGTCCGAGACGGAGGCCTGGTCGAGCCCTCCGCCCTGGCGGCACCAGACGCGCACCAGCTCTCCGGCCTCGTGGAAGGGCAGGGGCCGCAGCAGCATGGTGTGGATGGCGCTGAAGAGGACGGTGTTCGCGCCAATGGCCAGCGCGAGCGTGATTCCGGCGGCCAGCGTGAAGCCGGGGGTACGCGCCAGCGTGCGCAGCGCGTAGCGGAAGTCCTGGCGGAGCGAGTCCATGGACCGAAGGCCCAGAGCGAAGGGCATGCCAGCGTCCAGGGCCGGGACAAGCCCCCGGGTTTCCAAGGGTCGGCGTCCCCTCGGGCCCCCGGAGGCTGCACGGATGCGGGAAGTCACGTCCCGAAAACGGACACCCGCGTCACGGGCCCTCTCGTCAGTTCACGTTCCAGCGCGCGGCAATCTCCTCGCAGGCCAGCTTCACGTCGTTCATCCGGCGCTGCTGGGCGCGGGGCGCGAAGTGCAGCCGGCCGGCGAAGACGTCGAAGACGCCCACCAGGCGCGGGTCCACCGGGCCGCGCTGCTCCAGCCGCTGCTCCGCATACAGCTGCAGCACGGTGGCGATGTACTGCCCGGAGCGCTCGTCCAGCGGCGTGTGCTTGGAGAAGTAGAGCTTGAGCAGGCCGGAGCGCATCTGCCCCTGGGCATCCACGCTGCGCAGGATGACCTCGGGCCGCACGCTGATGGCGACGCCCGACAGCTCCAGCGGCGGCAGGTCCGCGTCCGCCGGGCTGGCGATGGCGTGCGAGGCGAGCCCGTCCACGGAGACGAGGCAGCGCTGCAGGGCCTCGGCGCACAGCGCCAGGCGGTGGGCGTCGAAGTCCGACTCCGGCGCGGCGTTCAGCAGTCGACGCTGGTGGTAGCGGAGGATGACCTCGTCGCGGCCCTCGCAGAGGAACTCGACGATGGCCTGGGCGGCGGCCGGGTAGCGCAGGTACTGCGGGTCCACCGGGTGCTTCTGGCCGTGGATGATGCGCTTCCGCAGCGAAGGCGTCGCGGTGAGGTACTGGCCGAGCTTGTTGACGGAGACACGCGGGTTCTCACGAGTGGCAGTCATGGCGACCTTCCTTTTCGGCTTCGTTGTTGATGGAAGGAGACTACCGGAGGGGTCTGACATTCCCTCGGCGGGACGGCGGTCCAGAGGGCAGGCCCCGTTTCCTCCCTGAGGGGTAGGAAACGGGGGGCAGGCAGCCAACCTCCGGGCCCGGAAACGCTCCGCTGTATTTGAAGTTTTCTGGCGAATCCGTGGCGCGCCGCACTGTGCACAGGACTGACAATCTCTGCCTGTCCTTTGTACTTTTGCTGGATGAGGTCGGTCCCTACCTTTCGCGTCGAAGAGGCCTCCCTCAGCTGGGGGCTTCACGGAACCTGGCGCGGGAAGCCGCGCCCAATCAGATGCGTGGAGGCGGTGCAATGGTGGATACGGCTGAGAACCCCCTGGGGCTGAACGGTTTCGAGTTCGTGGAGTTCACGAGCCCGGCTCCTGAAGTGATGGTGAAGCTGGTGGAGCGGCTGGGGTTCGTCGCGTACTCCAAGCACCCCACCAAGCAGCTGGTTCGCTACAAGCAGGGAGACATCAACCTGCTCATCAACCAGGAGCCCACGGGGCAGGCGGCGGAGTTCCGCGCGGCCCACGGCCCGTCGGCCAGCGGCATGGCGTTCCGCGTGGCCAACGCCCGGGCGGCGTACGAGATGGCGCTGGAGCGCGCCCGCGCCGCGGACCCGTCGCGCGGCGCGCTGGGCGAGGGCTCCTATGTGCTCGAGGGCATCGGCGGCAGCCTGCTGTATCTCGTCGACCGCTACGGCGCGAAGGGCACCATCTATGACGCCTGGGAGAAGTTCCCCGGCGCCGACGCGAACGAGGCGAAGAACAGCGTAGGTCTGGAGACGCTGGACCACCTGACGCACAACGTGCGCCGGGGCCAGATGCGGACCTGGTCGTCGTTCTACGGCCGCATCTTCGGCTTCACCGAGCAGAAGTACTTCGACATCAAGGGCCAGGCGACGGGCCTGTTCAGCCAGGCGATGATTGCCCCGGACAAGGCCATCCGCATCCCGCTCAACGAGAGCCAGGACGACAAGTCGCAGATTGAAGAGTTCATCCGCCAGTACAACGGCGAGGGCATCCAGCACCTGGCCCTGACGACGCGCGACATCTACGGCACCGTGGAGCGCCTGCGCCAGCGCGGCGTGCTGCTGCAGGACACCATCGAGACCTATTACGACCTGGTCGACAAGCGCATCCCCAACCACGGTGAGGACCTGGAGCGGATGAAGAAGAACCGCATCCTCATCGACGGCAGCAAGGAGGAGGGGCTCCTGCTGCAGATCTTCACCGAGAACCTCTTCGGGCCCATCTTCTTCGAAATCATCCAGCGCAAGGGCAACGAGGGGTTCGGTAACGGGAACTTCCAGGCGCTCTTCGAGTCCATCGAGCTTGACCAGATCCGCCGCGGCGTGATCAAGGTCGACGCCGTTCGATAACGCGCCCGCGCGCCGAGTGAGGAGAGACCGGTGACCACCGATACCCAACCCGGGAGCGAGCTGAAGCAGGCCCCCGGCGGCTACCTCTCTGGCTTCGGCAACGAGCTTGCCACCGAGGCCGTGCCCGGCGCGCTTCCCCAGGGGCAGAACTCACCGCAGCGCACGCCCTACGGGCTCTATGCCGAGCAGCTGTCGGGCTCGGCCTTCACCGCGCCGCGCCGGGAGAACCGGCGCTCGTGGCTCTACCGCATCCGGCCGAGCGCCAACCACCCCGCCTTCGAGCCCCATCCGCAGGGGCTCTTGCGCGGAGGCCCGTTCGACGAGGTGCCCGTCTCGCCCAACCGGCTGCGCTGGAGCCCGCTGCCCGCGCCCACGAAGCCGACGGACTTCGTGGACGGGCTCGTCACCTACGCCGGCAACGGCGACCCGGCGACGGGCGCGGGCATCAGCATCCACCTCTACCTGGCCAACACCTCCATGGTGGACCGGGTGTTCTACGACGCCGACGGCGAGCTGCTCCTCGTGCCGCAGGCGGGGCGGCTGCGCCTCGTCACGGAGCTGGGCGTGCTGGAGCTGGCGCCCGGCGAGG
>JBKGHK010000869.1:0-3799 GCA_046520375.1 Pyxidicoccus sp. 3LFB2
GCTGGCGGCGCGCGGCGTACCCGACGTGGGAGCGGCGGGGAACTTCCGCCAGGGCGTGCCCACCAGCGTGGATGCGCTGCTGATGCGGGCGCTCGCGTCCGAGCCCGAGCACCGCTTCCCGGACGCGGTGGCCATGGGCGCGGAGCTGGCCCGGCTCAAGGCGAAGCTGACGCCCAACGTGGGCGACGCGGACGTCGCGCGGCTGCTGGAGAGCGCCTTCCCGCGAGAGAAGGTGGCGGAGGAGAAGGCGCTGCAGGAGCTCTTGCGAGAAGACGCCTCCCGCACGCGCACCGAGCAGGAGCTGGCCGCCGTGCTTACTCCGCCCAACGCGCTCGCCTTCGAGCACAGTGGCATCGACACGCCCGAGGGCTTCGTGCCCGCGGAGCGCGCGGGTGACGAGGCGCCGGGCACAGCCAGCGCCCCGTCTGTGCACGGAGCCTCGGGCGCGGAGCGTGGCGCGCCGGGCATGACGGCGATGTTCGGAGTGGGCATGCGAGCCTCGGAGACCGCCATCACCGAGGCGCTGGAGGCGTCCAAGGTGCCAGCGGCGCGGGCGCATGGCGCGGACGCCGTTGCCACCGAGGCGCTGGAGGCGTCCAAGGTGTCAGCGGCACGGACGCATGGCGCGGACGCCGTTGCCACCGAGGCGCTGGAGGCGTCGAAGGTCCTGGTGGCCATCGCGCACGCCGAGGCGGCGCGGGCCAGCGGGCCCTCGCAGATGTACCCCGGGAAGGAGGACACGGTGACGCCGGTGATGTCGCCTCGCGCCACCGCGCCGAAGGTCGTGCCGCCACGCCCCGTGACGCGCGAGATGCAGGTGGGCTTCGGCGTGGACATCTCGCAGCCGGTGGACGCGGCCTCCGTGGAGGCGCGGCGGATGAAGCTGGTCCGCGCCATCACAGGAGAGGATGAGGCCGCGGTGAGTGCGCCACGCCCGGGGACGAGGGGCCGGCGCGTCCTCCTCGCCGCGGGCATCTTCGCCGGAGCGTGCGCCGTGGGGCTCGGTGTGGCCTGGGCGCTGATGCCGCCGTAGCGCCCGGCCCCGCGTGTCCCGTGGGGCCTGGGCGCTGATACCGCCGCAGTGCTGACGGCTCAGTCCGTGATGGGCAGCCGGTAGCTGAAGCCCAGGCTGACGGTGGCGGTGTTTATCCAGTTGCTGGTGTAGCCGTCACCGAACTCGTCCTCGTTGTCGTCCGACGTGCCGCGCGCCCCGCCGCCCAGGTAGCGCAGGTTGAGGAACGCCTCCATGTTGTCGGTGAGGCGCAGCCCTCCGCGCAGCGACGCGTCCAGCAGCGCGCCCGTGGTGTCGGAGTTCTCATCCCCGTTGATGAGGGCCACCGGCGCATAGCTTCCGTCCGCCTCCAGCCCCACCCACCAGCGCTCGCCCAGGCCCCACTTCCCGCGCACCTTCAGCAGTGGCACCGGCCCCACGTCTCGCGTGGCCCGGCGCAGCGTGCCGTCCGCGGAGGTGAACACGAAGCTGGCGTTGCGAAGCTGCAGCGACGCGCCCACCGCCAGCTCCCGGTTCGGCCCCGACAGCAGGTCGTAGAGGTAGCTCGCCCGGTAGAAGGGAAAGCTGTAGCGCACGTCCAGCGGCGTGCCGGCGGGAAAGTCGAGCGCGTCGATGCGCACGTCCCGCCGCAGCACCACCTGCGTGTCGAAGGCCAGCGGCTGCACCAGGAAGCCCACCGTGTGCCGGCCCCGCAGCGTCAGCTCCGCGGACACGCGCACGAACGTGTAGAGATTGTCCTGCCCGCCGTCCTCCACGTAACGGAAGATGGTGCCGTCGCGGCCCTGGCGGATGCTGTGGGCCAGCACGTCCAGGAAGCCCAGTTCGCTCACCACCCGCATCGCCACCCCGGGCTCCTCCGGAGGCGTGGACCCCTGGGCCCGGGCGGCGGTGGTACCGAGGCAGAGCAGGGCGCCCAGCAGGGGCGCATGGCGGCGCATCGAAACTCGAAGAAAATGGCTCATGGCTCCTCGGACGTGCGGCCCCACCCCGCGTTACCGACTGTCCAGCCATGGACGTCCCGGGGGGCGTCAGGAGCCGTCGAGCTGCTGCACCACCGGTGACGTCGTCGCGTCCAGGGGCAGGTAGAGCCGGAAGGTGGTGCCCTGGCCCGGCTGGGACTCCAGTGACACGCGGCCCTGGTGCGACTCGATGATGCGCTTCACCACCGCGAGGCCCAGGCCGGTGCCCTTGGCCTTGGTGGTGAAGAAGGGCTCGAAGATGCGCGCGCGCACCTCCGGGGAGATGCCCGGCCCGCTGTCGGAGAACTGCACCTCCACCTCGGGGTCACCCGGCTGGTGCCGCACGCTGGCGCGCAGCATGCCGCCCTGGGGCATGGCCTGCACCGCGTTGATGGCCAGGTTGAGGAAGGCCTGCCGCATCATCCGCTCGTCCACCGTCACCGACGGCACGTCGTCCGACAGGTCCAGCTCCACGCGCACCTTGCCGGCTGCCTCGGCCAGCGCGCCGCGCACCGCGTCCTCCACCAGCGGCGACAGCGGCACCGCGTAGGGGTGGGGCGCGGGCGGCCGCGCGAAGGTCAGCAGGTCCGCGACGATGCGGTTGAGCCGGTCCGCCTCCTCACCCACGATGTCCACCAGCGGTACCGCCGGGCTCTCCGGGCCGATGATGCGGCGGATGGACGCCACCGAGTTGAAGATGGCGCCCAGCGGGTTTCGCACCTCGTGGGCCACCACCGCGGACAGCTCGCCCAGCGCCGCCAGCCGCTCGCGGCGCACCAGCTGCGCCTGCGTGCGCGCCAGCTCCACGTAGCTGGCCTTCAGGTCCTCCACCAGCCGCGCGCCCTCCCGGGCCAGCGCGAGCTGGTTGGCGATGGCGCTCGCCCGCTCCACCTCCGAAGCGGTGAAGCGGCGCGGCCCGCGCGTCTCCACCGCCAGGATGACGCCCACCGGGCGCTCGTGCACCACCAGCGGCAGCACCAGGTAGGCCCGTGCGCCCGTCGCGCGCCGCATCTCCGGGTTGACGCGCAGGTCGGCCTCGGCGTCCTCCACCAGCACCACCTCGCGCGAGTGGAAGGCCATTGCCGCCAGCGAGGTGTAGGCCGGGAGCATGGGCAGGGACTTGCCGAGCATCTCCGGGTGGCCGCCGCTCACCGAGCGTATCTGCAGCCACTCGCCCGTGGCGTCCGGCAGCAGCGCGTACGCATCCGGCGTGTCGACGATGCGCGACAGGCTGGTGACGCCGGTGGCCAGCAGCTTGTCCAGCTCCAGCGTGGCCGCCAGCGCCTTGGCCACCTCGTGCAGCAGCGCCAGGTCCTCGGCGCGTCCGCGCAGCTCGTGCAACAGCCGGTGCGACTCGATGGCCGCCGCGAAGTGGCTGCCCATGGCCTGCAGCGTCTCGCGCTCCAGCGCCGTGAGGGGCCGCCGCTCGCGAAACAGCACGGTGAGCGTGCCCACGCCCCGCGAGCGCACCCGCAGCGGCACCACCACCACGGTGTGGAAGCCCTGGCGCTCCAGCTCCTCGCGCAGCGGGCCCGCGCAGGACTTCACGTCGCACTCCAGCGGGGTGCCCTCCCGCTGCGCCTCGCCACACAGCCCACCCGACTGCCACAGCCGGGCGAAGCGCTCGGACGTCCCGTCCTCCAGCCCGCGCGCGTACGCCGGCTCCAGCTCGTGCGAGCCCTCCACTGGCAGCAGCAGGGCCACCGCGTCACAGCCCAGCAGGCCCACGATTTCCGCCGTGCCCGGGTCGAAGAAGGCGCGCGGGTGGGGCGCGGACGCGGCCTCGGACGCCAGCCGGTTGAGCGCCGCCAGCGCCGTGTTCTGCGCG
>JBKGHK010000086.1:0-22246 GCA_046520375.1 Pyxidicoccus sp. 3LFB2
CGCCCGCGGAGCCCGAGCCCGAGACGCGTGAAATGCTGCTGCGCCGGTTCCTGGCCACCGTGGCGCTCGCCCAGGTGCGCAGCCAGGACCCCTGGTGGCACCCGGACCAGCGCGACTGCGCGGGCCTCATCCGCTTCGCCTACCGCCGCGCGTACAAGATTGGGGACCCGGTGCGCCTCAACAGGCCCCTGTGGAAGGACGCGCGCGGCCAGCCCACGGACTTCGCGGACGCGGAGACGCTGCTGCAGCAGAACTTCACGCTGCTGGGCCGTGACGACGCCACGCGCGAGGCGCTGCGCACGGGCGACATCCTCGCCTTCCGACAGGAGCATGACTCCGGCACCGTCTTCCACCTGATGCTGGTGGTGCGCCCGGAGGACCGGGCCCACGCGCCCACTCGCGTCGTCTACCACCCGGGGGAGAAGGGCGCCGCGGTGCGCACCGGACTCCTCCACAACCTTGCCACCGAGGCGCCGCTGGAGTGGCGCCCGGTGCCGAACAACGCCGGCTTCCTCGGCTTCTTCCGCTTCAAGGAGTGGATGCCATGACGTCTCCGTCGAGCCCGCCCACGGGCACGCCTCCTCCGGCAGCTCCGCCTCCCCGGCGCGGTCCGCCCAAGGCCGCGCTCATCGGCCTCATCACCGCCCTCGTCGGCGCCGCCGTCGCGGGAGGCTTCGTCCTGGGCCGTCGCGGCATGAAGTCCGGTGGCTCGGGCGGCGCGCCGCTCGTCACCGGCGCACGGACAGGGCCGGCGAGCGCAGGCGCCGAGGTGGAGGGCATGCCCGACACCAGGTCACCACCATGGAGGTGCCCGGTACCGCCGCGCCCTCGGCCATCTGGGTGGACGTGCACCACCCTGGCAAGGTGCGCGAGGCCATGGCCGGCAACGCGTGGCTGCGCGAGCAGCTCGGCAAGCCGCTGGGCCAGGGCTTCCTGGGCGGGTGGGCCGCGTTCCTCGGCTCCACCGGTGAGGACCTGAAGGCCGAGTTCAAGGGCGCGGTCCTGGACGTCGTCGCCAACCAGCTCCTGGACGCGCCGTTCCGCGTGGTGTGGTTCGCCGGTGATGCGCGGGCGAGCACGCCGGCCTTCATCATCCCCAACCCGGGAGACGTCACCACGTCGGCCTTCACCGCGCTGGACGGCGTGGCCAACCGTGGCGGCCTGAAGGCGGAGAGCTGCCCCGGCGGCGTCCCCGGCACGCACGAGATGAGCCGCTGGCTGGTGGCGGAGCAGACGCTGTGGGCGGCGAAGTCGGCGGACCGCATGGTGCTGGCCCGTCACCCGGTGGCGGTGCTCCAGGGGCTGTGCGCGGAGCTGCCGGCGCTGGAGGCCGCGGACAATGTCGACGTGGAGCTGGGCTTCGACCCGGACGCGTATGGCCGCGAGGTGCAGCTGCTGACGAGCATCGTGGGCCTCGCCCCGGGCGCGCGGCTCCAGTTCGGCGTGCAGGGCAATGCGCTGGTGGGCCGTGGCATCGCCGGGCAGCTCATGGATGGCCCCGCGCGCCTGGACGCGGCGCCGCTGTCCGATGACCTGCTCAAGCTGGTGCCCGAGGAGACGCCGGTGCTGCTGGCCGTGCAGCTCAAGCTGCCCGAGTCGCTGGAGCCCGATGCGCTGCAGGAGTTCTGGAAGGAGGGCGGCGGCAAGGGCCCCACGCGCACGCGCCAGGTGGCCCTGGTGTGGACGCCGCGCGGAGACTCTTCGCTGCCGCTGGAGATGGCCATGCTGTGGGGCCGCACCGAGGACGCGGCCGCGCTGGAGGGGCTGTTCACCGGCGGCTACAACCGGCTGGTGTCCGGCAAGCTCTGCAACCACGTGGTGATGGCGTCCAACGCCGCCGAGCTGGAGCGGCTGGGCAAGGCCTGCGAGGGCAAGACGCCCAACCTGCTCAACGCGGCGGGTCCGGTGGTGGCGGGGCTGCGCGCGCCCACGTCGGTGGCGTTTGGCGTGAATACGGGACGGCTGCTCAGCGGCCTCACCATGGACGGCTTCCTGTCCGAGTCCCGCGTGGGGCGCAACGCGCCGATGCCGAAGGCGGCGCCCCCTGAAATCGAAGCGGCGCGGCGCGACCTGGAGTCGCTGCCGTACCTGGGCCTGCGCGGCACCGTGCAGGGCGATTCGCTGGTTCCTGGAGGTTTCGGGTCATGAAGAGTGTTGCTCGTTACGCGGCGCTCGCCGCCCTGGTGCTGTCCGGCGTGGCCGCCGCCAAGCCGCTGTACATCACCGTGCCCCGCTCCTATGGCAGCCAGGAGCCCGTGGCCGTCGATGTGGCCTTCGAGGACAAGGGGCCCGTGGAGCTGCGCGTCCTCAAGCCGGACAGCGTGGATGCCTTCATCCGCGCGCAGGGAGATTTGCGCCGCGCGTACCAGACGCCGCCGACGCTGAACAACCCGGGCCGCGCGCTCAGCCGGGGCCTCAACGCCGTGAGCGCGCCGGGCATGTGGCTGCTCGACACGCTCAACCCGGCGTTCCGCGGCCAGGTGGGTGACGTGCTGCCCAAGCCGCCGGACGTGCCGGGCTCGGGCGAGCCGCTGGCCAAGGTGGTGGAAGGGCCGCAGAAGCTGGTGGGCGTGCCCCCGGGCTTCACCGTGGCGCGCAGCCAGTGGCTGAACCTGGACCTGGGCGGCGCCGACCGCGAGTTCAACGTCCCCGGCTTCAACACCGGCGGCGAGAGCAGCGGCTTCCAGGAACGCCGCGTGGTGCTCGCGCCGCTGCCGGCCGGCACCTACGTCCTCCAGCTCGTGCAGGGCCGGGTGGAAGGCCAGGTGGTGCTCGTCGTCAGTGACTTGACGGTGCAGCTGAAGCAGACCGACGGCCAGGTGCTGGTGCGCGTGGCGGGAAGAGACCAGAAGCCCCGCGAGGGCGCGCAGGTGCAGGTGTACCTGCCCAAGGGCAAGGGCCCGGCCGGGACGACGAACGCCAAGGGCGAGGTGACGCTGGAGGTGTCCGAGCCGCGCATCCTCGCCACGGCCTCTTCGGGCAGTGACACGGCGATTGTGGACACGGACTTCTACTCCGCGCTGGCGGTGGCGCCGGACGTGTTCATCTACAGCGACCGGCCCATCTACAAGCCGGGCCACGAGGTGAAGTACCGCGGGCTGGTGCGCCAGCCGGACACCTTCCTCGCGCGCCTCTTCACGCCGAAGAAGCGCGAGGTGACGGTGAAGCTCATCTCGCAGGAAGGCCGCGCCCTCACCACGCGCGCTCCGGTGGACGAGTTCGGCGCGTTCAACGGCACGCTCAAGGTGCCGGACGATTTGGGCACCGGCGTGCTGCGCGTGGAGGCCGAGGTCGACGGCCAGCCGCACCAGGGCGAGGCCCGCGTGCAGGACTACGTGAAGCCCACGTTCTACCTGGAGGCGGAGCCGGAGTCGGAGACGGTGGTGCCCGGGCAGACGCTGCGCGTGAAGGTGCGCGCCCGTCGCTACGCCGGTGGCACGCCCGACGGCGCGAAGTACGAGGTGTTCCTCTACCGCAGCCTGCTGGACGCACCCGCGTGGGTGGATGACGCCGGCAAGGGTGGCCAGGGCAGCGCGGTGACGTACGGCTCGGGCTCCAGCACCGAGGGCAAGCTGAGCGTCCCCGAGCGGCTCTACTCCTCCGTCGCCGCGCGCGACGCCACCGAGGACCCGTGGTCCAGCGCGAGCGCGTTCGACGCGAATGGCGAGGCGGACATCGAAGTGGCCGTCCCCGCGCTGGCCGCGGGCGAGGAGCGGATTCCGTACCGGTACTCGCTCACCATCCGCGCGCGCGATGACCAGGAGACGTTCGCCAACTCCACCACCGCCTTCTTCCTGTCGAAGGTGGAGGTGATGGGTGTGGCGCGGTACTCGGATGCGGTGGTGGCCAAGGGCGGCGAGGCGACGCTGGCGGTGCGCGCCACCACGCTGTCTGGCAAGCCCTACGGCGTCACGCAGGGCGAGGTGGAGTTCTTCTCGCGCAAGCCGGACGGCGAGGAGAAGAGCCTGGGCAAGCGCTCGTTCACCACGGCGGCGGACGGCACGCACCGCGAGAAGGTGCCCACGTCCGACGTGGGCGCGGTGGTTGCGCGCGTGGTGGTGAAGGACAAGAAGGGTGAGACGTGGGAGGGCGAGGAGTCGCTGCTCGTCATCGGCGCGGCGGATGAGCCGGTGGCGCAGGTGCCCAACCTCACGCTGGCGTCGCTGTCCGGCGTGCTGGAGCCGGGTGACAGCGCGCGGCTGGTGGCGCTGATGCCCGACGGCTGGGGCCCGGAAGGCCGTGACGCGGGCCCGGTGTGGGTGACGCTCGCGGGCGCCAGCCTCTATGACACGCAGGTGGTGGAGCTGAAGGGCCGCACGCTGGTGCACAGCTTCAGCGTGGAGAAGCGCTTCGGCAGCGCGGTGTACGCGTCCGTCGCGTACCCCACGGCCACGGGCCGCTGGGAGGAGCGCACGGTGGCGTTCCGCGTGGTGCCGCGCGAGCGCACCCTCACGGTGCAGGTGCAGCCCCGCCGCGTGGAGGCTCCGCCGCTCACCGAGCAGACGCTGGACGTGCGCGTGGTGGACCACGAGGGCCGTGGCGTGGTGGCGCAGCTGTCCGTGGGTGTGGTGGACAAGGCCGTCTACGCCATCCAGAGCGAGTTCCGCCCCAAGGTGCTGGACTTCTTCTACCCGCCGGCGCGCAACAACGTGACGAACTTCTACTCCGCCGAGTTCCAGGGCTACGGCTACGGCGAGGCGCTGGCGCGGAAGATGGCCGGGCTGCCGGACCATGCCTTCGCGTCCATCAAGCCGCCCAGCCGTCAGGCGAAGGATTTGGAGAAGGACACCGCGCACTGGGACCCGGTGGTGGTGACGGACCGGGACGGTCGCGCCACGGTGCGCTTCACGCTGCCCTCCAACCAGACGCTGTGGGTGGTGACGGCGGTGGCGGCGGACACGTCCGGCCGCTTCGGCGAGGGGACGTCCGAGTTCGCCACGCGCGGCGGCCTCAACCTCTATGCCGCGCTGCCGCAGTTCCTGCGCGAGGGTGACGAGGCGCTCGCCTCGGTGCGCCTGTCCGCGGGCGAGAAGTCGCCGGGCAGCCAGCTGCTGGACGTGAAGCTGGCGTCGCTGGGCTCGCTCAAGGCGGACCAGTCGCAGCACAAGGTGGAGCTGGCCAGGGGCGGCGAGCAGGTGGTGCCGGTGACGCTGAAGGCCCTGAAGACGGGCGCCGCGCAGCTCGCGGTGGACGTGACGGGTGGCAAGGACCCGCTCAAGGACCGGAAGCAGTTCCAGGTGGAGTCGTCCGCGGTGGAGGACACCGTGAAGGTGAGCGCCTGGGGCGGCGGCGCGCTGGAGGTGCCGGCCCCCAAGGAGGCGACACTGGCGAGCGTGGAGCTGGTGCTGCAGCCGTCGATTGTGGACGCGGCGCTGTCCAACGTGCGCGAGCTGCTGACGTACCCGTACGGCTGCCTGGAGCAGCTGGTGTCCACCACCGTGCCCAACGTGGCGGTGTATCAAGTGCTCCAGCAGGCGGGCGCGCTGGCGAAGCTGGACACGGACACGCAGGCGCTGCTGGCCGAGGCGCGCAGCCGCTCGGTGCAGGGCACCGCGCGCATCCTCAACCTCTCCGTGAAGGGCGGCGGCTTCACCTGGTTCGGCGGCTACGACACGCCGAGCCTGCCGCTGACGCTCATCGCCCTGGACGGTCTGGCCTACGCGGCGGAGGCGGGGCTGGTGGACCGCAGTGACTCGCGCATCGTCGACAGCTCGCGCTGGCTGGAAGCACAGGAGGGGCTGCCGCCCGAGTACGAGGCCACCCGCGCCTACGTGCTGGCGCGGCTGGAGGGCCCGAAGCAGGCCGCCCGCGTGCGCGCGCTGGTGGAGGGCGCGGAGGGCGGGCAGCTGTACCCGCTGGCGCTGGCGGTGCTGGCCGCGGAGAAGGCGGGCATCATGAAGGAGCCGGCGCTCCAGGCCCGCATCAACTCGCTGGTGTCGCAGAGCGGGCAGGGCTTCGCGAAGCTGGCCGCGTACAAGCCGGGCCAGGAGATGGAGACGTCCGAGGCGTTCTTCCGCTTCCCACTGCGCCGCGTGGGCATGACGGCCATCGCCGCGCATGCCGCGTCCTTCGGCACGCTGGACCTCACCCGCGCGCGCCGCCGGATTCTGGAGATGCTGTCCGAGCCGGACCTGTCCACGTTCGACCGGAGCACCGCGCTGCTGCACTCGCTGTGGCTGCTGGAGCGCGACGCGAAGGCCTTCAAGGGCATGACGCCTCCGGAGGTGAAGGGCGTGAAGAGCGCGGTGAAGTTCTCCCCGCGTGGCATGGGCCTCGTAGCCGTGCTGGAGCCGGGGACGCGCACGGTGGACGTGGGCGGCTTCGACGGCGTGGCCACGCTGCAGGCCACCACGCTCACCCCGCTGTCGGCGGTGCAGCCGAAGGCGGAGGGCATGTCCATCCAGCGCAGCTACTACGTGCTGCGCGAGGGCGGGAAGGTGAAGCTCGAGGCCGGGGACAGCGTGTCCCAGGGCGAGGAGGTCTACGTGGAGCTGACGCTGGATGCGCGCGGAGAGAACCGCGTGCGCTCGGCGTACTACGTGGTGGAGGACGCGGTGCCCGCGGGCTTCGTCCCGCTGCAGGAGGACAAGGCGTTCCGCGGGCCTCCGCACTCGCTGCCCCTGGCGCATGAGGCGCTCCGCCGCCGCGTGCTGGACCCGGAGCGCGCCACCTTCTTCTTCGAGGAGCAGGCGTGGTGGAGCAACAGCCCGCGCACCCTGGGCTATGTGCTGCGCGCGCAGTTCCCGGGCACCTTCTCCGCGCCTCCCGCGCGCATCGAGGACATGTACGCCGCCAGCATCCACGGGCGCTCGGCCGCGGCCTCGTTGAAGGTGGTGCCCTCGAAGAAGAGCACGGGCGACCTGTAGCCCATGCTGTGGGCCGCCACGGTGGCCGCGCTGCTCGCGGCCACCCCCACCTTCGTCACTCGCGGTGACGTGACGCCCGAGGCGGAGCTTCGCCGCGAGGCGGACGCCGCGTGGAAGGCGCTGGAGGCCCGGTACGTGGCGGAGGCCGGTGCGGCTCCGGCGAAGGCTCCGGGCACCATCCTCCTGGAGCGCGGCACGGCCCTGGCCCCCGAGCGCAACGCGCAGGGCCGGCCGGGTCAGGTGGAGCTGCGGCAGAACACGCCGGGCGTGCTGGATGACCGGCTGCGCGCGGCGCTGCGGCACGAGCTGGCGCACCAGTTCCTCTGGTGGGCCTGTCCGCAGTCGAGTGAGGACCGGCTCTTCCACGAGGCCTTCTCCGTCGCGGTGAGCGGCGAGCTGGAGGCGTGGCGGGACTCGCCGTACCAGTCGCTGACTCGCGCGGCATCGGAGGTGGCGGCGGCGCCATCGGTGGACACGCCCCGGGCGCGGCGGGGGCTGGCGCGGCTGCTGAATGAGTCGGTGGGCTTTCCCCAGGCGCTGTCGCGCCGGCTGCGCCAGTGCCACGACGGGGCGCGGTGGGTGGCGCCGATGACGATTGATGAGCTGGCCGAGGTGGAGGTCCGCGCGGCCGGGCCGGCCACGGTGGTGCTGAGCCGGCACTCGGGCGAGGTGCTGCTGGCGGAGGGCGATGTGCGGCGCGCGGTGCCGTATGGCTCGGCGCTGAAGCCCTTTGTCTACGCTGCTGCGGCGGCCGAGCCTCCGGTGTTGAAGCCGCGTCCCGGGGTGCAGGAGTGGGCCTGTGGGCCGGCGCTGCCCGCGAAGCTGGACGCGCGCACCGCGCTGCTGCGCTCGTGCAACGGGTACTTCCTGGACTGGGAGGCGACGGGCACGGCGCCGAAGGCGTTTGGTGCTTGGGGGGCGGTGTTGAAGGCGGTGGGGCTGACGGGGACTCCGGCGGACATGGCGGATGCGATTGGACTGCGCTCCACGCTGTCGCTGTCCCCGTGGGGCATGGCGCAGGCGTACCGGCTGCTGGCGGAGGCCCGGCCGGAGGTGGTGGCGCAGATGGCGGACAACGCCGCGCGCGGCACGCTGGCGGAGCTGCCCGCGTCGAAGGCGCTGGCGGGCGTGGCCACCAAGACGGGCACCGTGCGAGATGCCGCGAGCCGGCCGCAGTTCGGGTGGATTGCGGCGGTGGATGCGGACCTGGTGCTGGTGGCGGTGCGGCCGGGGAAGATGCCGCGCCACTTCGCGCAGGAGATTCCGGAGCTGTTGTTCCGCGCGCGACGGCAGGCCGGGCTGGAGGTCGCGCGGGTGCAGGTGCTGGGGCTGGTGCCCGCGAGGGACGTGGAGGCGCAGTGTCCCGGCGCGGGCTTCGCGGTGGACGGTGGGACGCCTCGTGCCGCGTCGGCGGAGTGGACGCGGCTGGAGGGGCTCACGTCGGGTGGCGCGGCGGTGTGCCTGGGAGCGCCCTGGCGCGTGCGCTTCCCGAAGCTGCCCGAGGGACGGGACTACGCGGGTGTGTTCACGTGGTCGCCGCCTCCGGCGTACCGGCCGCCTCCAGGAGTGCCCACGACACCGAGCGCGATGAAGGCGCGGCGGGGCTCTGACTTCGTGTTCCGCACCACGCGCCTGCAATACACGGCGGGCGTGGTGGCGGCGGAGGACGTGACGCTGAAGGGCGAGGCGCGCGTGGCGCTGGCGCGGGTGATTGCGCACAACGAGCGGCACAGCCGGCACCCGGGCCGCGCCGTCTGCGACACCACGCACTGCCAGGCCTTCCGAGGCACCGTGCGCGTGCAGCGCGAAGAGGCGAAGGCGGTGGGGCTGCCGGCACTCAAGTGGAACGAGTGGCTGCTGTTCTCGCAGGGCGGGCAGGAGCCGTGGAGCGAAGTGCGCCCGCGCGCGGACGTGGAGGGGCTGGTGGGTCGCTCGCTGGTGTCGCTGCGTTTCGAGAATGGGCGCGCGTTGTTCATCCGCACGCGGACGGAAGGGGAGTCGACCTTCGAGTCGGCGGGCTCGCTGCCGTGTGACTTGCTGCGCTCAGGGCTGAAGCTGCCGTCATGCCCGCGCACCGCGTCGTTCGATGGACCGGGCATCGTGTTCGAGGGACGCGGGCGCGGCCATGGCGAGGGCCTGGATGTGGAGGCCGCGAAGGAGAGCCGGCTCGGGAGTGACGCGATTCTCGAAGAGGCCTACGGCCGCAAGCGCCCGACACAGTGAGCCACCGCAGCGGGAAGTGGCCATGTCCGCCACGTCCGGAGTGGCTATTGCGACGGTGACAGGTGACACCGAGCATGGGTGCCCATGAACATGCCCAGGCATCTTCGAGCTGCTCTTTTGCTGTCCCTCCTGGCCATCGCGGTTCAACCGCTTCCAGGGAACGCACAGCCGGCGGTCGGCGCGGAGAAACCTCCGTCTCCACAGCCCGCGAAGAAGGATGGGCAGCATGACTTCGACTGGGAGCTGGGGACCTGGACGACCCGCCTGAAGCGCCGCCTGCGTCCTCTGACCGGCTCCAATGACTGGGTCGAATACGAGGGCACCACGGTCGTTCGCAAGGTCTGGAATGGCCGCGCCAATCTGGTGGAGCTCGATGTCCGTGGCCCAGCCGGTCATATCGAAGGGTTGTCACTGCGGCTCTACAACCCCGAGTCCCGTCAGTGGAGCCTCAACTTCGCCAGCAGCGCCGGCGGCACCCTGACGCCTCCCACCATTGGTGGCTTCAAGAACGGGCGTGGCGAGTTCCATGCCCAGGAGACATTGAATGGCCGGGCCATCTTCGTTCGATTCGTCATCTCGGACATCACGCCGGACTCCTGCCGGTTCGAGCAGGCGTTCTCCGAGGACGGAGGAAAGACGTGGGAGGTGAACTGGATTGCCACGGACACGCGGGTGAAGAACCCCGCGGCCAAGGCACAGTGAGTGCCCCAACCGGCCGGTGCGGAGGGTCGACTGTGAGGAACTGCGCCCGCAGTCAGGCTTCCTCATCAGGCAACAACGTGCGGAGCAGCTCATCGTCGGGACCGAGAGGGCGCCAGCCGGACGGCGGAGGCGAGGCGAGGAGTGTTGCCATCACCTGCCGGGCTCGCTCCTTGTCATCTTCAGGAGTGAAGGCAATCCACGAGGCCAGCGCCTTGGCGATCACGAAGCGGTTGGCGTCGTCCAGCACGGCGGGCCAGCCATTGGGGAGATGAGCGGACAGTTCCCGCGCGAGCACGTCGCGTTCGAGGCGCTTGACCTGATTGCGCTGCACGGCCTCGGCCAGCAACCCGGTGAACACCTGAACCGCGGCGACGTCGTCCGCACCGAGTTCCTCGGCCAGCGCAAGCAGGGGGATGGCAGGGCGTGCCGTGGCAAAGGCGGTGAGCGAAGCGTACCCCCGCTCGCGGGCCCGCTCATACAGGCGGGCCTTCCAGTTGCCCTGCCAGGAGCGTCCGTCGGTCATCGTCCTCTCCAAGAGGTGAAGTGCATGGGGATGTCGTTGATCCTCATGCGATACGCGACGATGTCCAGGACCTCATTGCGCGTCAACATCCGGCCCAGCGCGGTCTCCGCGTCTCGCAACTCACCCATGATCATCCGGTTCCACTCGCCGGGCCAGACGCGGCGCAGGCGCCAGTCACCACCACCATGGAGCGCCTGATGGTGCGCGGCCTCCATCTTGACGCAGAAATGGTCGATGCTCAGCTCGCCGGTGAAGCCGCGCTTCTCAAACCACTCTCGATGCTCGCGAGGCAGAACGTGGTGGCGCGGTGGCTCGGCCATGCCAGCACCGGTCTTGCCTGTCTCGTGCATGGCGCCAACCTCGGGTCCGTCGCCAAGCGCGTCGCGCACGCCCTGAGGCAGCTCCCGGTGCGCTTGCGCCATCATCACTTGACCGGCGTGGATGCGGACGGCGGCGCTCACGACTGGAACGGAGATGACGCCCGCCTGCACGAGTTGGCGCATCCGCTCTACCCACTCGGAGGAGACGACAATCCGCGACCCCATCATCATTCCGTTGGAGCCCATCACGAGACCCACTCCAAGCGTGACAGGTGCGGCTGGCGGCAGTCTGGGGAGGGACATCTTCAACGTCGATACAAGCGTGAGCATCTCTACGAGCTGCGCAGCCGCCATGAGCTGTCCGCCACGCTCCGCCGCCACGCGCGCGCCTTCGCGGATGGAATCAAACTCTCGGGTGAGCTGACCCATCAGGTCGGGCATCTCGGTCGCCGCCACCGCGCCCTGTCCGGGCTCCATTGACGCGAGTGCCGCCAGGGAGGGCTCTATCCGCCTCTGCACGCGGTTCATGTCCGTGAACAGCCGCTCCACGCCGTAGAAGGGGCACTGTTGCAGAACGGCATCGGCGAGGTTCAGGAAGTCGAGCCATGCAGCGAGCAGGGTGGCGCCGAACAGGGCCGCCTGGAGCCGTGGGCCCGTCATGCGGAGGATGCCCAGCTCCATCTTCGGGTCGGCGATGCCCGAGGCAGCGTTCGCCAACAGGGCAGTGCCACCGAGCGCGCCATGAATCCAGCGGAGTTGATGGGAGCCATAGACGACGTGGCGGTTGAACACGCCATTGGCTCCGCCGATGCCTGTCTCGCGGGCCGCGAGTCTGGCGAGCGCACTGTCGATGTTGCGCATGGAGTTCTTCGCGTCCTCCACGGCCTCGCGGACAGCCCGCCGTGTCAGTGTGGCGCTCTGCCGCTCGTGCTCCGTGGGGCCCTGGCGGGCCGCGCCGCCCATGGCTCCCGCCCCGCTCGCAAGGGCGGTTCCAGTCGCGCGCTCACGGGACTCCTGGTGGCGATGGCGCCGCTCCGGTTTCTTGGGGCCTGGCAGGGAGGATTCTGCCCGCATGGGGGCTGGGCCCACGCGCGGAGTAGCGCTCATGTGCCTCTCGCGGCCGGGCGGTGGCGTATTCGCCGCGCAGCCGGTGGTCAGCAGGGCGGTCGTCAGCAGCAGCCCCGTCCACCTTCGCAGGATGATGTCAGCGCGCATGGTCCACCCCAGTAGTGGAGGGAGCTGGAAATGCAAAGGCCCAGGTCACCGGTGCTCGGTGCCTGGGCCTCTCACTGTGAAGCTAGCTACCGCTTAGTAGCGGTAGTGCTCCGGCTTGTACGGGCCCTCGACGGGGACGCCGATGTACGAGGCCTGGTCCGCAGAGAGCTTGGTGAGCTTCACGCCCAGCTTCTCCAGGTGGAGCCGCGCCACCTCCTCGTCCAGCTTCTTGGGCAGCGTGTAGACCTTCTTCTCGTACGACTTGAGATTGCTGGCCAGCTCCAGCTGCGCGAGGCACTGGTTGGTGAAGCTGGTGGACATCACGAAGCTCGGGTGGCCCGTGGCGCAGCCCAGGTTGAACAGGCGGCCCTCGGCGAGGATGAGGACGCTGTTGCCCTTCGGGAAGGTCCACATGTCGTACTGCGCCTTGATGTTGGTGTGCTTGATGCCCGCCACCTTCTTCAGGCCCGCCATGTCGATTTCGTTGTCGAAGTGGCCGATGTTCGCGACGATGGCCTTGTCCTTCATCTTCGACATGTGGTCCGCGGTGACGATGTCGCGGTTGCCCGTCGCGGTGATGAAGATGTCCGCCTTGTCGACCCAGTTCTCAATCGTGTCGACCTGGTAGCCCTCCATCGCGGCCTGCAGCGCGCAGATGGGGTCGATCTCCGCGATGATGACGCGGCAGCCCTGGCCCTTGAACGCCTGGGCGCAGCCCTTGCCCACGTCCCCGTAGCCGAAGACGAAGGCCACCTTGCCCGACAGCATCACGTCCGTGGCGCGGTTCAGACCGTCCACCAGCGAGTGACGGCAGCCGTACAGGTTGTCGAACTTGCTCTTGGTGACGCTGTCGTTGACGTTGATGGCGGGGAACAGCAGCGTGCCGGCCTTCTGCATCTCGTACAGCCGGTGCACGCCCGTCGTCGTCTCCTCGCTCACGCCGCGCACCTTGGGGGCCACGCGCTGCCAGAGCTTCGCGTCGCGCTTCTGCAGGTCCTTGAGCAGCGCGATGATGAAGCCCCACTCCTCGGGCTCGGAGGCGGCGTTGAAGTCGGGGACGCGGCCGGCCTTCTCGAACTCCAGGCCCTTGTGCAAGAGCAGCGTGGCGTCACCGCCGTCGTCCACAATCTGGTCCGGGCCGGAGCCGTCAGGCCAGATGAGCGCCTGCTCCGTGCACCACCAGTACTCCTCCAGGTTCTCACCCTTCCAGGCGAACACCGGCGTGCCCTTGGGGTTCTCCACCGTGCCGCCCGTCTCCGGACGGCCCACCACCACGGCGGCGGCCGCGTGGTCCTGCGTGGAGAAGATGTTGCACGAGCACCAGCGCACGTCCGCGCCCATGATGGACAGCGTCTCGATGAGCACCGCCGTCTGCACCGTCATGTGCAGCGAGCCCATGACCTTGAGGCCCTTGAGGGGCTTCGTCTGGCCATAGCGCGAGCGCAGCGCCATCAGGCCGGGCATCTCGTCCTCGGCCAGCATGATTTCCTTGCGGCCCCACTCGGCCAGGCTCAGGTCCGCCACCTTGAAGGCCGGCCGGCCCGTCGTCTCCGTCTTCGTCTTCAGCGCAGTGCTCATCGTCGACTCCAGGGAAAAACCGCGGGTTTCGGGTGCTGCGTCACTTCCTGCGGACCGCCACGGCGGACAGCAGCGCGGGCCCCTTTGCAGCAGGGTCCGCGGGGAGGAGGTGGATGCGGACGTCGGTGAAGCCCGCATCCGTGAGCCAGCCGGTGAGATGCTCGGGCTCGAAGCCCAGCCAGACATGGCCCATCTGTTGTTGATACTCGCGGCGCTCGTGCCGCTGCATGTCGATGAGGAGCACGCGGCCGCCCGGCACGAGCGCTCGCGCGGCCTCCGCCAGCACCGCCGCCGGCTCCGCCACGTGGTGCAGCACCAGGTGCAGCAGCGCCACGTCCAGCGTGCCGTCATCCACCGGCAGCGCGTGCAAATCTCCCCGGTGCAGCTCCACGTTGGTGAGGCCGCCCAGGCGGGCCTTCGCCGCCTTGAACATGGCCGCCGAGGACTCGACGGCAATCACCTTGCGCACGTACGGCGACAGCATCTCCGACGTCTGCCCGGTGCCACAGCCCAGGTCGCCCACGCGCCACGTCGGGTCCAGCAGTGCCAGCAGGCCGAGCACGTCGAAGCGCTCGCCGAACAGCTCGCGGCGCAGCTTGTCCCACTTGCCCGCGGCGGTGGAGAAGAAGGCCTGGCTGCGGCTCTGCCGCTCGGCGAGCACGGGGGCGAGGCGCTGGTCGTCCTGCTCGGCGGAGATGACCTGGGACATCTGCTCGCGCGTCAGCGTCCACAGGCGCCGGGCCGCCGGGGGCAGCCCTTCCACGGCCATGTGGTACAGCCGGCTCGTGCCCTCCGGGCGCCAGTCCACCCACCCGTCATCCGCGAGCACCTTCAGGTGCCGGCTCACCGTGGACTGGGGCAGCTGCAGCACCGCGCACAGCTCCACCACCGTCAGCTCGTGCCGCTCCACCAGGCGCAGCAGGCGCACCCGGGTCGTGTCGGCCAGCGACGTCATCCAGCCGAGTATGGCGGGCGCGGTGTTCACAGGGTGGGGAGACTCAATCCGTTCATCCGGATGGAGTATTCATAGCGCGGCCCGCTCCGGTCAAGCGGAACGTACGGGCGGCGGGGCTCCAGAAGGGGACAGCGCGCGGGCGCGGACCCTTCCTTCCAGGCAGGAGGGCAGGCCCCCGGACTCCAGGCGGGGTGCCCCGCCCGGCCCCGGAGGGAGGCGCGGACAGGCTCAGGGCTTTTGCGGTGACTCACCATGGGGGGCCACCTTCGGACATGGCTCCGTCTGGAGGTGGACATGACTGGAATGCGTAGCAGTGGTGTGGGTGCGGTGGGCCTCGCGGCCATGCTGGTGATGGGCCTGCTGATGGCGTGTGTCGCGCATGCGGGGGAGGCCGAGAAGCGCGAGCGCCGCCTCGGCGAGGCCGCGGCGGAGCGGGAGCAGTACGTGAGCGAGCTGGTCCTCTTCAACGCGAAGCAGATTGCCCTGGGGGAGCTGGCGCTCCAGCGCTCCAAGGACCCGAAGGTGCGGCAGTTCGCGAAGCAGCTGGTGGAGGACCACCGCAAGAACCTGAGCGACTTGCGCACCTGGGCGGACGGAGAGGCCCTGCAGCTTGCCGCGGTGGACCTGTCCAGCCAGTCGGAGGCCCAGGGGACTGGCGGCTCCGGAGGCGCGGGCATCCAGGAGGGCTACGAGGAGCGCATGGTGGGCGTGGACAAGGACCTGGATGAGGACATCCTCGATGCGCAGGAGGACCTGGACGACGTGCGGGCGCAGGAGGGGAAGGACTTCGACAAGGCCTTCATGTCGCGCGTCGTCGACGACCAGGAGGATGGGCAGGAGCTGGTGAAGGACGGGTTGAACGAGTACCGGGCCGATGTCGACTTCGGGCTGCTGCTCAATCGCACCGGCAACCTCGTCGACCGGCAGGTGGAGCGCGGCAAGAAGGTCGCGGAGGCCATCGAGTGAGAGGAAGCGGTTGCACGGTGGGTGTGTGCTCACATTGACCTCGCGGAGGGGCCCTGGCCCACAATGCGAGGCATGACTTCACCCACCGTCCATCCCGCGCAGCAGATTGTCGACCTGGGCTTCGGCTTCATCCTCTCCGGCGCGTTGTCGACCGCGACGGAGCTGGGGGTGGCCGACCACCTGGTGCAGGGCCCCCGCAGCGCGGCCTCGCTCGCGGAGGCGGTGGGCGCCGATGCCCAGTCGCTGTACCGCGTGCTCCGCCTGCTCGCGAGCGTGGGCGTGTTCTCCGAGGATGAGTCCGGGCGCTTCGCGCTGACCCCCTCCGCCGAGTACCTCCGCTCGGACGTGCCCGGCTCGCTGCGCAGCGCGGTGCTGATGCTCACCCAGCGCATCTTCTGGGCGCCCACCGGCGAGCTGACCGAGACGGTGCGCACGGGGAAGAACCCGTTCGACCGCATCTTCGGCAAGCCCTTCTTCGACTTCCTCGCGAGCGATGCCACGCAGGGGGCCATCTTCCACCGGGGCATGTCGAGCCTCTCCGACATGGAGAACGGGCCCATTGCCGGGAGCTATGACTTCACGCCGCTGGGGCGCGTAGTGGACGTGGGCGGCGGCCACGGCGGCTTCCTCCTCGAGGTGCTCAAGGCCGCGCCCGGGGTGCGGGGCGTGCTGTTCGACCACCGCCATGTGCTCGCCGAGGCGCGCATCTCACAGGCCGGCTTCTCGGACCGCTGCGAGCTGGCGGAGGGGGACTTCTTCGAGTCCGTGCCCGCCGGTGCGGACGCGTACGTCCTCAAGCGCATCCTCCATGACTGGAGCGACGAGGTCTGCGTCCGCATCCTCCGCAACTGCCGCGAGGCCATGGCCAAGGGCGGGCGCGTCCTGGTGGTGGACACCGTGATTCCCCGGGGCAACGGGCCGCACGGCGGCAAGGTGCTGGACGTGATGATGATGGCGTCGCTGCCCGGGCGTGAGCGCACGGAGGAGGAGTTCGGCAAGCTCTTCGCCCAGGCCGGGCTGCGCCTCACGCGCGTCATCCACACGCCGGCCGCGCTCAGCATCACCGAGGGCGTGGCGGCCTGACAGCGCGGCTCCGCTGGATTGAGCCCTCGACATGCTTCCGCTGCGTGAGGGGCTCTCGACTCGGGCCGAGCCGTGAGGCCTTGTGTACGACGCTGGTCGCCGGGCCACCACGCGGGTTGACGTGGCTCGCGGTGGCGCCTATCCCGGCTCCATGCGGACTGCTGTGTGGTGGGTGTCGGTGTCTCTGGTGGGGGTGCTGTGCGCGTGCGCGGCGCCCACGCCCCGCGTGCCTCCGGTCTCCACCGAGGGCACCACCCCCGCGGGCCCCTTCGTCCCCGAGGCCCGCGCCCTGTTCGAGGGCTGCATGTCCATCCCCGACAGCGCGGACTCGCGCACCTGGCGCTGCGGCGACCTGACGCTGTGGCTCACCGAGATGAAGACGGAGAGCTTCGCCCAGGTGCTCATCCGCTCGCAGCAGCGTGTCACCGCGCGCCTGGGCATGGACATCGTGGAGGTGGAGGGAGAGCTGCCGCTCGCGGGGAGCTCGTGGCGCTCCAGCCGCTTCGCTGCCTGTGCCGGCGCGGACGGTGGCACCGAGGGCGACTGTCGCGCCGGGGGCTACTACTCCGCCGTCACGGCGCCGGTGGGACGGATTCGAGGGCTCGGGTGCATCGCACGCGGCAACGCCCGGCCCCTGCTGGCGCGTTGCCTGGAGCTGCTCGAGTACCTCGCGGCGAGCGGCAACCCCGAGGGAGACGCGCTGGGCCCGGACGCGCTGCTGCGCCGCGCGCTGCGTGCGCGCGCTGGCCGTCGCCCCAGACTGCCAGCTCGCCGCATCCACCTCCCGCGCGGGGCGCCTGGGCTGCGGTGACGCCACCTTCGCCTGGAGCGTCTATCAGCCCGAGGATGCGAACGTGACGATGCGCTGGAGAGACCAGGGGGTGGCGGAGCTGGCGGACGCGCTGCCAGGGGCCGGCCCGGTGGAGGACGTGCCGTGCCTGCTGGAGCGGCGGCCCGCGCGCTGTGCTCGCTTCACCGCGTCCACCGAGCGGGGCCCACTGGTGGTGTGGGCCGCCGCCACCGAGTGGGAGGACCGGGCCCTCTTCGCGTCGTGCAGCTTCCTGGCCTCCGAGACTCCCTTCCCCGCCGCGTGCAACGGTGCCTTCTCGCTGCCCTGACCTCGGTGTCTCGTGTACGAGCTGCAAGATGTCTCCAAGCGCTACGGCTCCACGCAGGCGCTGCATCCGCTGAGCCTGCGCCTGCCCACCGGACGCACCACGGTGCTGCTCGGCCCGAGTGGCTGTGGCAAGTCCACGCTGGTGCGGCTGCTCAATGGCCTGCTGCACCCGGATACCGGACGCGTGCTCTTCGACGGCCAGCCGCTGCCCACGGAGAGCGCCGCGCTGCTCGCCGTGCGCCATCGCGTGGGGTACGCGCTCCAGGGCGGCGGGTTGTTCCCGCACCTCACCGGCGAGGAGAACGTCACCCTGATGGCGCGGCACCTGCGCTGGGCCGGGGCTCGCACGCGGGAGCGGTTGGATGCGCTGGTGGAGCTGACGCGCTTTCCGGCGGATGCCCTGGCGCGCTACCCCGTGCAGCTCTCGGGCGGGCAGCGGCAGCGGGTGGCGCTGATGCGGGCGCTGATGCTCGACCCGGACGTGCTGCTGCTCGACGAGCCGCTGGGCGCGTTGGACCCGCTGGTGCGCCATGAGCTGCAAGCCGACCTGCGCGCCATCTTCGCCCGCCTGCGCAAGACGGTGGTGCTGGTGACGCATGACCTGGCGGAGGCAGGGTTCCTCGGAGAGGACATCCTCCTGATGCGCGACGGGCGCGTGGTGCAGCAGGGCGGCCTCGCGGACCTCGAAGCGCGCCCGGCGGACCCGTTCGTCACCCGCTTCATCCAGGCCCAGCGCCCCATGCCCGGCGGAGGCGCGACGGCGTGAGGGCTTCGTGCGTCCTGCTGCTGCTCTCAGTGCTGACCGCGTGCGGCGGTGGCCCGACGGCTTCCGGTGACGGAGTGCCGGGTGTGCGCGTGGGTTCCAAGAAGTTCACCGAGTCCGTCATCCTCGGGGACATGGTGACGCAGCTGGCGCGGAGCACGGGGGCTCGCGCGGAGCACCGGCGCGAGCTGGGCGGCACCACCGTGCTCTGGGAGGCGCTCCGCCGGGGCGAGCTGGACCTGTATCCCGAGTACACCGGCACGCTGCGCCAGGAACTGCTCTCCGGCCGCAACCTGCCGGACGACGCGGCCCTGCGCGAGGCGCTCGCGGCCGAGGGCCTGCGCATGAGCGCGCCGCTGGGCTTCAACAACACCTATGCGCTGGGCATGAAGGAGGCCGAGGCCGAGCGCCTGGGCATCCGCCGCATCTCCGACCTGCTCGCGCATCCCGAGCTGCGCTTCGGCTTCAGCAATGAGTTCATGGACCGCGCTGATGGCTGGCCTGCGCTCAGAGACCGCTATCGGCTGCCCCAGAAGGACCTGCGCGGACTGGACCATGACCTGGCCTACCGCGGACTGGAGAGCGGCGCGCTCCAGGTGACGGACCTGTACTCCACGGACGCGGAGATTGCGGCGTACGGGCTGCGCGTGCTGGAGGATGACCTGCGCCACTTCCCCGCGTACGACGCCGTGCTGCTCTACCGCGCGGATTTGGAGGCCCGTGCGCCCGACGCGCTGGCAGCGGTGCTCCGGTTGGAGGGGCGGCTGTCGGAAGCGGAGATGGTGAAGCTCAACGCCCGGGCCCGCCTGGAGCGGGTGCCCGAGGCGCGCGTGGCCGCTGACTTCCTCGCGAGTGCGCTCGGCATCACCGCCGAGGTGCGCGGGGAGAGTCTGTCCGCGCGCGTGTGGCGCCGCACGCGCGAGCATCTGTTCCTCGTCGTCGTGTCACTGCTGGCGGCCATCGCCCTGGCGGTGCCGCTGGGTGTGCTGGCCGCGCGCAGGCCGCGAGTGGGGCAGGGCGTGCTGGGGCTGGCGGGCATCATCCAGACGGTGCCCTCGCTGGCGCTGCTGGTGGTGATGATTCCGCTGCTGGGCATCGGCTCGCGGCCGGCCATTGCCGCGCTGTTTCTCTACAGCCTGCTGCCGATTGTCCGGAACACGGCGGCGGGGCTCGCGGGCATCCCCCTGGAGCTTCGCGAGTCGGCGGAGGCGCTGGGCCTGCCTTCTGGTGCACGGCTGTGGCGTATCGATCTGCCCATGGCCGCGCCGTCCATCCTCGCCGGCATCCAGACGGCCGCCGTCATCAACGTGGGCACCGCCACGCTGGGCGCACTGGTGGGCGCGGGCGGCTACGGTCAGCCCATCCTCACCGGCATCCGGCTGGACGATGTGGGGCTCATCCTGGAGGGCGCGGTGCCCGCCGCCGTGCTGGCGCTGCTCGCCAGCGGCCTGTTCGAAGCGGTGGAGCGCGCCGTGGTGCCGAAGGGGCTGCGCTTGCGAGCGGAGTCGGAGTCGCGCTGAGTCTCACCATGCCTTGCTTCACGTGGCAGGCGGTAGGTGTTGCCGGATGCGCCGTGTGCCTGCCCGCGCAGGCCCTACGTCACGCCGGCTCGACACCGGAAGCCGGCTGCGCCTCCGCCACGGCCCTGGGCGCATTCGACGCGAGCCCCGCCGCGCACAGCTGCACCAGCGCCATCCACACGAAGTCCGCGAGCAGCAGGTGCACCAGCTGCATCCACACCGGCGCCAGCATCAGCAGATTCACGACGCCGGCGCACAGCTGTGCCGCATATATAATGATAAGGGCCGTCGACGCCCGCCGCGTCTCCGCCGAGGGCCGCAGCCGCGCCACCCAGCGCGACATCAGCACCACCCCCGCGCCAATCCCCACCGCCAGCACCGGGTGCAGCACCCGCAGCCGGACGAGCACGTGCGCCGTCTCGGACAGGTCCTGCTCCAGCCCGTGCGCCAGGCTCTGCGCGGGGAACAGCGTGTCCCCCAGCGCCGCAATCGCACCACTCACGCCCAGCAGCAGCAGCCCCGCCACGCTCGTGCCCAGCAGCACGCCCACCAGCCCCTGTCCCCGCAGCGCCAGCGGCGCACGCCCGCGCGAGAACCACACCACCAGCGACTGCGCGCCCACCAGGAGGAACGTGTTCACCAGGTGCACGCCCATCCACACCGCCCGGCCCACCGACGCGTTGTCCGCCACGTACTTCAGGAGGACGATGCCCGCGCCCACCAGCGCCTCCGTCACCATGAAGAACAGCGCCCACCCCGCCGCGCGCCGCGCCGGGTGCCCCTTCACGTGTGTACGCACCGCCCACACGCACAGCACCACCGCGAGCACCATCGCCAGGCCGCTCGTCAGCCGGTGCGTGTACTCGATGAGCGTGGCCACCGTGGGCGCGCGGGGCACCACCTGCCCGTTGCACACCGGCCAGTGGTCTCCACACCCCGCGCCCGAGCCGGTGGCCCGGACGAAGGCACCCCACAGAATCACGCCCAACGTGTAGGCGAGCACGCCCAGGCTGAAGACCTGGAACCGACGGGACGAGGCAGCGGGAGTCATCGCGCTCCCCTTAACCCACTTCGCTCCCGACTGCTGCCCGGGCCCCCCACATCCAGTCTCACCCCGGCCATCAGCGAGCCTGCTCGGTAGCGAACTTCCTCCACCGTCCGACATATCCGGAAAGGCTCGCTCGGATATCCCACCCGGCCGGTTGGATATGCCTGCTCCCTGCACCTACCCGGAAGGATGATTTCCGTTTGGGCGTGCGGGCCCTCCAGACGCTGGCACGCGCGGTGCTTCGTCTGTGCTCAGTGCACGACGGTGCTCCTTCGGGAGACCGCCCGCACGAACCTTCACTGGAGGCCGCTTCGGCGGCCCCGGCACCCCGGGCCGGAGTTCCCCCCTCTCCGACCCGTGGTGTGTTCTTTCAGAGGCACTGGCAGCAAGGCGCTCCGGGTCGGGGTTTCCCCCCTCCTCGGCCCGGAGTGCGACCTCTTCCAAGTTCCCACAGGGGTGTGGGGAAACAGGGCGGAGCGCATCGCGGGTTGGGGAAGCTTCTCCTCGCCTCAGCCCGCGATGCGCATCTGCTCGGCCCCCAGCACCGCTGGCAGGGGCGCGTAGGCCATCGAGCGCTCAATCACGTTGCGCAGCTCCCGCACGTTGCCGGGCCACGGGTGGGCCACCAGCGCCGCCAGCGCATCCGGGCCCAGCTGGGGTGGCGCCTGCCCCTCGGGCGTGAGCAGCCGCACGAAGTGCCGGGCCAGCGCCACCACGTCCTCGCGCCGCTCGCGCAGCGGGGGCACCCGCACGGGCACTACCTGCAGCCGGTAGTAGAGGTCCTCGCGGAAGCGCCCCTCGCGCACCAGCTGGGCGAGGTCTCTGTGCGTGGCCGCCACCACCCGCACGTCCACCTCCACCGGGCGGATTTCGCCGAGGGGGAACACCTCGCCATTCTCCAGGAAGCGCAGCAGCTTGGGCTGCACCTCCAGCGGCAGCTCGCCAATCTCGTCGAGGAAGAGGGTGCCGCCGTGCGCCGCGCGGATGACGCCCGGGTGGTCCGTGCTGGCGCCGGTATAGGCGCCGCGCCGGTGGCCGAAGAGCTGGCCCTCGAAGAGCTCCCTCGGCACGGCGGCGCAGTTGAAGGCCACGTAGGGCCGCTGCGCGCGCGTGGACAGCGTGTGGATGGCGCGGGCCACCAGCTCCTTGCCGGAGCCGGACTCGCCGGTGACGATGACGGTGGCGCGGCTGGCGGACAGGCGCGCCAGCTCCGCGCGCAGCCGCTTCATGGAGGGTGACGCGGCGATGAAGCCGGGCAGCTCCGTGTCGCGCACGGACTCCGTGTCGCCCAGGGCGGTGGGGGGCTCCACCTCCGCGAAGCCGCGCAGCACGGCGACCTCCAGCGCGAAGCCTCCCATGCGGGACAG
>JBKGHK010000870.1:0-3786 GCA_046520375.1 Pyxidicoccus sp. 3LFB2
GGAGCGCCTGGGCCCGAGGGAAGCCGCCTTCCTCCAGGCCTCGCTCGCTGCCCGCCGCCAGCGCCTGAGGACGCGCCAGGCCCTGGGTGCTGGCGCCGTCACGCTGTTGCTCGTGGCCCTGCTGCCCTGGGCCAAGGCGCGCTACGACCGGGCACACTCGCTGTCGGTGCTGCACGACGTGGCACAGAAGGCCGTGGCCGAGTCCGCCGCCCGGCGAGCGGAAGCCCTGGCCGCGCGCCAGGCCGCCTTCGCCCGCTTCGACGCCTTCGAGGAGCAGGAAGGAGAGACGCTCTGGGCCACCGCCCTCACGAAGGTGGCCGACGCCGACGCGGCCGGTGCCCAGGCCGAGCGAGCCCTGGAGCGCGTCCACGAAGTAGACCCGGGCGACACCGCCGCACGCGAGCAGCTCGCCGCGCTGACGGTGGAGCGCCTGCGCTTCGCCCTCGTCACGCACCGTCCCACGGAAGCGGAGCCCCTCCAGGCCACGCTCGCGCAGGTGGACCCGGAAGGCCGCCACCGCGCCCGACTGGAAGCCCCGGCGCGCGTGGACCTCACCTCCACGCCAGCGGGCGCACAGGTGCGGCTGCTGCGCTACGTGGACACGAACGGCCGCAAGGAAGCCCAGGATGCGGGAGTCCTGGGGCGCACGCCGCTGAAGGATGTGGCCATCGCTCCCGGCTCCGTGGTGCTGGTGCTGGAGGCGGAAGGCCATGCCGCGGTGCGACTGCCCCTGCTGCTCGAAGCAGCGCGCGTGGAGCGAGTCTCCCTGTCGCTCCCCGAAGCCACGAAGGTGCCCGAGGGCTTCGTCTACATCCCGCCCGGGACGTTCCTCTCCGGCCACGCAGGAGACGAAGGGCTGCGCCGCTACTTCCTGCACGCCTGGCCGCTGAGGCCGGTATCGACGGACGCGTACCTCATCGCGCGCCACGAGACGACCTTCGGCGAGTGGATGGCCTTCCTCGACTCACTCCCACCGGAGGAAGCCACCCGCCGCGCCCCCAGGCTCCAGCAGCTCCTCAATGGCGTGGCATTGGAGCGCGGCCGTGACGGGCGCTGGAAGCTCACCCTCTCCCCCTCCACCGCTCGCTACGTGGCCAGCGAGGGCGAGCCGGTGCGCTACACCGCCCGGACCACACGCGCGGAGCAGGACTGGCGCCGCTTCCCCGTGTCCGGCGTCTCACTGGAGGACGTGCGCGCCTACGCCGCCTGGCTGGACGCCACGGGCCGGGTGCCGGGCGCGCGCCCGTGCTCGGACTTCGAGTGGGAGCGCGCCGCGCGGGGGGCCGACGCCCGCCTCTACCCGCACGGAGACGTGCTCGCCCCGGACGACATCAACCACGACGTCACCTATGGCCGGCAGCCGGGGGGCTTCGGCCCGGACGCGGTGGGCAGCCACCCCGCCTCGGCCAGTCCCTTCGGCGTGCAGGACCTGTCCGGCAACGTCTGGGAATGGACCGTCTCCGCGGGCCCGTCACCGGAGCCGGTGAACCGGGGCGGCTGCTGGTACTTCGGCACGCTGTCCGCGCTGGTGCCCAACCGCGAGTTCAGCGAGGCCAGCCATCGGGACCCGCTGCTCGGTGTGCGCCTCTGCGCCTCCGTGCGGTGACTCCACGAAAGGCCGTCCAGCCCGCCGTACGATGGCGCGTTGGAATTCCCACGCCCATCCTCGCGGCGCCTCAATCCTCCGCGCCGAAAGGAAGCACCCATGGATACGCGAACCCGTCCCGACACCGCTCAAGGCGGCAAGCTCAATGGCAGCCATCTCACCACCCGGGACGGCACGCAGCTGTACTTCAAGGACTGGGGCCCGAAGGACGGCAAGCCCATTGTCTTCTCCCACGGCTGGCCCCTCAGCTCCGACGCATGGGAGGACCAGATGCTCTTCCTGTCGGACCACGGCTACCGCACCATTGCCCATGACCGCCGCGGCCACGGCCGCTCCTCGCAGCCGTGGGACGGCCACGAGATGGACACCTATGCGGATGACCTCGCCGAGCTGACCGCCGCGCTCGACCTGAAGAAGGCCGTCCACATCGGCCACTCCACCGGCGGCGGCGAAGTCGCTCGATACATCGGCCGCCACGGCACCACGCGCGTCGCCAAGGCGGTGCTCATCGGCGCCGTGCCGCCCATCATGCTCAAGACGGACTGGCACCCGAACGGCCTGCCCCGCGAGGTCTTCGACGGCATCCGCGCCGGAGTGCGTGGCGACCGCTCCAGCTTCTTCAGGGAGCTGAGCCTGGCGTTCTACGGCTTCAACCGTCCGGGCGCGAAAATCTCCGAGGGCCTGCGCGAGAGCTTCTGGCTGCAGGGAATGATGGGCGCACTGAAGGCCGAGTACGACTGCATCAAGGCCTTCTCGGAGACCGACTTCCGCGCGGACCTCGCCCGGTTCGACGTGCCCACGCTGGTGATGCATGGCGACGACGACCAGATTGTCCCCATCGACGGCGCGGCGAAGCTCACCGTCAACCTCGTCAAGGGCGCGAAGCTGAAGGTCTACCCGGGCTTTGGCCACGGCATGACGGCCATCAACAAGGACGTCATCAACGCCGACCTGCTGGCCTTCATCCAGGGCTAGGGCGCCTTCCGCCGGAAGTGGCCTCGGGGTTGAATGCCCTCCCCCGCAGACCCCGAGGAGCTTCCCATGAGACACCTTCACCCTGGCCGCGTCGCGCTGCTCACCCTCGCCCTGTTGCTCGGCACGGCGGGCACCGCGCGCGCGAACGAGCCGAACGTGCGGCTCGCCTACGCGAAGCTGCGCAAGACGTGCGGCACGACGGCCTGCAACCAGCTGGTGGGCGCCGTGGAGGTGAAGAACCTCGCCTATGCGAAGCAGGTGACGCTCGTCTTCACCACCGACGGCATGCAGTGGAACGAGACGGCCGCCGGCTACACGGCCGCCGCGGGCAATGGCTACGAGAGCTGGAGCTTCACCCAGGACGTGCCCACCGGCGCCGAGGTGCGCTTCGCCCTGCGCTACACCACGGCGGGGCAGACCTTCTGGGACAACAACGGCGGCAATGACTACCGCGTGGGAGGCGCCACCGCGCCGGAGTTCCTCCTCGGAAGCCAGACGGTGAAGCTGGACACCGCCCTCCTGCAGCCGAGCCGCTCGGGCTTCTTCGTCACCGGCTTCGTGGTGCTGAAGAACCTGGCCTATGCGAAGGACGTGGCCACCGTGTCCTCCACCGACAACTGGGCCACCGCCCAGGAGTACGGCGCAATCTACCGGGAAGCGCAGCCCGGCTCCGGCGGCGGCCTGGAGCGCTGGCTCATCACCATTCCCGTCTACACGAATGGCTCCACGACGGTGCCCACGGTGCGCTTCGCCATCCGCTACACGGTCGACGGCGTGACGTACTGGGACAACAACTCCGGCGCGAACTATTCGATTTCGTATCCGGACAACAACACCCTCCCGTAGTCCCTCGGGGCCATGCGCCCGGGAGTGCATGGCCCCGTCCGGAGTGTCACGGCTCCGTGATACACCCAGCGGCTCACTGGCAGCAGGCCGGGAGCCGGGATGAGCAGTGACCAGAGAACGCTGACGGGCGGGGCGGAGGACATGGCGGGCACCACGCGGGTGCGGCGCCTCCTCGTGGTGCACGGCGAGGGACGGGGCGCGCTCCAGGTGCTGGACGGAGAAGGCCCGTACCTCATGGGCCGTGCTGGAGGCGGCGCGGCGGAAGGCCCGCTGGCGCTGCCCGACGGCGAAGTCAGCCGGGCCCACGCGCGCGTGGCCTGGGACGCCGGGGCGGGCAGCTTCACCCTGGAGGACGCGGG
>JBKGHK010000871.1:0-3785 GCA_046520375.1 Pyxidicoccus sp. 3LFB2
CCCAGCCGCACCAGCCCGCGCCGCGCGTCCACGTCCAGCTCGATGACGCCCCAGCGCTCCGCCCAGCGCACGTCCAGCTCGCCCACCTCCACGCGCCGGCCCTCCGGCAGCGCCATCCGCAGCTCCGCGCCGGTGATGTCCAGCTTCGTTATCCGCAGCCGCTCCAGCGGGTCCAGGAAGCAGCCCTCCGACTTCGTCCCCGGCTCCGCCGACGGCTTCGACAAGTCGAGCGACACGCGGGGCCGCGAGGCCCGCACCAGCGCCAGCGTCAGCCGTCCGCTGAGCGGCCGCAGGAAGCCCAGCTGCACCTCCGCCATGTCCGCGGCGACGAGCGGCGTGTCCGTGCCCGGCAGGAAGAGGGAGAAACCGTGCACCACCACGCGCGAGCCGAGCGGGTCCAGCTCGCAGCGGCCGATGCCCACGTCCAGGCCCAGCACGTCCGGCAGATGCCTGCGCGCCAGCGTGCAGGCCAAATCCCACGAGGCCTGCATGCGCAACAGCAGGATGCTCCCCGACAGGACGAGGAGCACCAGCAGGAGCGCCCTGCGGGGGCCGTTGCGGCTTGGGGAGGACAAAGCCGCTACAGCTTACCCAGCCCTTCGAGGTAGCGGTCGATCTCCGCCAGGTCCACCTTGCTGCTCGCCGTCCGGGGCAGCGCGGTGACGGAGGCGCTCGGCCGCTCGCCTGCTTCCCCAGCGGGCGAGTTCACGCCCTGGAGTCCCAGGTTCTTCCCGATGCGGTGCACCAGCTCGCCGGAGATGGTGTCCTGCCGCGCGAGGAAGGCCTCGAACAGGGCGTTGTCGCACAGGGTGTTGATGACACGGGGCGAGCCGGACGCGTGCTGGTGGACGGCCAGCAGGGCCTCGGGGCTGAAGGGCATTCGCGGGCACCCGGCCAGCCGCAGGCGGTGCTTGACGTACGCCTCGGTGGAGTCCGCCGTGAAGGGTTCCAGCTTGTAGCGCATGGCCACCCGCTGCGCGAGCGGCGGGTCCAGCTTCAGGTTCTTCTCAATCTCCGGCAGCCCGAAGAAGACGAAGGAGATGAGCTTGCGCTCGGGCACTTCCAGGTTGAGCAGCCCCCGGAACTCCTCCATCAGCTCGCGCGTCTCCAGCATCTGCGCCTCGTCGATGAGGACGACGGCCTTCTTGCCGGACTCGTAGATTTGCAGCAGGCGCTGGTACAGCTGCGACAGGAGCGCCAGCTTCTCCTGCGCGGGGTTCTCCACGCCCAGCTGCAGGGCGATGCGCCGCAGCAGCCAGTTGGCCGTGATTCCGGAGTGGATGATGACCAGCAGCGCGGCCTCGTACTCGGACTCGGGCAGCGAGTCGAGCATGCGGCGCGCCAGCGTCGTCTTCCCCGCGCCGATGTCCCCGATGAGGATGGACAGGCCCTTCATGTAGCTCACCGCGTGCATCAGCCGGGTGAGCGCCTGGGAGTGCTGCGCGGAGTTGTAATAGAAGCGGCTCACCGGAGCGTTGGAGAAGGGCTCCTGGGTCAGCTCGAAGAAGTCGAGGTAGGTCGTCATGGGCTCGCCGGACCTCGGGAGGGACTACAGGTAGCCGACCTTGCGCGCCTTGGACGCGCCAGCCGCCGGCAGGGTGGGCGCCACGGCCGCGGCGGGTGCGGCCGAGCCGCTGGCCTTCGCGCCATTCGCGGAGCGGGATGGAAGCGGATCCTCCTCCGGCTCCACGGAGGCTGACAGGCGGGACATGTGCGAGCCGACGTCGCGGTACTTCGCGTCCATCCCCGCCACGCGCTGGTAGTGGAACAGGGCCTTGCCCGGCTCTCCCAGCGCTTCGTACGCGGCCGCCAGCTCGAAGCTGAGCGCCTTGGCCGGCTCGCCCGTGGCCAGCTCACTGCCCAGGCCCTCGCGGAACAGCGCCACCGCGGCCCCGGCATCACCGCGCATCAGCTGCAGCATGCCGCCCATGGTGATGCAGTCCAGCTC
Organism: Pyxidicoccus sp. 3LFB2; assembly: GCA_046520375.1. GTDB lineage: Bacteria > Myxococcota > Myxococcia > Myxococcales > Myxococcaceae > Myxococcus. The sequence goes on from JBKGHK010000871.1 coordinate 1,949, forward strand.
GCGCTTGGTGCCCACGCAGCCCTGGCGGGCCACGTCGAACTCGTGGAGCGCGTCGTCCAGCAGGCCCATTTCCTTGTAGGCGATGCCCAGATCGTAGTGCGTGTCCACGTCCTCGGGCTTCACCACCTTGGCCAGGCCCTTCTTGAACTCGGAGAAGACCTCCTCCACCGAGTACTGGAAGTCCTCCTCCGCAGGCGCGGCCGCGGCGGTGTCGTCGCTGAGGTTGTCGATTTCCCCGGCCAGCTCCGCCGCCAGGTCGAACGCGTCCCGCTCGCCCGTGGCTTCCGTGTCGAGCACGGGCTGCACGTGCGGCACGGCCACCGGCTCGGCGGGGGCCTCCTCGGCCTCCACGCCACCGCCGGCCTCCATGGCCTCCAGCCGCGCCATCAGCTCGCTGGCGCGCGCGTGGCCCGGGAAGGCAATCGCCACCGTCTCGAGGATTTCGCGCGCCTCTTCCAGCAGGCCCTGGTCGAGGAAGAACGACGCCTCGTCGCACTCCTCGGCCGCCGGCTCCTCTTCATCCGCCAGAGCCTCCTCGGCGACCGGCGCCTCGTCGGAGACACTCTCGGCTTCGGCGTAGGACGCCTCGTCGGGCTCCTCCACCGGCGCCGCTTCCGCCTCGGCGAAGGCCTCGGCCTCCTCCATGACAGGCTCGGCGACGGGCTCGTCGAAAGGCTCGGCAACGGGCTCGTCGAAAGACTCGGCGCCGGGCTCGTCCGCGAGCGCCACGACGGCGTGCGAGGCGGTGGGCTCCTCGTAGTCGAGCGGGTCCCCCAGCGCGGTGACCTCGGCCTCGTCCTCGTCCAGCAGGGACGCGTCCAGCGGAGCAATGCCCACGCGCGTGGGCATGTCCTCGAGCTCCAGCGGAGCCTCTTCCTGGAGCGCGGGCTGCCGCCGGGTCTCCGGTGCGGCCTCCTGGAGCAGCGCCCGGGTGGGCGCGCGAATCATGGTGGGCGGAGGCGCGTCCTCGTCGCCGAGCGACAGGGCCTCCATGGACGTCGCCGTGGCCTCGTCCGCCAGCGACTCGTCGTCGAACGAGTAGGCCGCCGTCGAGCCCAGGTCCTCGTCGTCGGAAGCCACCAGCGGCTCGTCGTCGGACGTGCCCAGGCCGGGCTCGTCCGTCAGCACCATGCCGTCGTCCTCGGCCACCAGCGTCTCGTCCGAGAGCGCCTCCGCGGCCAGGTCCTCGGGCGCGGGCGTGCCGTACAGGTCCTGCTCGGCGGACACGAGGTCCTCGCCGACGAGCGCCTCCTCGCTGACGACGGAGGTGTCCCCGTCCTCCTCGATGACCTCGTCCGAGTCCCCCGAGGGCAGCGTCGCCAGGGCCAGCTCGTCGCCCGGCGGATGCAACAGCGCGTCCTCGGGCGGAGGGGCGACGAGAATCTCGTCATCGCTGGAGTCGACGAGGATGGCGTCCTCGCCCACCGACTCCACCACCGCCACCGACGGCGCCACCGCCACCGGGCCATCCGTGCGCAGCACGGACAGGAACGCGGGCACCTCCGGGTGCGCCGGGTTCTCCTGGAGGATGGTGGCGAGGTAGGGCTGCGCGCGCTGCACGTCCGCGGCGCGCGTGCACAGCCGCAGCACGTTGAGCAGCTGCTCGGACGCCTGGGCCGCGTTCCCGGACGCGACGTAGATTTGATACGCCTTCTCGTGCGCGTCCAGGTTCTCCGGGTCGACCGTGAAGACCTTGCGCAGGTGCTCCAGCGCCTTGTCGTGGAGCCCGTACTTGACGTAGACGTCCGTCTCGGTGAGCAGCTTGGCGAGCTGCTCGCGGCTCATGCCCACCGGAGGCGCGCCACCGGCGCGGGCGTGGGGGCCGGCGCGGGCGCGG
>JBKGHK010000872.1:0-3772 GCA_046520375.1 Pyxidicoccus sp. 3LFB2
GAGTGGCCTCCCAGCGCGAAGAAGTCATCGCGCCGGCCCACCCTGCCCGGCTCCAGCCGCAGCACGCCGGCCCATACCTCGGCCAGCGACTGCTCCAGCGGAGTCCGGGGCAGCTCATGCTCCGGGGCTCCGGCGGCACCGTCCTCCGGTGCGGGCAGCGACTTGCGGTCCACCTTGCCGCTCGGCGTGAGCGGCAGCGCCTCCAGCACCGCGAATGCCGAGGGCACCATGTACGCGGGCAGGCGCCGCGACAGGAAGGTGCGCAGCGCCGTCACCTCCAGCGTGCGGGCCTCCGGCACGGGAGCACCGTCCCGAGGCAAGGTGCGCAGCTCCGTCAGGGCCACCGTGGCGCCCTCCTGCATGGGGGCACCGTCCCGTGGCGAAGTGCGCAGCCCCGTCACCTCAAACGTGCTGCCCTCCGGCACGGGAGCACCGTCCCGGGACACGGAGGACGCCGGCACCACGTAGGCCACCAGCCGTGCTCCACCGGGGCCGTCGTCACGCGCCACCACCACCGCGTCGCCCACGTCCGGGTGCGAACGCAGGGCGGCTTCGACTTCTCCCAGCTCGATGCGGAAGCCGCGCAGCTTCACCTGGAAGTCGAGCCGGCCGAGGTACTCCAGCGTGCCGTCCGACAGCCAGCGCGCCAGGTCACCGGTGCGGTACAGGCGTGCGCCCGCCGTACCGCTGAAGGGGTCCGGCACGAAGCGCTCCGCCGTCAGCTCCGGCCGGCGCCAGTAGCCCCGGCCCACCTGGATGCCGCCGATGAGCAACTCCCCCGGCACGCCCACCGGCGCGAGCTGGCCGTGGCGGTCCACGATGTAGATGCGGGTGTTGGCCACCGGCCGTCCGATGGGCACGACGGGCCGCGCATCGTCACGCGGGCACGCATGGTACGTGACGTCCACGGCCGCCTCGGTGGGGCCATAGAGGTTGTGCACCTGTGCCGCCGGCAGCCGGGCCTGCGCGCGGCGGACGACGGGCGCCGGCAGCGCCTCGCCGCTGCACACCACCTGACGCAGGTGCGCCAGCCGCTCCAGCCCGGGCTCCTCCACGAAGGCCTGGAGCATGGACGGCACGAAGTGCGCCGTGGTGACGCGCTCCTGCTCCATCAACCGCACGAGGTACGCCGGGTCCTGGTGCCCGCCGGGCCGCGCCAGCACCAGCCTCGCGCCCGTCATCAGCGGCCAGAAGAACTCCCACACGGAGACGTCGAAGCTGAACGGCGTCTTCTGCAGCACGGTGTCCGCCGCCGTCAGCCCGTACTCCCCCTGCATCCACAGCAGGCGGTTGACGATGCCGGCGTGCGCATTCATCGCGCCCTTGGGCCGCCCGGTGCTGCCGGACGTGAAGATGACGTAGGCCAGCGAGTTGGCGCCGGCGAGCAGCGGCGGACGCGTGTCCGGCTCCCGCGACACCGTGTCCCCGTCCAGGCACAGCACCCGGGCGGAGTGAGGTGGCACCACGTCCCGCAAGGACTGCCAGGTGAGGAGCACCGAGGCGTCCGAGTCCTCCATCATCCAGGCCAGCCGCTCCTTCGGGTACGCCGGGTCCAACGGCACGTATGCGCCGCCGGCCTTCAGCACCCCCAGCAGCGCCACCACCAGGTCCAGCGAGCGCTCCAGGCACACGCCCACGCGCGACTCCGGCCCCACGCCCAGCGAGCGGAGGTGATGGGCGAGCTGATTCGCCCGCGCGTCGAGCTGCGCGTAGGTGAGCGCGGCGCCCTCGAAGCGCACCGCTTCCGCGCCGGGCGTGCGCTCCACCTGCGCCTCGATGAGCGAGTGCAGGCACACGTCGTGCGGGTACGCCTCCGCCCGACCCTGGAAGTCCACCAGGAGGCTCCGCTGCTCGTCCGCGGTGAGCAGGCGCAGCTCGGACAGGCGCAGTGCCGGGTTGGAGGTGACGGCCTCCAGGAGCACTTGCAGGTGCGTCACCCAGCGGCGCACGGTCTCCTCGCGGAACAGGTCCGTGCGGTAGCCCACGTGGCCGTGCACGCCGTCCGGGCCCTCGGCGAAGCTCAGGGTGAGCTCGAACTTGGCGCTGTCGCCCTCCACGGCCACGGGGTGGAGGGACAGCGCGGTGTCCTGGCGCGGCCCCGCGTCCGGCGTGTTCTGGAGGATGAGCATCACCTGGAACAGCGGCGAGCGGCCCAGGTCGCGCTGGGGCCGCAGCTCCTCCACCAGCTTCTCGAACGGGAGGTCCTGGTGGGCCTGCGCGCCCAGCATCGTCTCGCGCACGCGGCCGAGCAGCGCGCGGAAGGACGGGTCTCCGTCCAGGCGCGTCCTCAGGGCGAGCGTGTTGATGAAGAGCCCCACCAGCCCCTCCAGCTCCGCGAAGCGCCGGCCGGCGATGGGGGTGCCGACGACGACGTCGTCCTGCCCGGAGTGACGGGACAGCACCACCTGGAAGGCGCCCAGCAGCCCCATGAAGAGGGTGACGCCCTCCGCGCGGCACAGGGCCTGGAGCTCGCGGGAGAGCTCTGGTGAAAGCTGGAACCCGAAGCTCGCGCCCCGCGAGGACGTCACGGCGGGACGCGGGAAGTCCGTGGGCAGCTCCAGCGCGTGGGGCGCCCCGGTCAGCTGGCCCTTCCAATATGTGAGCTGCGCCTCCAATACCTCGTCACGCAGCCACTCCCGCTGCCAGACGCAGTAGTCCGCGTACTGGAGGGGCAGCTCCGGCAGGGCCACGGGACTGCCCGCGACGGCGCCCACATAGAGGGCCTCCAGCTCCCGCACCAGCACCCCCGAGGACCAGCCGTCGCAGATGATGTGGTGCAGCGTCAGCAGCAGCAGGTGCCGCGCTTCGGACAGCCGCAGCAGCGAGACGCGCAGCAGGGGCCCCCGAGCGAGGTCGAAGGGACGCAGCGCCTCCTCGCGGGTCAGCCGCCGCGCCTCCGCCTCGCCGTCCTCCCGCTCGCGCAGGTCCGTCACCCGGACGTGGACCGGGCCCGGCGGGTCGAGGACCTGGACGGGGATGCCGCCCTCGTCCGGGAAGCGGGTGCGCAGGCTCTCGTGCCGGTGCACCAGCTCCGTGAAGGCCTGCTCCAGGGCGCCCACGTCGAGCCGGCCTTCCACCCGCAGGAAGGTGGGCACGTTGTAGGTGGTGGCCCCGGGCTGGAGCCGGTCGAGGAACCACAGGCGCTGCTGGGCGAAGGACAGCGGCAGCGGGCCATTTCGGGGCACGGGGCGCGGCGCGGACTGCGTGATGCTCCGGGTGACGTGCTCCACGTGCCGGGCGAGCGCCTCCAGCGTCGGTGCCTCGAAGAGGACGCGCAGGGGGAGCTCCACGCCCATGACGGCGCGCAGGCGGGACACCAGCTGCGTGGCCAGCAACGAGTGGCCGCCCAGCTCGAAGAAGTCGTCGTGCAGGCCCACCCGCTCCACGTGCAGCAGCTCCGCCCACAGGGTGGCGAGCTGCTGCTCGGTGGCGGTGCGAGGCGCCACATACTCGGGCGCTCCAGGAGCGCGGGCGCCTTCCGGCGCGGGCAGGGCCGCGCGGTCCACCTTGCCGTGGGAGCTCAGCGGCAGCACGGGCAGCTCGGCGATGACCGCGGGCACCATGTGCTCGGGCAGCCGCTGCTTGAGGGCGTGGCGCAGCGCGGCCACGTCCAGGGTGTCACCCTCCTCCGCCACGACGTAGGCCACCAGGCGCCTGTCGCCGGGAGCGTCCTCGCGCACCAGGGCCACGGCCTCGCGCACGGAGGGGTGCTGCGTGAGGGCGGCTTCGACTTCTCCCAGCTCGATGCGGAAGCCGCGCAGCTTCACCTGGA
>JBKGHK010000873.1:0-3768 GCA_046520375.1 Pyxidicoccus sp. 3LFB2
GGGTCGCCCCGGTCGCCTGCACCACCTCATCATCGTTGAATCGAGCGGGCATAGGGTGTGGGAGGTGCCCCGCGCGGCCGGGCCGGTCCGCGCGGGGTGTGGGGCTTTCAGCCCGGGGTACGGTTGGCCAGCGCCTTCGCCGCCACCTGGCGGTCGTCGAAGTTGTGCTTCTCCGTGCCCACCTGCTGGTACGTCTCGTGGCCCTTGCCGGCGATGAGGACGACGTCGTCCGCGGTCGCCATGCTGATGGCCAGCTCAATCGCGGCGCGGCGGTCCGCGTCCACGAGGTAGCCCTTCTCACCGGACTTCGCCTTGCCCGCGGAGATGCGGCGCAGGCCGCCCTTCTCCAGGCCCGGCGTCACCTCGGAGATGATGTCGTCCGGGTTCTCGCTGCGGGGGTTGTCGCTGGTGACGATGGCCAGGTCCGCGGCCTCCGCCGCCACCGCGCCCATCAGCGGACGCTTGCCCTTGTCCCGCTCCCCACCGCAGCCGAAGACAGTGATGACGCGGCCCTTGGCCAGCGCGCGTGAGGCCTCCAGCGCGCGCTTGAGCGCGTCGTCGGTGTGCGCGTAGTCCACCAGCACCGCCGGCGCCCCGCCGGGGCCGTAGTTCTCCACGCGCTCCATGCGGCCGGCTACCGGCGTCATGCGCTCGATGCCCTCCTGCACGTCGCGCCGGGCGAAGCCCGCGCCCAGGCCGATGCCCGCCGCCAGGAGGATGTTCTCCAGGTTGTGGGGCCCAGCAGCTTGCTCTTGATGGGGATGTCGCCCGCGGGCGTCTTCAGCGTGCCCTTGATGCCCTGGAGCGTGAAGGTGACATCGGCGGCGGAGACCTCGCCATTGCCCAGGCGGCTGAACTTCCAGGCCATGCGCTTCTGGCCGCGCAGCTCGTTGTAGATGCGGCTGGCGTACGTGTCGTCGCCATTCACCACGGCCACGCCGGTAGCGGACAGGTTCTCGGCGAACAGCTTCCGCTTCGACTGGAAGTAGTCCTCCATGTCCTTGTGGTAGTCGAGGTGGTCCCGGCTCAGGTTGGCGAAGCCGGCCGCCTTGAAGGTGAGCCCGTGCACGCGCTCCTGTGCGAGCGCATGGCTGGACACCTCCATGATGACCGTCTCCACGCCCGCGTCGACCATCTCCCGGAAGATGCGGTGCAGCTCCAGCGGGTCCGGGGTGGTGTTGGCGGTCTCCACCGTCTTGCCGGAGAACTTGTAGCCCAGCGTGCCGATGACACCGGTGGACGCATAGGCCGCCGTGCTCATCGCTTCCAGCAGGAAGCTCGTCGTCGTCTTCCCGTTCGTCCCGGTGATACCGAGCAGCGTGAGCTGGTCGGCGGGACGGCCGTAGAAGTTGGCGGCGATGAGGGCCAGGGCCTTGCGCGCGTTGCCCACCTTGAAGAAGGGCACCTGCGAGGAAGGCACCGGCTTCTCGGAGACCACCGCCACCGCGCCACGGGACACGGCCTCGCCGATGAACTGGGCTCCATCCTCCTTCGTGCCAGGAATGGCAACGAAGAGGTCCCCAGCCTTCACGCGCCGCGAGTCCTGCGTCACACCGGTGACGTCAACCGCGGAACGGCCGCCCGAGGTCTGCTCGGCACCACATCCTGCGAGGACATCCGTCAGCTTCATCTCTTCCCCTTCACACGTGTTGCAAACACGGGGCCTGGAGCGAGCGCGGCCTCATTGCCGCGTCGCGAGCTCCAGCGTCACCCGGGCCCCCTTCTCCACCAGCGAACCGGCGGCGGGGGTTTGAGAAACCACACGTCCACTGCCCATTACCTGGGGCTCCAGCGCCGCGGCGAGCAGCTTCACCACGGCTTCACGGCCTACCTGACCCTGGACGTCCGGCACACGTACCGTGCCGGGCTCCGGGGTCTCCGTCACCGCCTCCGCCAGTGCCGGACGCGCGGGCGCGGCGGCCTTGGAGGCCACCGGCTTCGCTGCGCCAGGCGCAGGGGACACGGCGGCCACGGCCACCTCGGGTGCCACCGTCCGGGACGGGGGCACGGCCAGGTGGGCCATGGCGGCGGTCGCAATCTCCTTGAAAGCAGGGGCAGCCACGAGCCCCCCGTATACGTCGGTCTTCGGTTCGTCCACTACGACAAGAATCACTGCACGCGGTGACTCGGCCGGCACCATGCCAGCGAAGGAGGCGATTCGCTTGTCCGAATACCCCCGCGCCACGGGGTCCGCCTTCTGGGCGGTCCCCGTCTTGCCCGCCACCCGGTACTCCTCCATGGCGGCCTTGGGCGCGGTTCCTTCCTTGGTCACCACACTTTCGAGCATGCCCACCACCTGCCGGGCCACCTTGGCCGAAACCACCCGGCGAATCTCCGTGGGGCGGTTTTCCAGCAGGACTACCCCATCCGGGTCCACCACCTTCGACACGAGGTAGGGCCGCATGAGCACGCCATCGTTGGCCAGCGCACCATAGGCGGAGGCAATCTGCACCACGGTGGCCGTCAACCCCTGGCCGAAGGACTGGGTGGCCAGCGCCACCTCCGCCTTCGGGAAGGGGATGACGCCACGCCCCTCGCCCGGCAGTGCCAGCCCGGAGCGCTCGGCGAAGCCGAAGGCGTGGTAACCCGCTACCATCTTTTCGCGCCCCAGCACCTGGGCAATCTTCGCCATGCAGATGTTGGAGGACACCTGGAGGATGCCCCGGGGGGCCAGCCAGCCGTAGGAATGGGTGTCGTTGATGGTGTGGCGGCCCACCGGCCAGGCGCCGTTCTCACAGAAGAAGACGCTGTCGGGGGTAATCGCCTTCTGCTCCAGCGCGGCGGCCACCACGAAGGGCTTCATGGTGGAGCCGGGCTCCAGGGCGTCCAGGGCGGCGCGGTTGCGCATGGTGTTGCGCGTGCTGGACTCGGGGGTGTTGGGGTTGAAGCGCGGGTGGTTGGCCACGGCCAACAGCTCTCCCGTCCTCGGGTCCAGCACCACCGCCATGCCAGCCACGGCCTTCGCGTCCTCCACCGCCTTGCTCAGCGCCTTCTCCGTCACGTACTGGAGGTGGCGGTCGATGGTCAGCGTGACGGCGGCGCCCTGGCGCTCCAGGGGGTCCAGCGCGCCCTGCACCAGCAGCTTGCGGCCCTTGGCATCGCGGAAGCCGGACATGCGCGAGTTCTGCCCGGACAGCTCCTGCTCGAAGGCCAGCTCCAGGCCCTCCAGGCCGCGCCCGTCCATGCCCACCATGCCCACCACGTGCGCGCCCAGCTCGCGCTGCGGGTAGAAGCGCTTGGGCTCCTTGGTGAAGCCGAAGCCCGGCAGGCCCAGGGCCTTCACCGCGGCCACCTCCTGCGGCTTCGCCTGGCGCTTCACCCACGCGAAGCGCTTGGCCCGCGTCAGCCGGGCGGCCATCTCGTCCGCGTCCACCTTCAGCGCCTTCGCCACGGCGCGCGCGGCGTCGCGCACGTCGGGGAGCATGGAGGGGTCCACCCAGATGGAGTCCACCTCCACGCTCTGGGCGAGCGGCGTGCCGCGCCGGTCGAAGATGTCGCCCCGGCGGGCGGGAATCTCAATCTGGCGGACGTACTGGTCCTGCGCCAGGCCGCGCAGCTTCTCCTGCTCGAAGACCTGCAGGTACACCGCGCGACTGAAGGCGACGCCCAGCAGCGTGAGGAAGAGGCCGAACAGCAGCCGCACCCGCAACTTCAGCCACTTCGCGTTGGCCTCGGGAGGCCGCGTCGCCTTGAAGTCCCTCACCGCACCGCCCCCGCCGCGTCACGCCCCGCCACGCGCACGCCGGGCTGCGCGGCCCCGCTCGCGTC
>JBKGHK010000874.1:0-3766 GCA_046520375.1 Pyxidicoccus sp. 3LFB2
CCCGAGCCCGTGGGAGGCCCCGGCCGATGGGGCCCGTCTCGCGAGCTGCTGTCCCCGAGGGCGGCGCGATACCAGGAGCAGCGCTCCGCCCGCCCGGCGAGCGAGGCGTACTGGCTGGGCGAGGTGGGCAGGAAGGGCGTGCGGTTCGACGGCTTCGAGGCGGGCGTACTGCTGGACACGAGGGGCCCCGGACTCGCCAGCCGCTTCAACGAGGACCTCAGCCCGAAGCCGTGGTTCGCGCGGTGGGGCGTGAAGGAGCTGCTGGAGCAGGCGCGCCGTCAGCACACGGCGGCCCGTGGCGTGGGGGCTCGCGTGCGCTGGCACGTCGCGGAGGAACGGGCGGCGCGGGCCGTCCGGAAGCTGCTCGAAGCGAACCAGCTCTCGGAGGTGGAGGTGGTCCACACCGCGGCGATGCCGTGAGGCACTTCGCCGTCCCCGTCGAGCAGCCGTTGCCCGACGGGGCGGAGCTCCCCACGTGAGCTACACGTACTTCGTCATCTTGCGAGCCTTGAGCGCCTCGACGACCTTGCGCACGTCCTGGCTCTTGTCCTTGGGCACCACGAGGACGGCGTCACCCGAGTCGACCACCACCACGTCGGTGAGGCCCACCACGGCCAGCGGGCGCTTGTCGGCGAGCACCACGCAGTTCTTGCAGTCCACCACCACCGCGGCGTCACCGGACACCACGTTGCCCTGGGCATCGGCGGGGCGCACTTCCGGAATGGCGGCGAAGGAGCCCACGTCGGACCAGCCGAAGTCACCGGGCAGCACCGCGATGTTGGAGGCCTTCTCCATGACGCCGTAGTCGATGGAGATGGAGGGCAGCTTGGGGAACACCTTCTTCAGCACGGCCCCGAACGTGCGCTTGCCGGCGGCCTTGCGGAGCGCGTCCAGCCCCTTCTGCATCTCCGGCATGTGCTTCGCGAAGGCCTCGAGGATGACGTCCGCGCGGAAGAGGAAGATGCCGCCGTTCCACAGGTAGTCCCCGGAGGCGAGGTAGCCCTTCGCCGTCTCCAAATCCGGCTTCTCCTTGAAGGCCTGCACCTTGCGGCCACCGCCGTCCAGCGGCTCACCCACCTGGATGTAGCCGTAGCCCGTCTCCGGGTGCGCGGGCTTGATGCCCAGGGTGACGATGTGGCCGGCCTCGGCGAGCTTCGCGGCCTCGGCCAGGGTGCGCTTGAAGCCGGGCACATCCGCCACGTGGTGGTCGGAGGGCAGCACCACCATGACGCCCTTCGGGTTGCGCGCGGCCACCTGCACGGCGGCCAGGGCGACGGCCGGAGCGGTGTTGCGAGCCACCGGCTCCACCAGGAGGTTCGCCTTGGGCAGGCCCTTCACCAGCTTCGCGGCGGCCTTCGCATGCAGCGGGCCACAGACGATGAAGGTGTCCTTCACCGACGCGAGCCCCTTGAGGCGCGCGGACGTGTCGGTGATGAGGGGCTGCTTCGAGGCCAGCGGCAGGAACTGCTTGGGGCGCGCCTGACGGGACAGGGGCCAGAAGCGGGTGCCGGAGCCACCGGCCATGATGACGGGGTAGAGGGCCATACGGGTATGAACTCCTGGTATGGCGGCGCACCATACCGTTTCGCCCCCGCCTGGAAAGGGCCACGCGCTCCGGGGCCCCCTTCCCGCGCCAGAACTCCACACGGCAGCCCGCCTGCTCCCCGCCCTGGGAGCCGCCGAAGGTGGGTAGGAGTTTTGACCCGCCTCCAAAAAGCCTCTTTCATGCCGCGCTGTTGGACTTCCTCAAGGCCAGATCCACCGGGCTGACGCTCCTCCTCACCGTCGTACTGGCGTTGGGGCTGTCGCTGGCACCGGTGCCCGAAGCGTTCCGCCCGGTCCCGAGCCTGCAGCGCAGCGGCCCCCTCGGCTCCAAGCTGATGGCCCTGGTGCTGCCCGCCTCGCTGACAGGCAAGCGCCCCGCGCGCCCGCCATCGGACACGATGGTGGCGGAGGCCCCCGTCACGTCTCCCCTCCTCCCGGAGGAGGAAGAGGAGCCCGACGCCGGAGCCGGCCTCGCGGATGCCGTCCCCACCCTCCCCCTGGTGCCCACCACGCCCGGCATCGGCCTGGAGGAGCTGAGCGCGCCCACCCTGGCCCGCGCCCTGGAGCTGGAGGCCCTGCGCGAGCGCATGGGTGCCCAGCACGTGGACATCGAGCTCAACTGCCGGAAGACGGCCACGGACGGCAGCTGCCTGGAAGACGGGCTCGCCCCCTTCACCCGCGCGCTGGCCGAGCTGCGCGCCGACGCCCGCCGCACCCCGGTGCGCGTGGTGCACCTGGGTGACTCGCTCGTCGCGTCGGACCACATCACCGACCTGGTGCGCGACAGGCTCCAGGAGCGCTTCGGCACGGGCGGCAAGGGCTTCCTCTTCATCACCCGCCCGGCCAGCGCCGGCCGGTGGACGCGCTCCGGGCGAGGCTCGGACGGCTGGGTGATTGAGCGCCTGGTGGACACCAAGTGGCCCCGTGACAGGGTGGGCTGGACGGGCGTGGCCTTCACCTCCGGCGGCGGCGCGCAGACGTCCCGCTATGACGTGGAGGGCTCGCGCGTGGCGGAGCTGTTCTTCCTCGCCCAGCCCTCCAGCGGCTCCGTGCAGCTGTCCGTGGACGGCAAGGCGATTCAGCGCGTCCAGACGCGCGGCTTCTCCAAGAACAAGTCCGAGGCCGCCTTCGCCCGCGTGTCGCTGCCCGAGGGCGCGAAGACGCTGTCGCTCACCACGTCCGGCAAGGTGGAGCTGCACGGCGTGACGCTGGAGACGGGCACGCCCGGCGTCGTCTACGACACGGTGGGCCTGCTGGGCGGCATGGCGGAGGTGTACCTGCGCGCCCAGCCCGCCGCGTTCCGCGCGCAGCTGCGCCAGCGCAAGCCGTCGCTCGTGGTGATGATGGTGGGCGGCAACGAGGCCTTCTTCTACTCGCGAGACCGCACCACCCTGGACGAGGTGCGCCAGCAGATAAAGGACCTGGTGGCCCGGGTGCGCACCAACGTGCCGGACTCCGCGTGCCTCGTGATGGCGCCCATCGACGCGGGCGTGCGCACCATGAGCGGCGAGGTGATTCCGCGCCGCGGCTCCAAGGAAGTGGGCGACATCTTCCGCGAGGAGGCCCGCGCGGGTGGCTGCGCCTTCTGGGACGCCTTCACCGCCATGGGCGGCGAGGGCTCCGCCATCCGCTGGCTGGAAGAGGGGCTGATGCTGGAGGACCTCGTCCACCCGCGCGTGAAGGGCTCGGACCTGCTGGGCCACCTCTTCGACCTGTCCATGCAGCGGGCCTTCGCGAAGTCGCATGCGCCGCTGATGAACGTGACGGACCCGCCGGGCCTGCAGGGCGCGGACGCGGCGCTGGTGAAGACCTTCGAGCGGCTGGGCCGCCGCGAGGCCGGCGAGGCCACGCGCGTGGGCATCACCCAACTCGGCGCGTCACACACGGCCTCGCACTACTTCACGGACGCGGTGCGCGAGGTGCTGGCGAAGCGCTTCGGCGATGCGGGCCGGGGCTTCATCGCCGCCGGCAAGCCGTCCCCCCGCCTGGAGTCGGCGCGCGTGGCCCGCGAGCTGGAGGGCGAGTGGACGGTGGAGGACGCGCTGGAGGCGGCCCCTGGCGGCCTCTGGGGCCTCACCGGCATCCGCGCCGTGGGCGCGCCGGGCGCGAAGCTCCGCATCCAGTTCTGCAAGGGCTGCCCGGACGCGAAGGCGCCCTCGGGGCGGCTGGACCTGTACACGCTGGACGTGCCGGGCGCGAAGGCGCCGGACATCCTCGTGGA
>JBKGHK010000875.1:0-3765 GCA_046520375.1 Pyxidicoccus sp. 3LFB2
CAGCGCCGGGCCCACGAGCAGCACGGAGGCCAGCGCGTTGAAGCGGCCCAGGCGCTCCGGCAGCGGCCCGTGCGCCGGGTCCAGCAGCCAGCGCTCGTCCACCCGGGGCCTGCCATCCACCGAGACGCGCAGGGTGGACGTGTAGTGCGCGAAGGCCCAGCGCTCGCCGCTGGCGTCACGGCCGGACGTCACCAGGTCCAGGAAGACGAGCGAGGCCCCGGAGGCCAGCCGCAAATCGAAGCTCTGCGCATACCGGGCACCCGCGAAACACACCGTGGGGTCCGGCACCACGGCGAGCAGCGCGCCTTGCTCCACCCGGGCGGTGAAGTCACTGCGGCAGCCCCGGGGCGAGCGGTAGACGCGGTTGGCGCCCTGGGTGGACAGCAGCGCGGAGGCGCCCGGCGCCACGTCCACCTCCAGGGACAGGTGGTCCCCATCCACCAGCCCGCCACCGAACGAGCTGGTATAGGCCCACGCCGCGTGGCCGTGATTGCGCGGAGTGAGCAGGCGCAGCGGGCTGTGGGCCAGCGCGGTGCGCACCACGGTCCTGCCCCCCGAGCGCTCGAAGGCGAGCCGGGCGGAGCCGGCGCGTCCGGTGTGGAGAGGCGCCTCGGCGGGCTCCAGGGCAGTCATGCAGGCGAGCCTGCGGCAAGCCCGGCCGGTACACAACGTCGACCTGGGGCTGACAGGCGTGGCGGGACGCTCCCCATCCAGGCGCGAGCGCCGCCGCTGCTGAGCCCCGGGTACACGTCAATGGGCCGCGCCCAGTGCTTAGCGTGAGCGCTGGACGGAGCACCCGGCTCCACGCTTCAAGGAGAGCGCCCATTCCTTCCATCAGCGGAAACGTCCTGGGACTCAAGCAGAGCCAACTCAAGCACCTGGAGGCCACCTGGCGGATGCGGGTGAGGCCCGAAGAGGTGACGAGTCCCGAGCTTGCCTGGCATCTGTCGCAAATCTCCCGCGAGACGGGCCGGCAGATTGGAGTGCTCCTCAACCGGCGCGGCGAGGTGGAGCACGTCATCGTCGGCAATGCCTACAAGCTGGAGCTGCCCGAGGTGGGGCGTGTCCGCGCGGGCGACATCCGCCTGCGCGGCCTGCGGCTCGTCCACACCCACCTGAAGGATGACCCGCTCACGCCGGACGACCTCACCGACCTCGTCCTGCTCCGGCTGGACCTCGTCTGCGCCATCGTCGTCGAGCCGGACGGCGCACCGGGCCGGGTGTACTTCGGCCACCTGGACCCCGAGGCGCGGGGACAGCGCGGCAAGCTGTGGAAGACGGAGGTGGCGGGGAGCGTGGAGCAGCTCCACCTGGACCCCGTTGCCCGCGCCGAGGAGCTGGAGGCCGCCTTCGCCCGCGCCACCGCCGGCCGCGAGGCCTCGAAGGAGGGACGCGCCGTCCTCATCGGGGTGGCTTTGGGGGACCGTGCGCGCGCGGACGCCTCCATGTCCGAGCTGAAGGAGCTGGCGCGCACCGCGGGCGTGCAGGTGCTGGACACGCTCATCCAGTCACGGCCGCGCGTGGACCCGCGCTTCGTGATTGGCCGGGGCAAGCTGGAGGAGGTGAACCTGCGGGCGACGCAGCTGTTCGCCGACACGCTCATCTTCGACCATGACCTGACGCCCGCCCAGCACCGGCACATCGCCGACCATACCCAGCTCAAGGTGCTGGACCGCACCCAGCTCATCCTCGACATCTTCGCCCAGCACGCGCACAGCGCCGAGGGCCGCCTCCAGGTGGAGCTCGCGCAGCTGCGCTACCGGATGCCACGCCTCGCCCAGCGGGACGAGGGGCTGTCGCGGCTGATGGGCGGCGGCGTCGGCGGTCGCGGCCCCGGTGAGACGAAGCTCGAGGTGGACCGCCGCCGCGTGCGCGAGCGCATCTCCCTGCTGGAGAAGCGCATCGACGCGCTGAGCGCCCGCCGGCAGGTGCGCCGCCAGCAGCGCCAGCGGCATGACGTGCCCATCATCTCCATCGTCGGGTACACGAACGCGGGCAAGTCCACGCTCCTCAACCACCTGACGAACTCGGACGTGGTGGCGGAGAACAAGCTGTTCGCCACGCTGGACCCGAGCAGCCGCAGGCTGCGCTTCCCCAGGGACCGCGAGGTGGTCATCACCGACACGGTGGGCTTCATCCGCGCGCTCCCGCCCACGCTGGTGAGCGCCTTCCGCGCCACGCTGGAGGAGCTGTCCGACGCGGACCTCCTCCTGCACGTGGTGGACGCCGCGGACCCGGAGCACCCCCTGCAAATCGAGGCCGTCGAGCGCATCCTCAAGAGCCTGGACCTGCACGAGGTGCCACGCCTGCTCGTCTTCAACAAGAGCGACCTCCTGGAGGGCGGCGTGACGGGAGACGTGGCCCACCACACCGCGCAGTCCCGGGACGGCGTCCCCATCAGCGCGGAGACGGGGGAGGGGCTCAATGACCTCCTCCTCCGCGTCGAGGAGCTGCTCTGGCGCGAGGGCAAGTCGCTCCGGCCGGGCGGGCTCTCCCTGCAGGAAGACCTGCACTCGCACTGACGGGCGCGGGCGGTGTCAGCGGTTGCTGGCGGTGGGGATGACCCCGCCGCCACCCGAACAGCTTCTCCATCCACACCCGCGTGTCGGAGTCCGGCGCTGAAGTCCTCGGCCTTTCGGAGGGCTTCGGCGCGGCGGAGGGGGCCGAGGTGTCGGATGCCCTGCGGAATCCTCGGAGAGATGCGGAGAGATGCGGAGAGATGCCGCGTGGGCTTCCACCGAAGCGGCCTGGAAACCCGTCCGCCCCAGAAATTTCCGTGAAGCTCATACAACCGCGTCCTGGCAAGCGTCAGACTGGGAATCCAGGAACGCTGCTACGGTTGTTACCGCATGACGACGTGTCCGCCCGAGACGACGCTGAGTGACCTGCTGGCGGGGTTGCTGCCAGAGGACCAGCGGAGCGACGTCCTGGCGCACCTCGAGGGCTGCACCGGGTGTCAGCGGGCGCTGGCGGCGGCGGGGGATGACCCCACGGCCTCCCAGGTGGAGGTGTCCGCCCCCGCGGCCCCCGTGCCGCTGCAGCGTGGTGCCACGCTGGGCCGCTACGTGGTGCTGGAGCGCATCGGCGCCGGAGCCATGGGGGTGGTGTACGCGGCCTATGACCCGCAGCTGGACCGGCAGGTGGCCCTCAAGGTGCTGCGCCCGGAAGGGCGTCAGGTGGAGGAGCTGCGGCTGCGGCTGGTGCTGGAAGCCCAGGCCCTGGCGCGCCTCTCCCACGCCAACGTGGTCGCCGTGTTCGACGTGGGTGCGCACGGGGACTGCGTCTTCCTGGCCATGGAGCTGGTGGACGGCGTCACGCTGGCGGAATGGCTGAAGCAGCCGCGCCCCTGGCAGGAGGTGCTGCGCGTCTTCGGCGAGGCCGGACGTGGGCTGGCGGCGGCACACGCGGCGGGGCTGGTGCACCGGGACTTCAAGCCCGCCAACGTGCTCGTCGGGCTGGACGGCCGGCCCCGGGTGACGGACTTCGGCATGGCGCGGCCCCTCAACCGGGAGCAGGGCGCCGCGGCGCGAGTCGCCCCGGACGTGGCGGCGGTGTCCACCGGCAGCCCCACCGCCAGTCCTCTCGCCACCCCCCTCACCCGGACGGGGGTGTTGCTGGGCACGCCGGCGTACATGGCCCCGGAGCTGCTGGGAGGGCGGCGGGCGGACGCGCGCTCGGACCAGTTCAGCTTCTGCGTGGCGCTGCACGAGGCGCTCTACGGCGTGCGTCCCTTCGAGGGCGACAGCCTGGAGGCCATGGCCCGCG
>JBKGHK010000876.1:0-3755 GCA_046520375.1 Pyxidicoccus sp. 3LFB2
GCTCGTTCTTGCGCGCCAGCACCAGGGGCAGGGCGCGGTCCACCAGGGCGGTGTCGTCCGGACGCAGGCCGGGGATGGCCAGCAGCGTCGTCAGCGCCTCGCCCCGCGTGTCGCCCTCGGGGTGGCCCAGGTAGGACTGGAGCGCGGCCTGCGCCTCGTCCCAGGGCAGCAGGCGTGCGTACGGCATGCGCTGCTGGGGCCGGGTGCCCAGGGCCACCACCTCGTTCAGGTGCCGCCGCGCCTCGCGCTCCCGCGGCTCCAGGGGGAGCTGCCGCAGCACCTCCAGCGAGATGACGCCGTCGCTGTTGCGCGCGGCGACGCTCCAGCGCGCGTACACGCGCTCGAGCACCTGGGGGTCGGTGATGGAGCGCAGCAGCTCCGCGCCCCAGGCGGGCTCCACGTCCACGGCCAGGCACCACGCGTCCACGACGGCGCGGCGCGCGGACTCGGAGAGCCGGGGCAGCAGCGTCTTCGCGTCCCCCAACGAGGAGGGGCCTCGGCGCACGAGCCACGCGAGCGACTCCGTGCCCAGCCGGGGGGCCGCGCGGGCGAACAGCTTCCAGTAGAGGGTGGCGTGCTCATGCCGCTGGAAGAGCGTCAGCGCGGCCTCCGGCCGGTGCATGACCAGCCAGTGCCAGGCGTAGTCGGGCGGCTGGATGCGCCGGGCGAGCAGCAGCTCGAACAGCTCCAGCGCCGCGTCGGCGCCCGGTCGGCGATGCGGCCCAGGTAGCCATTGAGGTACATGCGCGTCACCGGGTCGGGCTCACCGGGCACGGCCCGCAGGCGCGCGGCGAACACCTCGGCGAGGACGTCGGGAGCGAAGCGCGCCAGCCGGTTCCAGAAGCGGTGGCTGGGCTTCTCCAGCGCGCGGGCCAGGTGCCGGCGGATGGCTCCGGGCGCCCAGGGGCACGGCGTCCGCGAAGTCGGGCACGGCCGCGCGGGCGGCGAGCCAGTCCAGGTACGCGTCGATGACGCCCTGCCGTCCCTGCCGCACCAGCCCTCGCTGGATGGCCCCCTCGCGGCGCATGGCGTAGGCCATCTTCAGGGCCTCCAGCGCCTGGGCGTCGTCACAGGCCAGGGGCACCAGCCGGAAGGCCAGCGCGCGGATGCGGCCGGACGCATCGGACGTGGCGCGCAGCACGTGGGCGCCGTCGCGCCGGGTGAACTCGGCGGCGAGCGCCAGCCTTCGCTCGTACGCATCGCCCTGGGCCAGTCCCTCCAGCGCGGCCTTCGCACCCGGGTCCGTCGCTGCTCGGCGGCCCAGCTCCATCATCCGGCGGACGCGAGCGTCGTGGTGGGTGGCGGACAGCTCGGCGCGCAGTTCGGAGAGGCGAAGCTCAGGCATGGCGCGAAGGATGCCCGGGTCGGCGGTTTCCTGACAAACCGGCCCCCTTTCGTGAGGGCGTGTCCCACCCATCACGCGCGGTGCTTCAGTGCGTCGCTTCCGTGGGGCTGAAGGGCGCGTCCCCCTTCGAGTGGGCCTTGGCGTGCTGGGAGAAGAGGAAGCGCCGCACGGCGCCGCGGGTGAGCAACCCGCAGGTGGGGCTGCCCGGCGGGGTGGTGACGGGCAGCGCGTCCACGTCTTCCTGGTCCATGACGCGCAGCGCGTGGGCCAGGTCCGCGTCGGGCGACAGCAGGGGCCGCCTGCGGGCCAGGTCGCTGGCGACGAGCAGCGGGTAGACGGACTCGTCGCGCCACACCTCGCGCAGGTGCTCCACCTGCACGGTGCCGTAGACGTGTCCGGCGGTGTCCAGCACGGGCAGGGTGCCCGCCTCGGAGGTGAGCAGCAGGTCCGTCAGCACCCGCAGCGGCGTGCCGGCGGGCACGGGGGGCAGGTTGGCCATCACCGCGCGCACGGGGGTGCCCTCCAGCAGGTCCACGTCGCTCTGCACCTTCGGCGCCTTACGCTCGGTGAGGTAGTGGCAGAGGGCGGAGGCGATGGTGCACGTCACCATCAGCGGGAGGATGATGTCGTGGTTCCCGCTCAGCTCGTAGAGCATCATCATGCCCGTGAGCGGGCCGCGGTTGAGCGCCGCCACGGCGCCGCCCATGCCCACCAGGGCGTACGCGCCGCTGGGGCCGGTGCTGGCCGGGAAGACGTAGTGCACCAGCGTGCCGAAGGCGCCGCCCGCCATGGCGCCGATGACGGCCGCGGGGAAGAAGGTGCCGCCCGAGCCCCCCGAGCCGATGGTGAGCGCGGTGGCCACCAGCTTCAGCACGCACGCGGTGACGAGGAAGAGGAAGGGCAGCCGGCCCATGGCCGCGAGGTTGATGTAGTCATGCCCGCTGCCCCACACCGTGGGGCTGAGGAAGGCCAGCAGGCCCGCGCACAGCCCGCCCAGGCCCGCGCGCAGCGCCAGCGGCCGTTTCGCCAGCCAGGGCGACAGGCGCCCTCCGCCGCGTCCGTGGAAGTAGTGCTCCACCCCGTGCAGCAGCCGCACGAAGGCGAAGGCCAAGAGCCCGCAGGCGATGCCCAGCCCCGCGTACGCCAGCACCTCGCCGCCGCTGACCAGCTCATACGGGACGCGGCGCAGCATGGGGGCCTCGCCCAGCACGCCCTGGCTCACCAGGGTGCCGGCCACGCTGGCCAGGATGATGGGCGAGAAGACGCGCAGCTCGAACTCGCGGAGGATGATTTCCATCGCGAACACCGCGCCGGCGATGGGGGCGTTGAAGGACGCGGAGATGCCCGCGCCCGCGCCACAGGCCAGGAGGATGGACAGCTCCCTGCGGCTGAAGCCCAGCACCCGGCCCACGCTGGAGGCGAACGCCGCGCCGCCATAGACGATGGGGCCCTCGCGCCCGGCGGAGCCGCCGCTGCCAATCGTTATCGCGGAGGCCACCAGCTTCAGCACGCCCCGGTCCGCCGGCACCACGTTGGCGCCGCTCTTCACCGCGCGCACCACCTCGGGCACGCCGTGGCCATGCGTCTCCGGCCTGTCGCGCAGCAGCCGGCCCACCGCCATGCCGCCCAGCGTGGGCGCCAGCAGCATCAGCCACCAGGGCAGGTGCGGCAGCGTCTCCGGCAGGCTGTGCGAGTGGCCGAACACGCTGTTGAGCGCGGCCAGCGCCACCAGCGGGTAGTAGAGCGCCAGCGCGCCCAACGCGAGCAGCGCCAGCAGCTTGAGCCGGCGCTTCACCTCGTCGCGCGGGCCGCCGGGCTGGATGACGTGGGACAGCGCCAGCGCGCCCAACGCCACCGGCGCGCCGATGATGGCGTACTCCGGATGCCAGCCCGCCGTGGAGAACGCCTCCATGAGGGACTTCAGCTGGCCGCGCCGCAGCGTGTGCGTCAGCTCGGCGGCGCCGAAGGTGAGCCCGCTGAACAGGCCGATGAGGTTGGCGAAGATGCCCGCCGCCAGCCCGCTGTAGAGCCCCACCACCGCGCCCGCCACCGGCAGCACCGAGGGGCCCGGCAGCCGCAGCCGGTTGGACGCCTGCAGGAGGCTGTGAACGAGGCGACTCAACCCCACGCGCAAGCGGGCCCACAGCGCACGACGTCGCGCCGCGTTGGGAATGGAGACATCGCCTTTCATTGGGGCTCCCACTAAACAGGAGTGGGGATGGGCTTCAAGTGCCGTGAGCGGCGTGTCCGGCCGTCGGCACTCCGTCCCAGGCTTTCGGCGCGCGCCCGTCAGGGGAGCGGGCGGCCGTGTCTTCCCCACGACTCCGGGGGCGAGCGGGCGCTGCCCTCCGTCCGGGCTCACGGCTTCGGGGTCATCGCCACCGCCGCCGCGCCCCGCACCGGCCCTTGC
>JBKGHK010000877.1:0-3741 GCA_046520375.1 Pyxidicoccus sp. 3LFB2
GGGGACGTGTGTCACGGGCCAGCGCCCGTGGCGCGCGGAGAGGGGGATGAGATGGGGGCGTCGTGGGAGCCGCGGGGGCCTGGGCGAGGACGGGCGGCGCGAAGGAGAGAATCAGGGCCAGGGACCAGCGGCGCATGCAACCTCCGAAAGGGGGCGGAGCGTAGCAGAGGCGCGCGCATGGGGCCCGGGCTCCGTGCGAGCGGACAGCCCCGAAAGCAGTCCGTGCATGTCGCGGCGGAGGTTGGTATGGGGGCCACCCGATGCCCAAGCGTACCGATATCCGCAAGGTTCTGGTGATTGGCTCGGGCCCGATTGTCATCGGGCAGGCCGTCGAGTTCGACTACTCCGGTACTCAAGCCATCAAGGCACTCCGGGATGAAGGCGTGGAGGTGGTGCTGCTCAACAGCAACCCCGCCACGGTGATGACGGATCCCGAGTTCGCCCACCGCACGTACATCGAACCCATCACCGTGGATGCCGCGGAGCGCATCCTCGCCGCCGAGCGTCCGGACTCGCTCTTGCCGACGATGGGCGGCCAGACGGCGCTCAACCTCGCCAAGGCGCTGGCCGAGCAGGGCATCCTGGAGAAGTACGGCGTGCGCCTGATTGGCGCCTCGCTGGAGGCCATCAACAAGGCCGAGGACCGGCAGCTCTTCAAGGCCGCCATGCAGAAGATTGGCGTCGCGCTGCCCAAGAGCGGCTACGCGACGACGCTGGACCAGGCCATGGCGCTGGTGGAGGAGATTGGCTTTCCCTCCATCATCCGCCCCTCCTTCACCCTGGGCGGCACCGGCGGCGGCATCGCCTACAACCGCGACGAGTTCGAGACCATCTGCCGCTCCGGCCTGAAGGCCAGCCCCACCTCCACCATCCTCGTGGAGGAGAGCGTGCTGGGCTGGAAGGAGTACGAGCTGGAAGTGGTCCGCGACTCGGCGGACAACGTCATCATCGTCTGCTCGATTGAGAACCTGGACCCCATGGGGGTGCACACGGGTGACTCCATCACCGTGGCGCCCGCGCAGACGCTGACGGACCGCGAGTACCAGCGGATGCGGCAGGCGTCGCTGGCCATCATCCGCGAGATTGGCGTCGACACGGGTGGCTCCAACATCCAGTTCGGCATCCACCCGAAGGACGGCCGCATGGTCGTCATCGAGATGAACCCGCGCGTGTCGCGCTCCAGCGCGCTGGCGTCGAAGGCCACCGGTTACCCCATCGCCAAGGTCGCCGCGAAGCTGGCGCTGGGCTACACGCTGGACGAGCTGCGCAACGACATCACCCGCGACACGCCGGCCTCCTTCGAGCCGACGCTGGACTACGTGGTGGTGAAGATTCCGCGCTTCAACTTCGAGAAGTTCCCGCACGCGGACCGCACGCTGACCACCAGCATGCGCTCGGTGGGCGAGGTGATGGCCATTGGCCGCACCTTCCCCGAGGCGTACATGAAGGCGCTGCGCTCCATGGAGCTGGGCCGCGTGGGCCTGGAGTCGCCGGACCTGCCCTCGGAGAAGGATGAGCGGGAGAAGGTGCTGCGCGAGGCGCTGCGCGTGCCGCGCCCCGAGCGCCCGTGGTTCGTGGCGCAGGCGTTCCGCGAGGGCATGACGGTGGAGGCGGTGCACGCGCTGTCCCACATCGACCCGTGGTTCCTGCGCCACATCCAGGCGCTGGTGCACGAGGCGCAGACCCTGCAGGACTACGGCCGGTTGGATCAGCTTCCGGACGACGTGCTGCGCCAGGCGAAGTCCCACGGCTTCTCGGACAAGTACCTGGGCAAGCTGCTGGGCTACCCCGAGGACGAGGTGCGGGCGCACCGGCACTCGCGCAAGATTCGCCCCGTCTTCAAGCGGGTGGACACCTGCGCCGCGGAGTTCGAGGCGTACACGCCCTACCTGTACTCCACCTACGAGGAGGAGGACGAGGCGCCGCCCACGGACCGGCAGAAGGTGCTCATCCTCGGCAGCGGCCCCATCCGCATCGGCCAGGGCATCGAGTTCGACTACGCGTGCGTGCACGCGGCCTTCGCGCTGCGCGAGGCCGGGTACGAGACGGTGATGGTCAACTGCAACCCGGAGACGGTGTCCACGGACTACGACACGTCCGACCGCCTCTACTTCGAGCCGCTGACGATTGAGGACGTGCTCGAGGTGTCGCAGCGCGAGAAGCCGGTGGGCGCGATTGTCCAGTTCGGCGGGCAGACGCCGCTGCGGCTCTCGGTGCCGCTGGAGAAGGCGGGCCTGCCGATTCTGGGCACGCCGCCGGACGCCATCGACCGCGCGGAGGACCGCGAGCGCTTCTCGAAGCTCATCGAGAAGCTGGGGCTGACGCAGCCGGAGAACGGGGTGGCGCGCAGCCACGCCGAGGCCTTCAAGGTGGCCGAGCGCATCGGCTACCCGGTGATGGTGCGTCCCTCCTACGTGCTGGGCGGGCGGGCGATGGAGACGGTGTACGACCAGGCCAGCCTGGAGCGGTACATGCGCGAGGCGGTGAGCGCGTCGCCCGAGCACCCGGTGCTCATCGACCGCTTCCTGAAGGACGCCATCGAGGTGGACCTGGACCTGGTCGCGGACCGCACGGGGCAGGTGATGATTGGCGGGGTGCTGGAGCACATCCAGGAGGCGGGCGTGCACTCGGGTGACGCGGCGGCGACGCTGCCTCCGCACTCGCTGTCGCCGGACCTGGTGGAGCGGATGAAGGACCAGGCCATCGCCCTGGCGCGCGAGCTGGGCGTGGTGGGGCTGATGAACGTGCAGTTCGCCATCCAGGGGAAGACCATCTACATCCTGGAAGTGAATCCGCGCGCCAGCCGCACGGTGCCGTTCATCTCCAAGGCCACGGGCGTGGCGATGGCGAAGATTGCCGCGCTCTGCATGGTGGGCAAGACGCTGAAGGAGCTGGGCGCGACGCAGGAGCCCGAGTTCAAGCACGTGGCGGTGAAGGAGAGCGTGTTCCCCTTCGCGCGCTTCGCGGGCGTGGACGTCATCCTCGGGCCGGAGATGAAGTCGACGGGCGAGGTGATGGGGCTGGCGGACGACTACGCGTCGGCCTTCGCCAAGAGCCAGCTCGCCGCGGGCGTGCGCCTGCCGAAGAGCGGCAAGGTGTTCATCTCCGTGAAGGACGATGACAAGCCCGCGGTGGTGGACCTGGCGCGGCGCTTGAGGAACATGGGCTTCACGCTCATCGTCACCGCTGGCACGCACAAGTACCTGGAGACGAAGGGCATCGAAGCGCAGGTGGTGCAGAAGGTGAAGGAGGGCCGGCCGAACATCGTCGACAAGATTGTCGACGGGGAAATCGTGCTGGTCATCAACACCACCTTCGGCAAGCAGGAGATTTCCGACAGCTTCTCCATCCGCCGCGAGTCGCTGATGCACTCGGTGCCGTACTACACGACGGTGCAGGCGGCGCGCATGGCGGTGGGCGCGCTGGAGGCGCTCAAGCGCACGGACCTGTCCGTGAAGCCGCTCCAGGAGTACCTGGGCATCACCGGCGGCGGCAAGGTGACGGGCGGGAAGCGGTAGCCTTCCCCACCCGGTGAAGTGACGCGCGCGGCCCCGCTCCTCCTGGGAGTGGGGCCGCATGCGTTTCAGGCGGCGACGAAGGTCTTCCACTGCCGCATGTAGTTGACGAAGCCCTCCGACAGGCCCTCGCCGCGCAGCGTCTCGGCGGGGACGGGGGCCCGCTGGATGGCGTCCCCACGGCGGACACGCTCGGGCCAGTCGTGGTTGGCGATGGCGGCGCGGC
>JBKGHK010000878.1:0-3739 GCA_046520375.1 Pyxidicoccus sp. 3LFB2
TGCCGGAGGCGAACACCGCCATCGCCGCGCGCCGCGTGGCCGAGGAGGCGCCGCCCCGCACGGCCGCCATCGCCAGCCGTGTGGCGGGAGAGCTGTACGGGCTGGCGGTGCTGGACGTGGGCGTGGAGGACTCGCCGGACAACCACACGCGCTTCGTCACCCTGGGCCCCGCGCCCGAGCGCACGTGGACGCGGCGGAAGACGGCGCTGGCCTTCACGGTGGAGAACACGTCCGGCGCGCTGTACCGGGTGCTGAGCGCCTTCTCCTCGCGCGGGCTCAACGTGGCGCGGCTGGAGTCCCGGCCGCAGCGCCGCGCGTGGGAGTACGTGTGGTGCCTGGACGTGGACGGCGCGCTGGAGGACCCGCGGGTGCGCGAGGCGGTGGACGCCGCCCAGAGCGCCTGCATCACCCTGCGGTGCTCGGCAGCTACGGCGTGGCGTGAGCCCCGCCGCGAGGACGTGCGCCCCACGCACGGCCTCCGAGGAGCGGGCCCGGTCTCCCGGAGCTTCACCCACCCGTCGGGCCTCAGCGCCCGACGGGTCTGCTGCTGTCGTCTACCGGGAAGCTCAGGCCCCGGAGGACTGCAGGCCGTCGCCGGCCTTCACTCCGGCGACGTACGCCTCGCGGACGAGGCGCGCGTAGTTCTGGAGCGCGGGCAGCTGCGCCATGCGCAGGGCCTGAGGGCCGTCGCACAGGGCAGCCTCCGGCTGCGGGTGGAAGTCCACCAGCACCATGGACGCGCCAGCGATGAGCCCCTGGCCGATGGCGTGGAAGATGTCCGGCAGCCCGTCCGGCGGCGGCGGGGCCTGGCCAATCGCATGCGACGGGTCCACGCACACGGGCATGCGCGTCAGCCGCCGCACCACCGGCACGTGGGCGAAGTCCACCATGTTGCGGTGCGGGTCACCCAGGTGCGTCTTCACGCCGCGGAGGCAGAAGACGATTTTCGGGTTGCCCTCGCTCGCCACGTACTCGCAGGCGTTGAGGGACTCCTCCAGGGTGATTCCCATGCCGCGCTTGAAGAGCACGGGGAAGGTGCGCTGCTGGCCGATGCTCTTCAGCAGCTCGAAGTTCTGCGCGTTGCGCGTGCCCACCTGCAGCATGACGCCGGTGGCGTTGCCCGACTTCTCCAGCGCGTCGCGAATCTCGTCGATGTGGCGCGGGTGCGTCACCTCCATCGCGATGACCTTGATGCCGTGCTTGCCCGCGGACTCGAACACCCACGGGAGGCACGCGGCGCCCAGGCCCTGGAACTCGTAGGGGTTGGTGCGCGGCTTGTACGCGCCCATGCGCGTCGTCTTGATGCCGACCTTCGCGAGCGCGGCCATCATCGTGTCGACATTCTCGCGGTTGTCCACGGCGCACAGGCCCGCGAACAGCTGCACCGACTTCTCGTCGAAGGTGATGCCGTTGTACTCGAAGCCCGAGGACGCCCGCTGCCCCTTGTGCCGGCCGATGACGCGGTACTTCTGGGACACCCGGACGACCTGGCGCACGCCCGGTATCGCCTCGAAGGGCTCGGTGGGGACCTGCGCCGTGGAGCCGAGCAGGTAGACCTCGGTGACCGTGAACTCGGCGCCCTCCATGACGTGCGCCCGAGGCGTCACTCCCTTGAACTGCGAGGCGACCTTGAGGACGGTGGACACCACGGACTCAGGCGAGTCCGGCTCGAGCATGACGATCATTCTGGGTTCTCCCGGGCGGCGTTGTCGTGCCGTGAACAATAGCGGATTATGCCGCACGGGGTGTAACAGCCCATGAGGGCCGGGTGCGTCCGCGCCCGGGTCAGCGCTGACGGCCCCTTCGTGAGGCCCCGTCGCGCGCGAGGGGCGCTCGCCCCCCTGCTCTCCCGCGGGCGCGCTCAGCTCGCGGCGGGCCGCAGCCGGGTGGCCATGTGCGCGTAGTGGTCCCGCTGGGCGGTGTCCCCCAGGTGCTCCCAGACATCGGCCAGGGCCTTGGCGGCCTCGACGTATGCGGGCGACAGCTCCAGGGCCAGCTCGAAGATGTGGCGGGCCTGCCGGTAGCGGGCCTTGTCGGGCCGGCGCGAGCCCCGGGTGAGCAGCGCGTTGCCCAGGGTGTAGACCTCGACGGCGGCGGCCTCGCGGTAGCCGGGCTCCGGGTTGAGCTGCACGGCGCGCTGCAGGAGCTGCGAGGCGGCCTCGGGCTCCCCCAGCTCGAGCTGGCAGAGGGCCGCGTCACGGTGCGGATCGGCCGCGGTGGGGTCCACCTCCATGGCGCGCTCGAAGCAGGCCAGGGCCTCCTGCACGCGGCCCAGCTCCACCAGGGACGAGCCCCGGGCGGTGAGCGCCGGCGCATGCTTCGGGTCCACGGCCAGCACCTTGTCGAACGCGAGGAGCGCGGCCTCGTGGTTGCCGGACATGGAGAGCTTGACGCCCTCGTTGAACGCCGCGAACAGCAACTTGGACATCGTTCCCCCAGGCGTGGGTGACAGGGGCCGCGCACGGGCGCCCCGGAGGAAGCCTGTCACCGCGAAACGGGCCTGAAAAGCCATCCGTCCCGGAGCCTTGCGTTCCGCTGATGGGAACCATCGGTCCGCCGTGTTCTGTCGCCTCGTCGTCAGTCGCCGCAGGGCGGTGTCAGAGCCGGATGCCAGCCTGAACGCCGGGCCACCAGATGAAGTGCTTGGGCCCCTGGCGCGAGAAGCTGCTCAGCGCGGTGGTGGGCTCGTTGTCGACGGAGTGCAGCAGGTTCATCGTCGGCCCGGCGATGAGGGCGAAGCGCTTCGCGAGCTGGAACCCGCCGATGAGCCGGACCTGGTGATGGAGCTGCACGGTCGTGAAGCTGGCGTCCCACGCGTAGACGGAGTGCGTCACCGCGTCCACGTCGAAGAAGAGCCGCTCCGTCACCGGGATGTGCCCACCCAGGCCCACGCCCAGCGTCCAGTGGCTCGGTCCCTGGGAGCCCGTGACGCGGCCCATGCCCACCGCCACCGTCGTGTAGAAGTGGCGGCTGCCCACCTTGATGGCGGTGTTGGCGAAGTTGACGTCGTTGCCGTACGCCTCGAGGTGGAACTGGCCGTTCTTCACGATGCTCAGCATGCCCAGCGGCACGCCGGACTCAAACTCCTTCGCCACGTTGACGATGCCGAGCTGCAGGCCGTTGACCTTATCCGCGACGTTGATGAGGCCCAGCTGTACGCCCGCGACGTCGCGCCCACGTTGAGGAGCGACAGCTGCACGCCCTGCGCCGAGGCCGCCCAGTTCATGCCCACGGACATCTGCACGCCCGCCATGCGCCCTTGAACCATGTTGACGCCCACCGTGCCCTGGTAGCCGCCAAAGTCGCCGTGCACCCAGTTGGAGCCCACTGACAGCTGCGCGCCGTCAAGCGGGGCACCGGAGAAGTTGCCACCCACGGCGAGCTGCCCCGCGAGGCCGCCCTGGCGGGCGATGTTGAGCCCCACCGTGGCCTGCATGCCGCCCACCGCGCCCGTGGCCAGGTTGCCTCCGACGGAGAACTGCGCCCCCGTCACGTCCTCGCGCGCCACGTTGCCGCCAATGGCCAGCTGGATGCCACGCACCGGATGCGAGGCCCAGTTGCCCCCCAGCGCCAGGGCCACGCCGTCCAGCCGCCCCGTGCGGGCCACTCCCAGCGACACCGAGAGGTTGTTGTCCACGGCGCCACCGAACATCGCATTGGTCTCCACGCCGGGGGAGCAGCCCCACGTTGGCGAAGGCGCGCCTGCGCGCCAGGCCGTCGCCCTGGGACGCGGGCGGCG
>JBKGHK010000879.1:0-3737 GCA_046520375.1 Pyxidicoccus sp. 3LFB2
GGCGGTGGAGGCCGAGCACGCGCGCCCGCTGTTCCTCCAGGCCGGGCCGGTGCGTGTGGCCCGGGTGGACGGGGATGCGCTGGGCCCGCTGCAGGAGGGCCTCTTCCGCGTGGTGGACGCGGGCTTCACGCTGGTGTCGTTGGACCTGTCCCGGCTGGACTCCTACGCGGCCGTGGAGGCGCTGAACGTGCTGGCGGGCCCGGTGTCGGAGCGGGAGCTGTCGCTGGAGCTGACGGCCCCGGCCTCCTCGGGAGGAGACCCGCTGGACGCGTACCGCACGCTGCTGGAGGGCCTGCGGCAGTGGAAGGTGCCGGTGCGCTTCGTCCGCGTGGGAGAGGGGGTGCTGGGAGCGGGCGAGCCCGACGTGGACCTGGTGCGGCGGCTGGTGGACCTGGCGTCGGACTACGACGCGGTGGTGACGGTGGGGGAGGTGGGCACCGGCGTGCCCGCGCGCTGCCACCTACGTGGCGGCGGGGGTGCGCAAGGTGGACTGCGTGGGCGCCTTCGAGGCGCCTCGCGCTGGGCGCCTGGCCGCCGGAGGTCCGCGCCAGCGTGGAGGAGAAGGCGGTGGCCGCGGGGCTGCCCCCCGGCGAGCTGCTCAGCGTCCTGGAGGAGCAGCTGCCCCCGCTGACGCAGGCCTCGCGGGACAGGCTGGAGGCGCTGTCCTTCTCCGAGGCCGTCGAGGTGGTCTCCGGCCTGGGCGCCACGCGCTCGGGCACGGGCACCATGCGCACCCTGGCGGACCGCAGGGGCGACTAGCCACCAGCGGTGTGCGCCGCCGCGAGGCGGTGTAGAAGGCTCGGCATGCGAATCGTGGCAGGGACCGTGAAGGGCCGTGCGCTGGCCGGCCCCAAGCCGACGTCGATGCACATCCGTCCCACGGCGGACCGGGTCCGGGAGACCATCTTCAACATGCTGGGCCAGTTCCTGGACGGCCAGGCCGTGCTGGACCTCTACGCCGGCACGGGCGCCCTGGGGCTGGAGGCCCTGTCCCGCGGCGCCGGGCGGGCGGTGCTGGTGGACCAGGACCGCGAAGCCCAGACGCTCTGCCGGGAGAACACGGACCACCTGGGCTTCACCACCCAGGTGGAGCTGCTCGCGCAGCCGGTGTCCCGGGCGCTGGAGGCCCTGAAGCGCCGGGGCGAGCGCTTCGAGCTCATCTTCGCGGACCCGCCCTATGCCGCGCGGGTGGTGGAGACGGTGCTGGACGGAGTGGTGGGGGCGGGGCTCCTGGCGCCCTCCGGCATGGTGGTGGTGGAGCACGACAAGCGGGAAGCCGCCCCGGACACACATGCCGGGCTCACCCGGGAAGACCAGCGCCGTTTCGGGGATACCCTGGTCAGCTTCTACCGGGCCCCCTGACCATTCCTTGACCGGCTGTCTGGGGCGTCCGAGACTCGCGGTTGCATGCCGGTCGCCATCTATCCTGGTTCCTTCGATCCGCTCACCAACGGGCACCTGAGCCTCATTCAGCGCAGCCTGAAGATGTTCGATCGGCTCATCGTGGCCATCGCGGTGAACCCGAAGAAGACACCCCTCTTCACCGAGGACGAGCGCCTCCAGCTCATCCGCGAGGCGTGCGACAACGACCCGCGCGTGGAGGTGGACGCCTTCCGCGGGCTGCTGGTGGACTACGTGAAGCGGCGCAACGTGGGCGTGGTCGTCCGCGGCCTGCGCGCGGTGTCCGACTTCGAGTACGAGTTCCAGCTCGCCAACATGAACCGCAAGCTGGCGCCCGACATCGAGACTGTCTTCATGATGACGGGCGAGGACTACTTCTACATCTCCTCGCAGCTCGTCCGGGAGGTGGCGACCTTTGGCGGCGACGTGACGGGGCTCGTCCCCGCCAACGTGAACGCGAAGCTGAAGCAGAAGTTCGGCGGGCGGACGTAGGGGGCGTCTCACCCCTTGTCGGCCCGGGCGCTCCCGGGCTACGCAGCACGGCATGAAACTCGCCCGCCGGATGCAGGCCATCAAGCCATCCCCGACGCTTGCTCTCAACTCGCGCGCCAAGGCGCTCGCCGCCCAGGGTGTGGACGTGGTGGTGCTGGCGGCCGGCGAGCCGGACTTCGACACGCCGGACTACGTGAAGCAGGCCGCGGTGGACGCCATCCGCGCGGGCTTCACCAAGTACACGGCGACCAACGGCATCCCCGAGCTGCGTGAGGCCATCTGCCGCAAGCTCGAGCGCGACAACAACCTGCGCTACACGCCGGAGCAGGTGCTGGTGACGTCCGGCGGCAAGCAGGCGCTCTACAACTTCTGCCAGGCGGTGCTGGACGAGGGCGACGAGGTCCT
The DNA here is from genome assembly GCA_046520375.1 of Pyxidicoccus sp. 3LFB2. GTDB lineage: Bacteria > Myxococcota > Myxococcia > Myxococcales > Myxococcaceae > Myxococcus. The sequence goes on from JBKGHK010000879.1 coordinate 2,299, forward strand.
CATCTTCGCGCCCTACTGGGTGAGCTACCCGGACATGGTGCGGCTGGCGGGCGCCACCCCCGTCATCGTCCCCACGCGCGAGGAGGACGGCTTCGCGCCGGACCCGGACGCCATCCGCCGCGCGCTCACCCCGCGCACGCGCGCCGTCATCATCAACAGCCCAGGCAACCCCACCGGCGCCGTCTACTCGCGCGCCGCGCTGGAGGGCATCGCCGAGGTGCTGCGCCCCCACGACTGCTTCGTCATCACCGACGACATCTACGAGAAGCTCCTCTACACCCCCGAGCGGCTGGGCATCAGCGACGTGGCGCCGGACCTCGTCCCCCGGCTCGTCGTCACCAACGCGCTGAGCAAGTCCCACGCGATGACGGGCTGGCGCATGGGCTACGTGGCCGGGCCCCGCCCGCTGGTGGCCGCCATGCAGCTGGTGCAGGACCAGTCCACGTCCAACGCCTCGTCCATCGGCCAGAAGGCGGCGCTCGCCGCGCTCCAGGGGCCGCCGGACACCATCGCCACCATGGTGGCGGAGTACCACGCGCGCAGGGACCTGTTCGTCGGCGGCCTCAACGCGCTGGACGGCATCCGCTGCCGCATGCCGGAAGGGGCCTTCTACGCGTTCGCCGACGTGCGAGGCCTCTACGGCCGCAACTTCAAGGGCAAGCCGGTGACGGGCTCCATGCAGCTGTCGGAAATCCTCCTGGACGAGTTCCGCGTCGCCGCGGTGCCCGGAGACCCGTTCGGCGCCGAGGGCTACATCCGCATGAGCTTCGCCACCTCGCGCGAGGTGCTGCAGAAGGGCCTGACGCGGCTGGGAGAGCTGGTCCAGGCCCTGCGCTGAGTCGGGGCCGGGGCGCTCCTCGGTGAGCGCCCGTTGCGGGCCCGTGACCTTCTCAGTCCGTGTAGGCGAAGGCGCGGTACTCGTCGCGGTAGGGCCGGAAGAGGAAGATGCCAGGGCGGCCGGAGAGGTTGCCCACGGCGGCCCACAGGTCCTTCTCGTTGCGCAGGTCCATTCCCAGCCGCGCGGGGGCCTTGCCGTACTTCTTCTCCATCTCCGCCAGCGGCAGCACTTCGATGTCGTAGAGGGTGACGAGGTCCGTGCGCTTGAGCCGGAGCTGCTTCACCCAGGCGGCCACCAGCTCCTCCGCGCTGGCGAAGCGCTTGTCCTCGAGCTGGAACGGATAGAACAGCTCGTTGGACGCGCTGCGGACATCCCCGGTGATGAGGCTCTGGAAGAGGAAGCGGGCGTCGTCCTGGATGTCCCTGCGGATGAGCTCCTCGCGGGTGGGCTGCGGCCCGGACCGGGGGTCGGGAAACTGCTCGGGCTTCACCATGAACTCGCCGGGCTTGGGAGCCGGCGGAGTGGCGGGCGCCGTGGGGGCAGGCGAGGGAGCAGGCGTAGGTGTGGGCGCAGGCGTGGGCGCGGCGGGCGTCGGCGCGGG
>JBKGHK010000087.1:0-22202 GCA_046520375.1 Pyxidicoccus sp. 3LFB2
TCGTCCTGAGGCTGCTGGCGAAGATGCCGGAGGAGCGCTACCAGAGCGCCGAGGCACTCCTCGCGGACCTGCTGGAAGCGCGGCGCCGGCAGGCATCGGGCGGCATGGGCTCGTTCGAGCTGGGCCGCGTGGACCTGGCCCGTCAGCTGACTTTTCCGGACCGGCTCTATGGCCGCGAGCGCGAGCTGGCGCGGCTGCGTGAGACGCTGGAGCGCGTGCGTCGGGGCGCCAGCGAGGGTGTGCTGCTGGTGGGCGGGGCCGGCATCGGCAAGTCCGCGCTCGTCGAGCAGCTTCGCCGCAACGCCGCGCCCCGGGACCTCGTCCTCGGTGGGAAGTTCAATCAGCTCCAGGGCAACGTGCCCTATGCCGCCTTCGTCGAGGCCTTCCGGGGCTTCGTCCGCGGCCTGCGCGAGCAGCCTGCCGCCGTGCGCCAGGACTGGCGTCAGCGGCTCCTGGATGCACTGGGCGCCAACAGCCGCGTCATCAGCGACATCGTGCCGGAGCTGGAGGAGCTGCTGGGTCCCCAGCCCGCGCTCCTCAAGCTGGAGCCGGTGGGAACGTCGGGACGCCTCCACCTCGTCTTCCAGTCCTTCGTCCAGGCCCTCGCGGCCGCGGAGCACGTGCTGGTGTTGTTCCTGGACGACCTGCAATGGGCGGACGCGGGCTCGCTCCAGCTCTTGAAGGCCCTGGCCTCGGACCCGGACTCGCGCCATGTGCTGCTCGTGGGCGCCTACCGCCCCCGGGAGGTGGGCCCGGACCATCCGCTCACCCGGTGGATTGACGCGCTTCGCGAGGCGGAGGCCATGCCCTTTGGCACCCTCGAGCTTCCGCCGCTGGACCTGCCCGCCGTCACCGCGCTGTGCGCGGACACCTTCCGCTGCGGGCCCGAGCGCGCGGGCCCGCTCGCGGAGCGCGTGCTGCGCAAGACCGCCGGCAACCCCCTGTTCATCACCCGCTTCCTCCGGCTGCTCCACCAGTCCGGCCTGCTCGTCTTCGACCTCGACACCGGCGCGTGGCGGTGGGAGCTGCCGCGCATCGAGCAGGTGGAGGCCATGGAGAACGTGGTGGAGCTGATGCTGGCCACCATCCGCAGGCTCCCGGAGCGGGCCCAGCAGTCCTTGAAGGTCGCCGCGTGCCTGGGAGACCGCGTGGAGCTGTGGCTCCTGTCCGCGCTGGTCGGCGGCACCGAGGGCGAGGTGGCGTCCGCGCTGTGGAGCCTGCTGCGCGAGGGGCTGCTTCTCCCGGAGAAGGAGGGCACGCGGACGCCTCGCGCCGACGGCACCGGGGCAGGGGAGCCCTCGGCGCCGGAGGCCACCTACCGCTTCGCGCACGACCGCGTCCGGCAGGCGGCGTACTCGATGCTCTCCGAAGAGGAGCGGCGGCACCTCCACCACGAGGCGGGGCGGCAGCTGTTGCGGGGTGTCACGCCGGAGGTGCTCGACGAGCGGCTCTTCGCGGCGGTGGACCACCTGCACCTGGGCCTGGAGCGGCCGGGCGGCGAAGTGGAGGGCCTGGAGCTGTCCGAGCTCAACTACCGGGCAGGCCTCAAGGCCAAGGCGTCCTCGGCCTTCGGCGCCGCGCTGGTGTATCTCCTGCGAGGCATCTCGCTCCTGCCCCGGGCGCTCTGGCCCCAGCACCGCGAGCAGGTCTTCCGCCTGCATGCGGAAGCGGCGGAGTGCGCCTACTTCTCCAGCGACCCGAGCCTGGCCGGGGAGCTGGTACGGACGGCCCTGGAGCACGCGTCCTCCCACCTGGAGAAGGTGGGCCTGTACTGCCTGCAGGTCCTCGCCCACACCTTGAAGGGCCAGTACGCGGAGGGCTTCCAGTGGGGGCGCGAGGGACTCCAGCTGCTGGGCATGGAGCTGCCGGCGCGGGACTTCGCGACCGCGCTCGCGGCCGAGCTGGCCGAGGTGCCGGCGAACCTGCGGGGGCGCACGGCGGCGGAGCTCCTGGACGCGCCGAGGATGGAAGCCCCCGAGCAGCTCGCCCGTGTGCGGCTGCTGTCCGAGCTGGACAACACCGCCTTCTTCCTCGACCCGGTCCTCTTCGCCCTCATCAACACGCGCGCCCTCAACCTCACGCTGAAGCACGGCACCTCACCGTGGGCCCCCGTGGTGTACGGGTGCTACGCCATGATGCTGCCCGCGCGCGGGGGCGACGTCGTGACGGGCCACGCCTTCGCCAGCATGGCGGCGGAGCTGGCCCGGCGGCTGGGGGACCCCCGCCAGGAGTGCCGGGCCATCATCTCCCTGCTCCAGCTCAACCACTGGCGCGCCCCGCTGCGCACCAGCATGCCGCTGGCGCGCCGGGGCCTCGCGGCGGGCATCGCCGGGGGCGACCTCCAGTTCGGAGGCTTCACGCTCTCCATCAGCATGAGCACCGAGTTCGCGCTGGGCACCGAGCTGGGGCGCGTGCTGGCCACCATCGACGGCTGTCTGGCCTTCTGCCGCAAGTCCGGCGTGCTGTCGCTCCGGGACACGGTGGTCTTCTTCCGCCAGGCCGTCCGCGCCCTCCAGGGACAGACCCACAAGCCGGCGCGCTTCGACGACGACGACTTCGACGTGCAGGCCGTGCTGGGCTCGGGACGGCTGGCGCCCCTGTACCGCTTCACCCTCGCGACGCTGCAGGTCCTGGTGGCGTACGTGCTGGACGACTTCGACGAGGCGGTGCGGGTGTTTCGGGAGGCGGAGCAGTACGCGGCCTACACCCAGGGCTCCTACCGCGTGGTGGACTTCAACTTCGTGGGCTCGCTGGCGCTGGCGGCCCGGGCGGGCGCGAACCCCGCGGAGCGGGCCGAGGCCCTGGCCCGCATCGCCGCCAACCAGCAGCAGCTCGGCGGGTGGGCGGAGCACTGCCCGGAGAACTTCCGCCACAAGCACCAGCTCGTCGCCGCCGAGGTGGCCCGCCTGGAGGGCCGGCCCCTGGAGGCGATGGCGCTCTATGACGCCGCCATCGAAGGCGCCCATGTCGAGGGCTTCCTCCAGGACGAGGCCATGGCGAACGAGGCCGCGGGGCGCTTCTTCCGCGCGCTGGGCCGCGAGCGCTTCGCCGTGCTCCACCTGCGCACCGCCCTGGAGGCCTATGCCCGCTGGGGCGCCTGGGCCAAGGTGAGTCTGCTGGAGGAGGAGTTCCCCGACCTCAAGCCGGGCGGCGGCCGGCTCTGGAGCGAGCCCGCCTCCGGGGCGGTGGCGGGCGCGGTGCCGGGCGCCTCGCTGGACTTGCTCAGCCTCTTGAAGGCGTCGGAGACGCTGGTGAGCGAGGTGGTGCTGGACCGGCTGCTGGAGAAGTTGATGTCGGTGTGCCTGGAGGCCGCCGGGGCGACGCGGGGCGCGCTGGTGCTGAACGAGTCCGGGGACCTGGTGGTGCGGGCCCAGGGGGATGTCTCCGAGCCCGTCAGTCTGGAGCACCTCCCGCTGGCCTCCGCGGCCAGCGTCCCGGGCTCCGTGGTGGAGCACGCCTTCGCGACGGGGGAGACGCTGGTCCTCGGGGACGCCGCCCACCAGGGCCGCTTCGTCCATGACGCCTGCGTCGTGCGCCGCGCCATCAAGTCCGCCCTGGCCGTCCCCATCCAGCGTCAGGCCCGGACGGTGGGCGTGCTCTACCTGGAGAACGACCTGGCCACCCGCGCCTTCACCCCCGAGCGCGTCGGCGTGCTGCGCGCCCTCTCGTCCCAGCTCGCCATCTCCCTGGAGAACAGCCGCCTCTTCGAGCAGCTCAAGGTGGAGGTCCAGGAGCGCCGCCGGGCCGAGGCCTCCGTGCGCTTCCTGGCCGACTCCGGCCTTGCCCTGGCCGAGTCGCTGGACGTGGAGCTCACCCTGTCCAGGGCCACGCGCATGGTGGTGCCCTTCCTGGCCGACTGGTGCATGTTCACCCTGCTCGAGGAGGGGGACCGCCTCCGCACGCTCCCCATCGCCCATGCGAACCCCGAGAAGGAGGTGGTGCTCCGGAGGATGCAGGAGCAGTACCCCGTCGACTGGAACTCGCCGCCCGGCATCGTCCGCGCCTTGAGGACGGGCCACCCGGTGCTGCGGGCCGAGCTCACGTCCTCGCTCCTGGCCGAGGTCGGCCATGGCCCCGAGTACGTGCAGCGGATGCAGGCGCTGGAGCCGAAGACGGGCATGCATGTGCCCCTCATCGCGCGAGGCAGGACGCTCGGGGTCATCACCTTCATCGCGGAGGTCCCCAGGCGCTCCTATGGCGAGGCCGACCTGGAGCTGGCGCAGGAGCTGGCCCGCCGCGCCGCCGTCTGCATCGACAATGCGCGGCTCTACCGCGCCTCCCAGGACGCGGTCCGCCTTCGCGACGACTTCCTCAGCGTGGCCTCCCACGAGCTCAACACGCCCCTGACGTCCCTGCGGTTGATGGTCCAGTCGCTCCTGCGCCATGTCCCCTCGGGGATGCCGGAGCCGGCCCTGCGCGCCATGCGCACCATCGACAGCCAGTCGCTCAAGCTCGCCACCCTCATCGAGGAGCTGCTCGACATCTCGCGCATCCATGCCGGCCGGCTGGATTTGGACCTGGAGGAGGTGGACCTCGCGGCCGTCATCCACCGCGTCGCGGAGAAGCTGCGCGAGCCCCTGGTCCGGGCGGGCTGCACCCTGGACCTCGACGTCGAAGGGCCCATCGTCGGGCACTGGAGCGCCCACCGGCTGGAGCAGGTGCTGCTCAACCTGCTCTCCAATGCCCTCAAGTTCGGCGCGGGCAAGCCCATCCACGTCGCGGCCGGGGCCGACGGGGGCACCGCGTGGCTGTGCGTGCGGGACCGGGGCATCGGAATATCCCCCGACAAGCTCCCCCACATCTTCGAGCGCTTCGAGCGGGCCGTGTCGGTGCGGGCCTATGGCGGCCTGGGCCTGGGGCTGCACCTGGTGCGGGAAATCCTCACCGCGCTGGGCGGCACCATTCGCGTCGAGAGCACCGTCGGTGCCGGTACCACCTTCACCGTCCACCTGCCCTGCGCGGGGCCTTCGCCGGACGGGTGACCCTGGGGGGGCGCAGGTCAGGCCTTCGCCACCATGCGGGCCTCGTGACGGCCTTCTTCCGTCCAGCCCTCGGTGTACGAGACGTGCTCCAGCCCCTGGGTGAGCCCGGGCAGTTCCCCGTCGTCCAACAGGAAGCGGGCCGACGGGTGGGCGTGTCGCTGGAGGTTGCTCCGGGTGGGCTGGGCGAAGACGAGCAGACCTCCCGGCGCGAGCACCTTCGGGAACGCGGCGAACAGCGGCCGCCAGAGGAAGTTCAGGCAGAGCACGACGTCGAAGGGGCCGGGTGGAAGCGGCTCCACCTCCACGTCCAGCCGCAGGGTCCGAAGGGACACGTCCGCCGCCCGCGCGGCCGCCGCGGCCCTGTCAAGGGCCACCTCCGAGATGTCCAGCAGGGTGACGTCCAGGCCGCGCCGCGCGAGCCACAGCGCCTCCTGCCCGGTGCCTCCCGCCACGTCCAACACACGTCCGGCGCGAGGGAGCCGCTCTTCCAGGGAGCGCAGGAACGCGGAGGGCGCGTGACTGCCGGCCTGCTCCTGATAACGGGTGTTCCACTTCCGCCGGTCTTCCTCGGACATCGTTCTTCTCCGTGGGAGTGTTCTTCGACACCCCTACCATGGAGGGGGGCGCCCCTTTTCGGAACCGCGCCCGGCGTGTCACGATCTCTCGCGTCACCCCGGAACGTTGGACATGAGCGAGAAACCCATGACGAGTCGAGCCCTCTCCCGCAGGACGTTGCTCCAGGGCGCAGTGGCGGCAGTGGCCTTCAAACCCGTGAGCCGCAGCTGGGCCGAGACGATGGAGACGGGCTCCATCCCTCTGCCGCAGCTGGACGGCACGCTGCTGCTGGACACCGCGTCGCGCACCGCGGCCTCGGACGACTTCGGCCACATCATCCACCGCGCGCCCTGGGCCGTGCTCGTGCCCGGCTCGGTGGCCGACATCGTCGCCATGGTCCGCTTCACGCGCCGTCAGGGACTGAAGATTGCCGCCGCGCGAGGGCTGGGCGAGAGCCACAGCACCTTCGGCCAGTCCCAGGTGCCCGGGGGCATCGTCATCGACATGTCCGCGCTCAACACCATCCACGACATCGACGCGTCCAGCGCCTGGGTGGACGCGGGCGTCCGGTGGCACGAGCTGCTGCAGGCCTCGCTCCCCCTTGGCAAGAGCCCTCCGACGCTCACCGACTACATCGAGCTGAGCATCGGCGGCACGCTGTCGGTGGGAGGCATCGGCGGGCAGGCGTTCCGCTCGGGGCTCCAGGTGGACAACGTGCTGGAGCTGGACGTCGTCACGGGAGACGGTGAGCTCGTCCGGTGCTCGCGCTGGCGTGAGCGGGAGCTGTTCGACTCCGTGCGCTCCGGGCTGGGCCAGTTCGGCATCATCGTCCGCGCCCGGGTGCGGCTCGTCGAGGTGCCGCCGAATGCGCGCACCTACACCGCGCTGTACACCGACCTGCGCCGCTTCCTCGCGGACCAGCGGCTGCTCATCGAGGACGGCCGCTTCGACTATGTCGAGGGCTCCGTCGTCGCCTCCAATGGCGGCTGGGCCTACCAGCTCGAGGTGGTGAAGTACTTCACCCCGGGCCAGGAGCCCGACGACGCCACGCTGCTCGCGGGGCTCGGCTTCCAGCCCGGGACGCAGCAGGCGCGGGACAGCAGCTACTTCGACTTCGCCAACCGGCTCGCGCCGCTCGTCGAGCTGCTCAAGCAGCTGGGCGTCTGGGAGTTCCCCCACCCGTGGATGGACATGTTCGTCCCGGCCCAGCGTGCGGAGGAGTTCGTCCAGGAGGTGCTCGCACAGACCACCGAGGCCGACATGGGGCAGGGGCCCATCCTGCTCTACCCGTTCCGCACCTCGCAGCTGACCGCGCCCTTCCTGCGCACGCCGGATGAGCCGCACGTCTTCCTCTTCTCGCTGCTGCGCACCGCCGCTCCGCCGACGCCGGAGAACGTGGCGTCACTGGTGCAGAAGAACCGCGCCATCTTCGATCGGCTCACCGCCATTGGCGGGAAGCTCTACCCGGTGGATGCCGTGGAGCTGAGCCCCATCGACTGGCGCATCCACTTCAAGCCCTACTGGCAGCGCTTCGCGTACTCGAAGCTGCGCTTCGACCCGTCCCGCATCCTCACGCCGGGCCAGAACATCTTCTGACCCGGGAAGGGGCCGGCCCGTGTGAGGCACACGGGCCGGTGCGGCGCTGACTACAGCTGGCTGGTGCCGGGAGACACCACGCTGGTGAAGACGCACGGGATGTCGTTGGCCAGCGTGCTGCACGTCGACGGCTGCGCCGGAATCCACGCCGTCGCGTTCCTCTTGATGGCGGCCTGCGCGCGCTGACGGTAGATGCGGCCCGGGACGTAGGCCACGCGGTTCGCCGTCTGCCCCCCGAAGTCGGTGTTGGTCTCCGGGTAGCAGCTGCGGCTGCCCGGCAGGGCCGTCCAGGTGACGGTGCCCGTGCTGCTCACCGACTTCTCCTCCACGATGGAGCACACGTAGATGATGGGGTAGTCCTGGCTGCAGTCCCAGACCGACGCCTGGGCGCTGACCGTCACGTAGTCGTAGGTATAGGGGAGCGTCGCCTCGACGACGCACGTCGTGTTCGGGATGGGCTTCGTCGCCGCCGACTCGACCTGCGCGACGTCGTCCGGGCTTCCCGCCGGCTCCGTCGCTTCCGGCGCGGGGCCGCACGCGGCAAGGGCAAGAGTCACCAGGGCGAGGCTGCTCGTCTTGAAGTTCTTCATGGCTGTCTTTCTCGGAGGGGTTCAGGACGCCAATCGTCTGCCATTGCTCCAACAGCACCGGAAAAGTGGAGCGCCGCGCAAGGCAGGATTAGCGGGCCAGCACGGTAGGGCATCTCCTCGTTATCGTCCACGCACCCCGAGGCGTACGCCGCCCCTTCAAGCAGACGAGCGGTGCGGTATGGCTTTGAGCCACTCAGTGCGTCACGGACGCAGGAGCCAGGACACCGCCAGCCCCAGGTAGGTGCCCATCGCGAAGCCCATCAGCCCCGTCGTCATGCCGGAGACCATCAGCTCCCGGTTTCGCAGCGCGCGGGCGACGGGGCCGATGAAGGCCGGGCCGAAGATGGTGGCCGTGGAGGTGATGAGCACCGTGTCCGCGTCGATGCGGAACAGGGCCGCCAGCCCCAGGTGGAGGGCCACGGCCAGCGTCTGCACGCAGAAGCAGAAAGCGAAGACGAAGAGGCTCGCTTCCCCCAGCTTGCTCGCGTCCGCCAGCGAGCCCACGGCGACGCAGAAGACGAGCAGCGCGTAGTCCCCCAGCGCGGAGCTGCCCGGCAGCCGGCGCACCGCGGGGAGGAAGGACGCGGCCAGGGACAGCGAGGTGATGAGCAGCAGCACCACCGTCACGTCCAGCCGCCCCATCACCCCCAGCGTCCCTCCAGCGGAGACGCCGCAGACGGCGACGGCCAGCAGGAGCGACAGCGCCATGCCACCCACCCGGGCCCGGGTGAAGAAGGGGGCCCGCGCGTCTTCCGACTCCTTCCCCTCGTGCCAGCCGGTGGGGTTGGGGAAGCGGGGCAGGAAGGCGGACACCAGCCGCTGCGCCACCGTCACCAGGAAGAGGAAGTAGGCGGCCCCACAGACGATGTCCGCCGTGTTGAGGAGGACGAAGGTCTCCTCGCGCACCTGGAGCGCCATCCCCACGGCGTTCATGTTCGCGGTGCCGCCGGTGTACACGCCGGCCAGCATGCCGGCCATCTTCCACCACTCGTCCGAGCGGTCCGCGAAGGCGCGTCCCACCACCGCGGCGCTCACCATGGAGGCCACGCACGCCAGGACGAAGGACAGCAGCGTGGTGCGGGCCAGCCGCATCCACCGGGGCATGTCCGTGGCGAACAGCAGCAGGGGAATGGCCAGCGGCACGGCGGCCTCGCTCACCGACAGGCTCACCCCCGGCTGGAGCGCAAGGCCCGGCAGATTGCCCAGGAGGATGCCGGCGGCGTAGCACAGCACCACCGGCCCCACCCAGGCCACCGGCTTGAGGTGCCGCGCCGCCAGCAGGATGAGGGCCGGCAGGCCCACCACCACGAGCACCTGGAGTGGCCCCATCATTCGTAGATGGCGTCCATGAACTGGCGGATGAAGTCCGCGGCCTCACGGCGGTCCGGCATGGCGCCCAGCATGCCGTACATGGCCGCGCTGCCCTCGGGCGCGGGCTCCCCGCTGGAGAGCCCCGCGGCGCACGCGCGCAGGTCCGCGAGGAAGGGCTCCACCACCTTCGCATGCGCGGGCGTCACCATCAGGTGCAGCGCGGGCGGCAGCATCTGCCGGTCCAGCTTCCAGCCGCGCGCCTCCATCGCATCCCCCAGCGCATACACGTCCAGGGTGTCCGAGCTGAACGCGAAGACGCTGAGCCGGGGCTCGCCCAGCAGCTTCAGCCCGGGGATGGCGGTGATGCCCTCGCGCAGCGCCCGCGCGGTGTCGAGCACCGTGCCGGCCAGCCTCAGGTAGCCCTCTTCGCCCAGGTACTTGAGGATGGCCCAGGCCGCGGCGATGGCCCCGCCCGGCCGGGTGCCCGCCATGGAGGGCGAGGCGTAGATGCCGCCGCTCCAGTCGGCGTAGGTGAAGAACTGGTACCGGCGCAGCTCGGGCGTGCGGTAGAGCACCAGCGAGGCGCCCTTGGCCGCGTAGCCGTACTTGTGCAGGTCCGCGGAGAGGCTGGTGACGCCCGGCACCGCGAAGTCGAAGTCGGGCAGGTCATGCCCGAGCTTCCGGGCGAAGGGCAGCAGGAAGCCGCCCAGGCACGCGTCCACGTGGAAGAGCACGCCCTGCTCCTTCGCCATCGCCGCCAGCTCGGGGATGGGGTCCACCAGCCCCTGGGGATAGCGGGCGCGGAGCCCACCATGAGCACCGTGCGCGGGGTGAGGGCGGCGCGCATGGCCGCCACGTCGGCGCGGAAGTCGGGGCCGACGGGCACGTTGACGGCCTTCACGCCGAAGTAGTGCGCCGCCTTCTGGAAGGCCGGGTGGACGGAGGCCGGCATCACCAGTTCCGGCTCGGTGATGCCGCGCTCGGCGCGGGCGAAGTCGCGGGCCGTCTTCACGGCCATGAGGATGGACTCGGTGCCGCCCGACGTCAGGGTGCCGGCCACGCCCTCGCCGTGGAACAGCTCCGCGCCAATGGCCAGCACCTCGGACTCGAAGCGGCGGAGGCTGGGAAAGGCCAGCGGGCTGAGGCCATTCTCGGACATGAACTCCGTGTAGGCCTCCGCGAGGAGCCGGCGGATGTCCTCCCCCGCGTTGTAGACGAGGCTCCACGTGCGCCCGTCCTGCCAGCGCGCGTCCTCGGAGCGCATCTCCTTCATCTGGGAGAGGACTTCCGCGTGGCTCATGCCGTGGTGGGGCAGGCGGGGAGGATTCGACATCACGGCTCCAGGGCTGGGGAGGAGGGGAGGGGGCGCATTAGAAGCGCGCGAGCGAGTCGAAGTACACGCCGCGCAGCCACCGCGGGCCGGAGAAGGCCGTCCGTGCGTGCAGCATTCGCCAGTTGTCGTAGATGAGGAAGTCACCCGCCTCCAGGCGGAAGCGGTACTGGTGGCGCTCGTCCCGCACCAGCTTCGCGAAGCGGTTGTAGGCGCGGTACCACGCCTCCATCTCCCCGAACGGGACGCGGTGCGGAGCCAGGGTGAAGTAGCTGTAGCGGATGCGGAAGCCCCCGGGCGCGTCGAAGTCGAGGATGGGGGAGACGAGCACCCGCTCGAAGTCCTTCTGCTTGCGGTGGAACGTCACCGGCACCGTGCGCAGCAGCTCGAACGCCGGCCGGTCCACCTCGGCGAGGTGCCGCGCCGCCGCGAGCGCGTCCACCACGCTGCTGTCGCCCCCCACCGCCGCCGGCTGCTGGCTGTGCAGGACCTGGTAGCGCGGCGGGCGCTCCAGGAAGGGCTGGTCCGTGTGGAGCTGGATGGCGCTGTCGGTGTAGCCGAGCTGGTCGGTGTTCTGATTCGTCGTGTTGTCGGTGCGCAGGTCCTCGATGCGCCCGAAGTGCGTCTCGATGACGGAGAGCCCCTCCCGGGAGAAGGTGTCGATGAGGGCCTCGGTGTCGGTGCCGAAGCGGCGCACGACGAGCGCCCCGGACTGCTGGAGCCCGCGCAGCGCCAGCGGCCCGAGGGGCTCGGACAGGCGCTGCGCGTCCAAGGTGAGGGACTCGCTGTCGGAGGGCGGCGGTGGGGCGTGGGCGCGGTCCACCGCGTAGGCATGGGTGCGGAGCCAGTTCGCGGCGTAGCGGCTCCGCTGTCCGTCGGAGCGGTCACCCCAGTCGATGTCGACGGCGGCGTGGTCCTCGGAGACGTTCACCTGGCGGGGCCGCAGCTCCATGGGCAGCTCGGAGGAGCAGACGATGCGCTCGCGCGTGAGCGGGTGCCGGTCCAGCTCCGAGTTGTGTCGCAGCCAGAACCAGTGGAAGTCCGCGTGACGGGGGCCTTCGCCGGCGAAGTGCACACGGAGGAAGTCGTCATGCGGCTCGAGTCGGTCAATGGACATGGGCGCTCCGGGGGGGGCGGTGCGAGACGGGCTTTGAAGCGCTGGGACCTGGGCGGGGGATGCCCGGACTGTCTGGGGTTCGTGGGGGCTCGACTAACAACACCCGTCGCGGCGACAGCGGCCGAGGGGGTGCGTCAGGAGTCCGTCACACGAGCAGTGCATCCGCAATCACGTTACCGACGCGGGCCCACCGCGTCAACGGTGGGCCCGCGGGCTGCGTCCTACTTCTTCGGTTGCTCGTAGCCTTCGGGCATTCCGGAGCCGCCGACGCCCATGGGCGGCGCGTCGCCCCAGCCCGCCTCATACATGGCCTTCCACTTCCACTGGCCATCGCGCTTCACCACCAGGCCGGCGTTCTTCCCGCGATACGTCTTGCCGCCCATCGTCATCGTGAAGTCGTTGGTGAAGGTGGCGAGCGAGTCGGACAGCACGGTGATGGTGGGCTTGTTGGTCATCTTCGTGTCCGGGGGCATCTGCTCGAGCATGGACCGCACCATCTGCTCCTGCATCTGGCGGTCATACATCTCGGCCTTGGGGACGCCCTTGCTGTCATCGGTCACCCCGAAGAAGGGGAAGTCCATCCGCGCGAGCGAGGCCTCCACGTCGCGCTTCTTCATGATGGCGTCCTCTTCCTTGAAGAAGGCCTCAATCTCCTTCCGCACCTTGGCTTCGTTGGCGGGCTTCCGGGTCCATGGCCCCATCTTGCTCGGGTCCATGGCCATGGGGGCACCCGAGCCCTCCGTGGCGGGGCGAGACTCCTGGTCCTGCGCCCAGACGGGCGCACCCAGCCCGAGCAACACCAGACACACTGCGATTCGACGCACCATGAGCGACCTCCTCGCCGGAAGGTGGTCGCGGCCCCGGCCCGGGGCCCATGGAGCCCCTACGTCCGTCCCACCCCGGCGGCCCCCGGAGTGTCGGCCAGGCGCGACTGGGGCTCCCGGAAGGGCGGACACGCGGCGGCCGCGAAGCACACGAGCAGCCACGCGCTCTGGGCGATGTAGAGCAGGTCATCCGAGAGGCCCGTCATCGCCAGGGCCTGGGAGCCGGCGCACAGCCCCAGCAGCGTCCACCCGAAGCTCCGGCGCCTCGCCGCCAGCGGTGCCAGCGCGGCCACGAAGACGAAGTAGTAGCTCGTCAGCTCCAGCAGCAGCGGCACGAACAGCCACGACAGCGAGAGCACCTCCCAGGCCTCCAGCCGCCGGCGCCGGAGCGTGACGAAGAGCGCGACGGCACCCCCCGCGGCGATGGCCCACTGGAGGGGCCGTACCTGCTTCGCATGGGCCCGGCGCACGTCCCGGAAGCGGCGCCACGGGTCCACGGCGCCCGGCTCGCTCAACGTCGCCGCGGACTCACCGACGCGGAAGGACAGGAGCGTCTTCAGCCCCATGTGGTTGGTGAGGGGCGTGTCCGCGTGCTTCACGGTGTTCTGGAGGAAGCCTCGGAACGTCTCCCGTCCGTCCGCCGAGGCGGTGAGGAGGAGCAACACCGAGGCGAGCGTCAGCGCGCCGCTCCCCAGGAACCGGACCAGGGAAGGCCCTTCGGGCGGCGCCCGGCGGCCGCGCGCGAGCAGCGCCAGGAACGGGCCCACGAACAGGAGCACCGGGAACAGCCGCGATGCGGCCGCCAGCGCCACGGCGATACCGGCGAGCGCCGGGTGGGAGCGCTTCAAGAGGCAGACGCCGAGGACGGACAGGAACAGCCAGTCCATGCGCAGCAGGGCGCCACCCACCCAGAAGAAGCTGCCGGGAAACCAGGTCCCCAGCACCAGCAGGAAGAGCGCCGCCACCTCCGCGCCGAACGCCCAGGCGAGGACTGCCGCCGCGCCCAGGAGCAGCAAGGGGTCCAGCAGGGCCCACAGGGTGAGCTGCAGGGAAGAAGCGGGGGCCAGGTTCGCCAGCAGGTGGCCCACCTGATTCCAGGCCGGGGTGGCGTTGTAGCCATGGTCCACCTGGATGCGCCGCCACTGCCTGACGTCGGCCTGCTCACGGAAGAAGGCCACGTCGCGGGTGAAGGCTTCCCAGCGGTGGGGCTCGAACCTGTCCCGGCACTTCTCGGGGCCACCCAGTGCCTCGTAGACGCGGATGCGCTCGTTGGTGTCGAGCGCCCGCATGGCCCGCGTCGCGGTACCGGGAACGCGGGCCTCCACGTCGGCTTCGGCCGTGCAGGCGTACAGGCCCCGGTACCCGAGCTCCGGGAAGTACTTCGCGCCCACGTAGTAGTGGTACGCGTCCCAGACGTGCAGGAACCGGCCGCCATGCAGCGTGCCGAAGTTGGCGTAGGCCAGCGCGCCCAGGAGCCCCAGGCCGAGGAAGAGTCCGCTCCCCCGGGCTCCCCGGGGAAGCCGCCGCCGGAGCGCCAGCGCGGCCAGGGCGCCGAGCGCGAGCAGCAACCGCGCCACGTGGGGCCACTGCGTCTCCATGCTCAGGCCCGGACCGCGGCGGGGCCGAGCGCCTGCGACGCGTCCTCCGCCGGAGTGGCGTCCTCGATGCGGCCATCCCGCCAGGCGAAGGCCGCGAGGTTGAAGGCCATCATCGTGAACGAGAAGAGCCACAGCCGCATGCACACCGCGATGCCGAGGTGGAGCGAGAGCGTCGCCCACAGCCACGGCATGCGCAGCGGGCGGACCCAGATGGCCACCGCATAGCCGACCTCGACCAGGAGCACCCCCCAGCCCGCGACGAGCGGAATCAGCGGCACCTGGGCCAGCCAGCTGAGGTCGAAGGAGGCGAACTGCGGCTGCATCACCGCCCGCCAGATGGCCTCACCGTCCCACCACTGCGAGCCCTGCGCCTTGCCCAGCCCGGTGTTCAGGTAGATGAGGCACAGGTGCAGCTGCACCGTCCGCATGCCGATGCGCCACAGCGCGGGCGTCGGCACCACGCGGTTCGCCTTCGCGTCCAGCGACCAGCGCCCGTTGCAGGGGAAGACGAAGAGGTACACGAAGAGGACGTGGAGCATCGTGTCCACGCCATAGAGGGACATGTACCCGCTGTTGCTGGTGAGGGCGTGCGCCATCCACGCGACGAGCGCGCACAGCCGCGTCCGCCAGCCCACCAGCAGCCCGACGAGGGCCACGCCGTACACGCCGAACACCCAGTACACCGTCGTGGCCGCGCGCACGCCGTACTCATGCAGCGCGAGCGCGAGCTTCGCCACGCTGGGCACCCAGTTCGTCGAGCCCGCCTCCACGACGACCCACTGGATGAAGCCCGAGTTGCCGTAGAGCTCCAGCAGGTGCGGCCAGAGCTGCACCAGCTGGAGGAGCGCGATGGCCGCCACGACGATTCGCAGGAAGGCCAGCGCATCGGGCGCCGCCGGGCGGAGCCAGAAGTCGCGTGCCGCGCCGCCCACCCGGTTCAAGACTGCCTTCATGGCCTGCCACCCTTCCGGTCGAAGTCCGCCGCGTAGATGACCTTCCAGGACGGCCGCGCGCCCCTGGCGAACTCCGCCAGGGTGGGGAGCTGGAAGCTCTGTGCCACCACCGCCACCCGGGTGGCCTCCGGGTGTTGACCGAGCATGACCGCCGCCCAGGACTGCGCCAGCACGTCACGCACCTTCTCGTCGCGCATGCTCCCGGCGACGATGCAGCCGTAACGAAGCCCCACCTCGAGGTTGTCGGACACGAAGGCCTGGAAGGCGCTCGTCCCGTCCTGCTGCTCGAGGATGAACCCGGCCCGGATGTCGCTGGAGACATTGGGGGCGAAGAAGCGGTAGTCGCGAAAGATGCCTGCCAGGTTCTTGTAGGTCCGCAGCGCGCGACCTGGCGCACCGCTCGACATGTCCGCCAGCCCCGTCCAGAGGAAGAGGCCGACCAGGACCAGATGCACCACCGCCAGAGTGGCCACGACGCTGGCGTGACGCTCGGCGAAGCTCGAACACGAACCGCTGGAGGCCATGGCTACCTCAGGTACTGGAACTGGTTCTGGTCGATGTCCTGGAGGAGGACGTCGATGCGCGTGGACAGGTCCGTGCCGGCGGACGCGGAGTTGATGTGCGAGCCGGGGCCGCCACCACCGCCGCCGCCGCCACCGCCGCCGCTCTCATCGCCGGTGTTCGTGGCGTCGAACACGGTGAGGACGTTGCCCGTCTCGTTGAGCTGGACGTTCAGCGTGGTGGCGA
Source organism: Pyxidicoccus sp. 3LFB2 (assembly GCA_046520375.1). Lineage (GTDB taxonomy): Bacteria > Myxococcota > Myxococcia > Myxococcales > Myxococcaceae > Myxococcus. The sequence goes on from JBKGHK010000087.1 coordinate 15,604, forward strand.
GGCGGCGCACGTTGGTGATGGGCAGCGTGCCGTAGGTGACCGTCCCGACGATGCGCCCGTAATAGAACTTCGGCAGGCGGAGGTAGTAGGTGCTCGGGTCCACGCCCCGCAGCTCCACGAGAATCTGCCGGACATCGTCCTCGGTGAACTGCCGCGTCGGGGTCCGCTGGGCGGTCGCGATACCGGCCACACCCACCGTGGCCAGGACCGTTCCCACGGCCACCGTCCGCTTCATGCCGCGCGCGGAGCGGGCAATGCGCTCGAACACCTTCATCATGTTGTTTCCCCTGTGTGCAGCGATTGGTCGACGTGCTGCAACCAGGGGAACGAAGGGCGCGCGAAATCTTCCCGCCTTCACGTGGCGAAAGGATTTCGAGGCCCGCGCGGGAAGAACCGGCGCGCGGTCCGTTGATGGGGAGGGGGGCTCCCTGTCTTCAGGGCGAGGGCGTCACCGCCGCGAGCCGCGAGCGGCCCGCGCTCAAAAGATAGGCCGCCACCGCGAGGCCCAGGCCGCTCAGCGCCGCCACGTAGTGCGCGGGGGCCAGCGGGTGGTTCTTCATCAGCAGGGTGACGACCAGCGGCGTCAGGCCGCCGAAGATGGCGTACGCGACGTTGTAGGAGAACGACAGCCCGGAGAAGCGCACCTCCGGGGGGAAGGCGCGCACCATGACGGTGGGCACCACGCCCACCACGCCGACACAGAAGCCAATCAGCGCGTACAGGGGCATGAGCCGCTCGGGGGCCGCGCCCACGCCCCGATAGAAGAGGTACGTCACCCCGAGCAGCACCGCGCAGCCCAGGCCGAGCGCCCGGCCCACGCCCAGGCGGTCCGCCAGCAGGCCGTAGGCGACGCACCCCACCGCGAGGCACAGCGTGGCCACGCTCGCGGCCTCCAGCGCCCGGGCCGGGGGAATGCTGTAGAGCTTCTGCACCAGCGTCGGCGTCATCAGGATGACCACCACGATGCCGGCGGTGAGCACCCAGGTGAGCAGCATGGACACCACCACCGCGACGCCGTGCCCGCGCAGCACGGCCTTGAGCGGCAGCTCCTTCACCAGGGCGCGGCGCTGGCGCATCTCCTCGAACACCGGCGTCTCCGACAGCCAGCGGCGCAGGAAGACGGCCAGGAAGCCGAACACGCCGCCCACCAGGAAGGGCAGCCGCCAGGCGAAGTCCTGCACCTGCTCCGGGGTGAAGACCTTGTTCACCGTCGTCGCCACCAGGGAGCCGAGCAGGATGCCCAGCGTGAGCCCCGAGGTCAGCGTGCCGCACGCGAGGCCGACGCGGCTCGACGGGACGTGCTCGGAGACGAACACCCAGGCGCCCGGCACCTCACCGCCCACCGCCGCGCCCTGGAACATGCGCAGCACGAGCAGCGCCAGCGGCGCCGCGTAGCCGGCCGTCGCGTACGTCGGCAGCGAGCCGATGAGCAGCGTGGGCACGGACATCATGAAGACGCTGAGCGTGAACATGCGCTTGCGGCCGGTGCGGTCGCCGAAGTGCGCCATGATGATGCCGCCCAGCGGCGCGCGAGGTAGCCCGCCGCGAACAAGCCAAACGCCTGGAGCTGGCGCAGCCAGTCCGGCGTGTCGGGCGGGAAGAAGAGCTGCCCGATGACCGTCGTGAAGAACACGAAGATGATGAAGTCGTAGAACTCCAGCGCGCCACCCAGGGCGGCCAGCCCGAGCGTCCGGATGTCCTGACCGGTGAGCGGGCGCTGCGCGGCTTCGAGGTTCGAGGGCGTTGGCATGCGGTGCCCGCGAGCATAGGCCGGCCGTGGCCCCGCGGGGTGCCCTCACGCGCTGGCTTGACGCTTCTCCAACTCCGCCATGTAGAGCGCCCGCTCCTCCGAGAGTGCTTTGGCGACGCTCGGCCGCTTCCACAGGCGCGCGGCGTAGGCGCTGAGCGCGGGCCACTCCTTCAGCTCGATGGGGGTCGCCACGCACCAGCCCAGCACGGTGACGAGGTACGCGTCGGCGACAGTGAACCCGTCCAGGAGGAACTCCCGGCCCGTCAGGTGCTTGTCCAGGTGGGCCAGACGCGACGTGCCCTTCTCCAGCGCATAGGTCCTCGCGCCCTCGGGGGCCGACTCGTCGAGCAGCGGCGTGAAGAGCGCCTTGTGCAGCTCGGTGCCGATGAAGCACAGCCACTCCTGGAGCCGCGCCCGGCCCCGGCTGTCGGCGGGGGCGAGCTTCGCCTTCGGGAAGGCCTCGGCCACGTGCTGGAGGATGGCGGCATTCTCCGTGAGGACCTCGCCGTCATCGGTGCGCACCGTGGGGACGAGGCCCAGCGGATTGACCTTCCGGAAGTCCTGCCCGTCGTGCGTGAGCTTCGTCTTCGAGTCGACCTCGGTGTACGTCGCCTCCGCGCCGGCTTCGTAGAGGGAGATGCGGGTGGCCATCGAGCAGGCCAGGGGCGAGAAGTAGAGCTGCATGGCGGGACTCCGGAGTGTCGGTGTCGTTCCCTTCGTGGGAACGGGGACACTCTGCGCATTCCGGAGGGATGCATCCAACGCATAGTTGGCATAGGCTCGATGCATGGATGACATTGCCTCCCCGCCAAGCCCCCGCCTCGACATCCGAGATTTGCGCGTCGTGCTGGCCCTGGCCTCCGCGGGTACCACGGCCCGGGCGGCGGCGGTGCTGCATCTGACGCAGCCCGCGGTGAGCCGCGCGCTGCTGTCGGCCGAGGACCGGCTGGGGACGCGGCTGTTCGAGCGGACGCCACGCGGGCTCGTGCCCACGGCGGCGGGACAGCAGCTCGTCGCCGGTGCGACGCGTGTCCTCGTCGAGCTGGGAGACCTGGAGCACCGGGTGCGCGCGCCGGAGGCCCCCTCCCTGCGCCTGCGCCTCGTCTGTGAGTGCTACACCGCCTACCACTGGCTCCCTTCCGTGCTCGCGAGCCTGCGCAAGAGCCTGCCGGGGCTGGAGCTCTCCCTGGCGGTGGAGCACACCCAGGCGCCCATCCCGGCCCTGGTGGCTGGAGACATCGATGTCGCGCTCGTCACGACGTCCCCCGTCCCGCCGCGCTCGGGGCTGGAGGAGCGGGAGATCTTCTCGGACGAGGTGGTCTTCGTCATGTCCGCGTCGCACCCGCTGGCGTCCCGCCGGGCCCTCACCCGGGACGACCTCCGGGCGAATACCTTCCTGACGGGGCAGACTCCGCCCGCGGAGGCCCACTGGTTCATGACGCGTGTGTTCGGCCGCGAGCGGCCCCGGCTGCGCTTCGAGCGGCTGCCGTTGACGGAGGCCATCCTCGACGTGACGCGGGCGGGGATGGGCATCGCCGTGCTGTCCGAGTGGATTGCCGCCCCGCACCTGGGCAAGGGGGACCTGGTCGCACGGCGGCTCGCGTCGGGACCGCTGCGCCGCCCCTGGCGCATGGCCTGGCGGCGGGAGGTCGGCGATGCCGCGCTCCGCCTGCTGGCCGCGCTGGAGTCCACGGCCCCTCGCACGCTCGCGGTGGGCTGAGCGGGGCCGAGGCATGCTTGACCTCGAAGCCCCGGCCGGCATCGATGAGGGCGCCCCTTACGGCTCGACGAGCCGCAGCAGCCCCTCGCGGACGAGGCGGCGGCACAGCGTCACCCGGGCCTCCCCGGTCAACGACTCGGGAAGCCCGCCGACGCGGAACCGGGACTGCTCCAGGATGTACCGGAGCGCGGGCTCGCAGAAGGCCGGCGCCACGAGCGAGCCTCCGGCGAAGGTGAGCACGGCCTCCTCGCCACGCCGGGTGAGCGTGCTGGCGTGGCCCGGCCGGCATTCGAGCTCGCTGTCGAGGTCGAGCGCCTCGAGACGCTCCAGGGAGCGCAGGTAGCCTCCCGGCCCCACGCCCACCGCCTCCTCGGGCCGCAGGAGCTTCTCCTCCAATGCCTCCAGCAGCGGCTCCAGCGGGCCCCGCGTGCTCAAGTCGTCCGACAGCCTCGCGACGAGGGACGGGAGCGAGGGGGCATGGCGCGCGGCGCGGGTGCCCGCCGGGGCCACGGCCCGTCGCCAGTGGGCCTGCTCGCGCACCACGGTGTGGACGAGCTCGGAGAGCACGGTCTCCATCAGCAGGGGCCGGATGCCGATGGACAGGTGCACGGAGCAGCAGTCATCGGTGGTCGCCGAGTGCGGGACGCCCCTGGGCAGATAGAGCAGGTCGCCCTCGGTGAGCTCGACTTCCCGCACGGGCTCGCCCCAGCCCTCGGCGCCGGGACTCGCCGCGCGGCCCTCGAGCGGGAGCTCCTCCCGCACCTCGTACAGGCGCCAGCGCTTCCGGCCCCGGGTCTGCAGGACGAAGACGTCATGGCCGTCGTGGTGCGTGTCGAAGCCCTGGGACGCGGGGCCGGTGACGTAGGCGTTGCCGTTGGCGTAGCACCGGAGCCGGCGCTGCACGGCGTCGACGAGCGCGTGCACCGGGGGCCAGCGGCGATGGACGCCATTCAGGTTGAGGGTGTAGCCCTCGCGGAAGGCCTCGTACACCACGCGCGGCGGGGCCTCCTCGTGCTCGTGGAAGACGATGTCGGGCCTGCCGCGCGCGACCAGCCGTAGCTCATTGCCGCGCGGCTTGACGGTGAACAGGTACTGCTCGACCTCCTCCAGCCCGAAGAGCCCGGCGTAGTGGCCGGGCGCGTGACGCTGGAGATGGAGCGGCTGCTTCTCCCAGTACCCCTCCAGGAAGGTGGGAAGGGGGAGGGGGTCCAGCAGCTTCGAGATGACACGGTCCAGGTCGGACATGGTGTAGCTCCTCAGGGGTGGGCGATGACCAGGAGGCTGGGGACGCGGGCCACGACGCACTGGTAGCAGCGGCGCAGCGTCTCGGGGTCGAGCGCGGCGAAGCTCTCGTCCAGCACCAGGAGCTCCGCCTGTTGAATCAGCGCCCGGGCGATGAACAGCCGGCTGCGCTCACCATGGGAGAGCTGCCAGCCCGTCTCTCCGACAATCTGCATGAGGCCGGCCGGCATCCGCGCGAGGAGGTCTCCCAGCCCGAGCTCCTCACAGATGGCGGTCGCCAGCTCCAGGTCCTCCGGGCGCGGCGGCCAGGCCCGGCTCATCAGCAGGTTGAAGGCGAGCGTGCCGGAGAACACATGGTTCTCGTGGAACTGGGGCGCGGCGACGACGCTGGCCCGCCAGCGGTCGGGACCGAGCGTGCGCCGGTCGAGCCCATGCAGCAGCAGCAGCCCCGCCTGTGGCTGGCGCAGGCCGGCCAGCAGCGCGCCCAGGGTGGACTTGCCGCCACCCGAGGGGCCTTCGAGCAGCAGGTGCTCGCCCCGGTGGACCCGCACGTCACAGCCATGCAGCACCGGCTCGCCGCGCTCCTGATAGCGGAAGACCAGGCGCTGCGCTTCGAGCAGCACGTCCGGCTCCGCGTCCCCGGTCCTGCCGTCGCGCACCGGCGGTGGCGCGGACAGCGGCGCCGCGGCGGCGTCCTCCGTCCGGCTCGCGGCGTGGAAGAGGCTGGCAATCTGCTTCCAGGCGCTGCCCGACTCGGCGAGCGCGGACAGGCCCAGCACCAGCCGGCTGAAGGCGCGCCAGGCCAGCAACACGCCACCGATGCCGACGGCGAGCGCCACCGGCGAGGCGCCACCGAGGGTGAAGGACAGCACCAGGCCCGTCGTCCCCAGCAGCAACCAGCCCCGTGGCATCAATCCGGTGAGCAGCACCTCGCGCCGGTCCAGGCGCTCCGAGACGCGCTGGTAGTGTTCGAGCGCCTGGTCCTCACCGTCGTGCCAGCGCTCCCGTGACTCCTGGGCCAGCCGGGTCCGGTGACCGGCCATGCGCTCGATGAGGTCATGGGTCATCCCCACGCGCGCATCGTTCCAGCGCTGGCGGGCCTGGATGCAACGCCAGCCGCCCAGCAGGGTGAGGATGGTCCACCCGAGCAGCAGCAGCGCGGGCACCGGCCCCGCCCCGGCCGCCAGCACCGCCGTCGCGAAGAGCAGCTCGATGAGCGCCAGGAATCCCGCCAGCCCGCCATTGAGCGCGAGGGCCTCGAACGCATCGGCCTCCATCACCCGGCCCAGGAGCTGGCCCGCGCCCTGACTCCGGACCTGCTCCACGTCCATCCGCAGCGCACCCGCGAGCAGGCGTTGCTTCAGCAGGCCACCGCCCTGGATGCTCAGCCGCGCGGCCACCCACTGGGCCAGCATTTGAACTGGCACCTGCGTGAGCAGGAGCATGGCCCAGGCGAGCATCCACCCCCGGTCCACCCGGCCGAGGAGCAGCCCCCTTCCGATGAGCCACCACGACAGCAGGCCCAGCGCGTACTGCGTGAGGTGCGCCGCGAGGAGCAGCGCGAGCTGACGGTTCATTCGGGCGTGCCGGAGCTGCGCGCGGAACGACTGGCCGGGAGGGAGGCGCAGCAGCCAGCCCACGTCGAGCCACAGCGTGCCCAGCCGCTCTCCCAGGATGAGCCTCCGGACCCGGGCGCGGCGGCGGGCGGGGACCCCGGCCTGGTCGAGCAGGTCCTCCACCGAGGGCCGCACGGGCGCCTCCAGCTCCTGGCTGAGCGCGGTGTGCAGCGTCTCCCAGCCGAGGGACTCCACCCGCGAGGCCGGAGTCAGCACTCGCAGCCGGCCGTGGCGCGCTCCCAGCAGGACCAGCACCGCGGGCCCGCCCTCG
>JBKGHK010000880.1:0-3732 GCA_046520375.1 Pyxidicoccus sp. 3LFB2
GGAGGGATGGCTCGCGGCTCGGGCCGCTCCGGAGTTGTGTTGAATCCTAAGGAACGTTCCTTCCGGGCCCACCCGCCGTCAGAACCGGTCCTGCCCGGGGGGCACTTCCGGCATCGGCGCCACGGCCGAGAGCAGGCCGTGCTCCGGCAGCGGCGGCCTCAGGGGCAGCACCACCGTGAAGCGAGAGCCCCGGCCGAACTCGCTCTCCACGGACACGCGGCCGCCATGGCCCTCCACCAGGCTCTTTACAATCGCCAGTCCCAGCCCCGCGCCGCCGTGCTCGCGGGTGGAGCTGCCGTCCACCTGGTAGAAGCTCTGGAAGATGTGCTCGAACTGGTCCGGGCGGATGCCCACGCCCGTGTCCTCCACGGACACGCGGTAGCCCTGCGCGCCCAGCTCGGACTGCGCGCCCACCTCGGACATCACCACCGACACCCGGCCCCCGGACTGGGTGAACTTCACCGCGTTGGCCAGCAGATTGACCACCACCTGCCGCAGCTTGTCCGCGTCCGCCGTCAGCCGGGGCTGGGGGCCGTGCGGCAGCCGCACCTCCAGCTCCACGCCCTTTCGCTGCGCCTGCGGCGCCACGCTGGACACCGCCGTCTGGATGACGCCGCTCAGGTCCACCGGCGCAATCACCAGCCGCAGCTTGCCGGCCTCAATCTGGCTCAGGTCCAGGATGGAGGAGATGAGGTTGAGCAGCGACTCGCCCTTCTCCACAATCGTGCGCACGTAGAGCAGCTGCTCCGGGTTGAGCGCCCCGGCCAGCCCCTCGGCCAGCATCTCCGAGTAGCCGATGATGGACGCCAGCGGCGTGCGCAGCTCATGGCTCACCGTGCCCAGGAAGGTGGACTTCAGCCGGTCCAGCTCCTTCAGCCGGGTGTTGGCCTGCGCGAGCTTCGCGTTGTGCGTCTCCAGCTCGCGGTGCGTCTCCAGCATGGTTTCGATGTGCAGCTGCGTCGTCAGGTAGGCGCGCTGCCCGCTCGCCACCAGCGCGGCCAGCACCTGGCCGAAGTGCGTCAGCACCTGCGCCGCCGTGCGCTCGGGCGCGCGCCGCACCTTGCCCGCCAGCTCATGCGCCCGCGCCAGGTCCAGCTCGGGGATGTCCGTCAGCGAGGGCGGGAAGTCGTGCAGCTCCTCCGGGGTGAAGGGGCCCAGGATGACCCGGCCCAGCGGGTCTCCCTCCCAGCGCACCGGCATCACCAGGTAGCGCAGGCCGGAGAAGCACGGCAGCGCGATGATGCCCGCGTCGTCCACGCCCTCGCCCACCGCCATGCGCGCGCCGTGCACCGGCGCCACCGGGCCGTCCTTCACCCGCGTCACCGTGGCCGTGCAGCGCGCGCGCCCCTCCGGAAAGGCGAAGACATAGGAGCAGAACTCGCCGTGCCCCACCTTCACGTCCGCCAGCCGGGTGCCCCGTGTGTCGAGCACCTTGATGCCCACGCGGTACAGCTCGCTGAAGCTCTTCACCACCTCCGTGAAGGAGGGCAAATCCAACATGTCCCCCAGCGACAGCCGCCGCTGGAGCACCGACTCGCGGCGCTGGAGGCCCTCCGGAGGCCCGCTCGAGGCGCTCATCGCACGCCTCCGCTGCCACTGCGCTCGCCGCCGGCCGGCACGCCATAGCGCGCCTCCAGCTTCGTGCCCGTGACGTCCATCCGCCGGAAGATCTGCTCCAGGAACTCGTCCTCCGTCAGGCCCAGGTTGCGCGCCAGGTGGGCGCGCGCGTCCAGCCGCCGGTAGGCCGCCTGGGCCACCGCGTGGAAGGTCTCCAGGACGCCCTCGCCCTTGAGCGCCACCGCCCCCACCACCGCCTCGCCTCCCCGCTTGCGCGAGGCTTCAATCTCCGCGTCCGTCCGGGCGTCCGGCAAATCCCGCTTGTTGAACTGGATGACCACCGGCACCTGGTCCACGTCCAGGTTGTTCTCCTTCATGTTTTCCTGCAGGTTGCGCCAGTAGGCGTTGTTGTCCGCGGTGGCGCTCCGCCGGCTGTCGGCGATGAAGGCCACGCCGTCTGCTCCCTGGAGCACGATGCGGCGCGTCGCGTTGTGGATGACCTGGCCGGGCACCGTGAACAGCTTCACCTTCACCTTGAAGCCGGACGAGGTGGAGAAGAAGACGGGCAGCAGGTCGAAGAAGAGGGTGCGGTCATCATGGGTGTCCACGGTGAGCAGGCGACCGCGTATCTCCGCGGAGGCCCGGGCGTGGAGATGGCGCAGATTCGTCGTCTTCCCGCTCAGCCCGGGCCCGTAGTAGACGATCTTGAGCGTCAGCTCTCGCTGGGCGTGGTTGAGTTGCAAGGGGGGAGCTCGGGCGGGCCTGGTCGGGGTGGGGAGTCTGATCTCCCGCACACGACTCCGGTTTTTATAGTGGGAAGCCGCCCCGCGCGGAAGGCCGGTTGCATTCCGGGCGTGGAAGCGGGGCTCATTCCTGGAATGGGCCGGGCGCATGGAAGGTTTGGCGAGGTCCGGCTCCTCACACTTGGGGAAGGCAGTCTCCTCACGTGAGAGGACAATGTGCGCGGAATCACTGCGTGCACGGGTGCCGGGGGAGCGGTTAGGATCGCAGCGCGACGGAGGAGCAAGGCGATGACGATGAAGCAGGTGGACCCGGGCGTGGAGATGGCCCCAGCGCCGGTGCTGGATGTGGCGGGCCTGCCGAACGACCTGATGACGGCGGTGAAGTTCTCCTTGCCCACCGACGAGGACATGACCGCGGTGGCGGCGCTTCGCGCCAGCTCCGAGCCGTGGAAGAGCCGGGGCGAGACGCAGGAAGACAGCCTCAAGGCCCTGGGCCAGCTCAAGCCCTACGTCCATGTGGCCAAGCTGCAGGGCCAGCTGGTCGGCTATGTGACGGTGGAGCGGGACGGCCCGGTGCCGGGCGCCGCGTACCTCCGCAACATCGTCGTCAAGCCCGAGCTGCGCCGCAAGGGCCTGGGCAAGGTGCTGCTGGAGCAGGCGCTCAAGGCCGCGCGCGACATGTACCGGAAGACCATCGCCCTCCGAGTGGACCCGTCCAACTCGGCCGCGGTGAGCTTCTACCGCAAGGAAGGCTTCACCACCGTGGCCACGGTGGTCTCCAAGAAGTCCGGCAAGCTGCGGCTCCTGATGTCCCGCGAGCTGTAGTCCCGAGGCCGCTGTTCCCCCGGGCGGGAGGTCGCTCCTCCCGCCCCCCGCTCCGTGTGGGCCCTTGCCGGGTCCCGGAGCGCGATTTCCACAAGCCCCACCAGGAAATCCCTTTCCCGGGCCCCGCCCCGGGCCGGCGCGGATGGCGTCCTGGCGGAAGTCTGCCTGGACGCTGGACAGGCGAGCGTCCCGCCTCTGTCCGGGGTGCCGGGCGTCACGGTCCGTTGACGCGCTCGGGGCGCATTGTCGACTATCCTGCGGCCCCCCGCGCTCCGCGCCCGTCGCTGTCGGACCCGACCCCGCATGAAACCCCTTGCTGAGCTGTTGCGGCACCTGTCGCGCCCCGGAGTCACGGAGTTGACCCTGGCGACCGGCCGTCCTCCGATGATCCGCGGAAGCAACGGCTACGAGCCGCTGGACCCCGCGGCGGTGACGACGGAAGACGTCACCCGGGCGCTGCAGGCCATGGTGGGCCTGGCCCGCGCCTCCACCGTCGCCGAGACGCCGGTGCAGTGGTCCGTCAACGCCAACGGCCTGGGGGCACTCTCCATCGCCGCCATGCGCCGTGGCGAGCTGCTCCACCTGCGCCTCACCCGCGCCGACGCCG
>JBKGHK010000881.1:0-3730 GCA_046520375.1 Pyxidicoccus sp. 3LFB2
CCGCCGCTGCGGGCCAGGGTGGAGGCCGGGGTGGCCGAGGGGCGCGCGAGGGCCGTCAGCCCACGGGCGACACGCGGCAGGGCATCGTCTTCGTGCAGGGCCCCAATGGCACGGAGCCGCGGCGCGTGGTGCTCGGCATGAGTGACTGGGAGAGCTCGGAGGTGGTGAGCGGGCTGGAGCCCGGTGAGCAGGTGCTGCTCATCTCCGTCGCGCAGCTCAAGGCGCAGCAGCAGCGGAGCACGGAGCGGATGCGTCAGATGACCGGGGGCATGATTCCCGGTGCTGGCGGTGCGGGTGGTGGTCGAGGAGCGCGGTAGGCGCGGCAGGAAGGAGACCAGGTCATGGGAGAAATCATCCGGGTAGCGTTCGACGCGGTCCTCGCCAACAAGCTGCGGTCGCTCTTGACGATGCTGGGCATCGTCATCGGCATCGCCGCGGTCATCACCATGGTGGCGCTGGGCGAAGGCGCGCAGCGCTCCGTGGCGCAGCGGCTGCAGACGCTCGGCACCAACGTGCTCACGGTGCGCCCCGGACAGTCCTTCCAGGGCGGCCTGGGCCGGGGCCAGGCGTCAATGACCATCGATGACGCGGAGGCCTTGCGCGCGAATCCGAAGGCCATCGGCGCGGTGGCGCCCGAAATCGAGTCCCGCTTCCAGGTGGAGTACGCGGCCGCCAACGCCAACCTGTCCGTGGTGGGCACGTGGCCGGCGTACTTCGACATCAACCAGGGGCGCATCGTGCAGGGACGCCTCTTCACCGACGCGGAGGACCGGGGCCGCCGGCGGGTGGTGGTGCTGGGAGCGCTGGCGGGCGCGCAGCTTGGCCTGAAGGACTCGTCATCGCTGGTGGGTGAGACCATCCGCATCCGCGGCATCCCCTTCGAGGTCATCGGCGTGCTGGCGGAGAAGGGGGCGCAGGGTTTCTCCAACCCGGACGAGAGCCTCTACATCCCCCTGGCCACCGCGCAGTTCCGGGTGATGGGCAGCGACCGCATCCGCTCCATCGCAGTGCAGGCGGTGGATGAGACGTCCATGGACGCGGCGATGGCGGAGATTGACCTGACGCTCCGGCGTGAGCACCGGCTGCGGCCGGAGGAGCAGGCCGACTTCAACATCCGCGACCAGGCGTCGCTGCTGACCACGATGCAGGAGACGACGCAGACATTCTCCCTGCTGCTGGCTGGCATTGCCGCCATCTCCCTGCTGGTGGGAGGCATTGGCATCATGAACATCATGCTGGTGTCGGTGACGGAGCGGACGCGAGAGATTGGTCTGCGCAAGGCACTGGGCGCCACGGGTATGGACATCATGCTCCAGTTCCTCGTGGAGTCGCTGGTGTTGTGCCTCGCGGGTGGAACGCTCGGGCTGCTCCTGGGCGTGGGCGGCGCGGCGCTGCTGCAGAAGGTGGCGGGCTGGACGGTGGTGGTGGCACCGGAGGCCATCATCGTGGCCATCGCCTTCTCCGCGACGGTGGGCGTGTTCTTCGGCATCTGGCCCGCCCGGCGCGCGGCGAGCCTCGCGCCCATCGAGTCGCTGCGGTACGAGTGACGAAGGCACCGGAAGCGGCGGGTTCGATTCCCGCCGCCTCCACTAGCAGCAACCCGCCGCTATAAGCCGCGCCCCCTCCGAGCGAGGGGGCGCGGTTTGACTCCAGGGACCAAATCGGGTCAGTTGGGACCGAAATTGGACCAAATTGGAGTCCTTCGGCATGGGTAGCGGCAAGGTCTGGTCAGGCAAGTGGAAGGGCGGGCGGACGTTCACGGCGAAGGACGGCCGCCCGGTGTACGTGCTGCGCAAGATGGTTGCGGGCAAGTCGTACACGGTTCACCTCGACGCCCGCAGCGAGACGGAAGCCGAGGCAGAGCTGGCCCTCTTCATGCGCGACCCGGAGGGCTACCGCACCCGGGGCGAGGCTCAAAAGCTCAAGCAAGAGTCCGCCGTCTACATGGACGCGCCCACCGTGGGCCGCTACCTGGAGCACATGCGGCGCGCGGGCACCACCGCGCGCTACGTGGGCAATGTCGGCTTCTACCTGGCCGCATGGGCTGAAGGGCTCGCGGGCCGCGACTTGCGCACCGTCACGCTCCAGGACTTGCTGCGCGAGTTGAACCGGCAGCCCACCGCGCGCAAGAACCGGATTACCGCCCTCAAGGCGTTCTGCGCGTGGCTACGCGAGGACGCGGGCGCGTTGACGGCGGCAGAGGACGCCAGCATTTCCCTCAAGGTGCCCGCCAGCCGTCCCGAAAAGTCGGTGCGCGAGAAGGGCTACAGCCTCGAAACCATCGAGCGCCTTTACCGCGCTATCTCCGGCTGGGAGTTCACCAACTTTCAGCAAGAGGCCACACGCCGCGTGACGGACGTTCAATGCGTGCGGGACGTGCTGTGCCTGCACGCCAAGACGGGCATGCACGGCACCGAGATTGAACGGCTCGCCCGGGGCGAGGGCAAGGTGACGCTGTTGAAGGAACCGGGGGAGATCGCCGCCACCGTGCGTTTCGTTCACAAGAGCGGGCGCGTTCACGTCCAGAGCCTTGACCGGCAGGCGCTCGCAGCCGTGCAACGGCTCCAGGCGCGCGGCGCGGCTCCGGTGGACAGCCACATTCGGCGCGTGGTGCGGCGGGCCTGCAAGTCCCTGGGCATGGAGTTGGTGCGCTTCGGGGAGTTGCGGCACAGCTTCGTTACCTGGGCTTCCGAGTGCGGCCAGGAAGTGCGGCCCAAGTCGGGAGGGCTGCCGCTCGCCGCGATTGCCGCCGTGGTGGGGCACACCTCGCCCGCGACCACCAAGCGCTTCTATGAAAACGTCGCGGTGCCGCCCATGATCAAGGTGCCGCTCCGGCTGGAGCACCCCGAAGATCCGGCAGTGCTGCCGCTCAAGGTTGCCGCAGCATCCTAAGAATCGCGTCCCTTGTTTCCCGCCCAGAGGCTGCATTCCGGGCGGGTTGCCGCTTGAGCTTGGGGGCTGGCTCGCGGCTGAAGCGCTCCTGAAGCGCTTCGATACTCTCCCGCGTCACCATGGCCGTCTTACCCACCTTGGGGGCGCGGCTCAGCGCGCCAGCCTTGAGGAGCGCGAAGACCTGGGAGCGCCCGCAGCCGAGGAGCGCTTGCGCCGCGTCCACGGTAACGGTGCGGGCGGCCTGCATGGGGGCGCCCTGAGTGAAGCGGGCATGAAGGGCGCCCACGGCTTCCCGCAAGAGGCGTAGCTCCTCGTGGATGGACCGCAACAGCGCGGACTCGGCGCCGCCGTCCGGTGCGGGGGGCTGCTGCGGGGGAGTGGTGTCCTGCGTGGTGTCCTTCATGGTTGCTGACCTGCTGGTGCCGGGAGGCCGTGGGGCTTCCTGGCGGTGTCCGCACTGAGAGGCCGCGATGCGTGGGCGGAGTCACCGCCCCGAAGGTGTGCCCCCGGAATGAGGGCACCCCGCAGCGTCAATGCGTGCCGGAAATTCTGCGGGACAACACAAACAATAGTCAAACATTCCGGCAATGACTGGCTGCTCACCTTGACTGAAAGGGTTTCGCGCGAGGCATCGAGTTTCGCGCTTTTTAGAGGGAGTTTCGCGCGGGAGTTTCGCCGCGTGGCGCGAAACTCGGCGGCGTTTGTGATTGCTCCAATAGGCGCGCGAAACCCTGATGAGGAATTGCGCCGCGACGGACGAAACGTTTCGCGCCGTGGGGTTTCGCGGCGGTGCAGTTTCGCGCGGGCGCACGGCGGGCGCGGCCCGGGCGAAACGGCG
>JBKGHK010000882.1:0-3723 GCA_046520375.1 Pyxidicoccus sp. 3LFB2
GCCGGAGCCGGCGCCTTCGCCGGTGCGGCGACGGGGGCCGGGGCCTTGGGGGGAGCGGGAGGTGGGGACGCATCGCGCTGACAGGCGCACAGCGCCAGCAGCAGGGGCAGCCAGGCACGCATGGGTGGGGTGTTCCTCATTCTGGAGTGGGCGCGTCCACGGGCGTGCCCAGGCGCAGGGCGATGATGCCCCGGCGGTACTCAATCGGCAGCCGGTCCGCGGGCGTGTGGACCTCGCCGGCGAAGTCCACCGGGTGGGCGCGGGGACGCACGCCCTCCAGGACGCGGCGGTCCTGCTCGAGGATGGCCAGCTCGCTCTTCACGAACATGTCCGGGAAGTGGTTCTTCAGCCTCGGGTGGTACGAGGAGAAGTAGAAGCAGCGCATCGACTCCTCGGAGAGCGGCGAGGCGATGGCGTAGACGGTGTGCACGTAGAAGAGCGTGGGCTTGAAGGCCAGCCGCGCGGAGAACGGGTACGTCACGTCGTACGTCAGCGTGGTGCGGTCCACCTTCGCGGGCACCCCTTCCATCGCGGGCGCGAGCGCGGGGTAGATGACGCGGGCGCGGACGCCCTCGGGACGGCGCTCCACTTCATAGGGAGGCACCTCCGGATGGTCCGGGTTGCCGAACGTCCCCCGGTGCACCCAGGACAGGTGCGCCACGTCGAGGACGACCTCCATCATCCGGCCGGCGGAGACACTCCAGTCCAGGTGCGGCAGCGCGACGGTGGCCACGCTGCCGTCCTCCAGCTCCGGCCACTCCGGCAGCGGGGCGGCGGGCTCGGGGGCGAGGCACACCCAGACGAGGCCGTAGCGCTCGGTGGCGCGAAACGCCGACACGCGGGCCGCCGCGGGGATGGGGACTCCGGCCCGGGAGGGCACGTGCACGCAGCGTCCGTCCGTCCCGTACGTCCAGCCGTGGAAGCCACAGCGGAGCCCGGCCGGGGTGACTTCCCCGGCGGCGAGGTCCGCGCCACGGTGGGCGCACCGGCGGTGCGTGACGGCCACGCCCGTGCCCGTGCGCCACACCACCAGGTCCGTCTCCAGCAGGCGAGCAGCCAGCGGACGCTCACCCAACTCCTGTGAGAACGCGACCGGGTGCCAGTACGGAGAGAAGTCCTCGACGTAGGAGCGCACGGCCCTCACGCCAGCGCGAGCGGTGCAATCTTGCTTTCGATTTCCTCGAGGAGGAAGTCGATCTCCTCAATCTCGTCGAGCTTCTCGGGCGCCGCGGAGACAGCAGCGGTGTCCGCCGCGCTCGCCGTTGCCAGGGACGCGGAGGACGGCAGGGACTGCTCGGACACAGGGGCCTGCGACTGCACGTTCTCTTCCGACGCCATGAGGCTTCCTCTCAGGAACGCGTGGGGGGACGGGGATGCTCACGGCAGGCCGGGGGCGCTGTCAATCCGTGGCCCGTCAGCCACAGTCCGGGGTGACACATGTTTTGAATGGGCGACTCGTATACGCTGCGCTCGCCCCCGATGACGCCCTTCCCCCTCGCTCGCGCCGCGGCAGTGGTCTGCCTGCTCTGGAGTTGCGCCACGCTCGCCGAGCCCTGGAGCGGCGCGGAGCCTGGCGTCACCACGCTCCAGCAGGTCCTCCTCTCCTTCGGCCCTCCCAGTCGACAGGTCCATGAGCGGGGTGAGGTCGTGGTGACCTACCAGCGCAAGCAGGCCCCCGACGGCGCACGCGTCGCGCGGTTCCACTTCGACATCAGCGATGGCGTGCTGCGTCGCATCGAGGTGACGCCCACCCGGCCGATGAAGCGCGCGGGCGTCGAGGCCCTCCACGGGCCGGACTGCGCGGCGGGCTCCGCGGGGAGCAGGGGTTGCTTCGAGAGTGCGCAGGCCCCGGCGCGGCAGACGTGGCTGCACTATCGCTCGCGCGGCTTGAGCGTCCTGGTGGACCGGCAGCAGCGCGTGAAGACGTGGGTGTACCTGGAGCCGGCGACACGGGCCGAGGGCCCACCGTCGCCCCCCTCCACGGCCGTGCCCGCCGTCGCCGACGCGAAGGCCGTGCCCGAGCTGGCGCCCGCGAGCGGAACCGTGCCGCTGGCACCGCCGCCGCCTCCCGAGGACTCCTCCGCCGGACTCGCGATGGCCGTGGTGGTGGATGACGCGACGCCCGCCCCTTCCACAGGAGACTCCGCTCCGGAGTCCGAGGCCGTGAGCGCCACGCCTCCCGCGACGGGAGATGACGCCCTGGTTCAGGGCTGGCAGGGACCGGAGGAGGCCTCCACGGGCGCCGAGAGCTGGAGCGACCGGAAGCAGGACCCGCTGGCCGTGGGCGGCCTGCTCTACCAGCGCGCCGAGCTGGTGGGCCTGCGCTCGCAGCGCAAGACATCGCTGGAGCCGTCCTTCCCCGCGCTCGCGGACATCTACCTGGACGCCACGCCTTCCACGCGCGTGCGCGGGTTCATCCTGGGAAGGCTCGGGTATGACCCGCTCCAGGCGGAGGGCGGCGGCCCGGACATCGGGCTGGGCCAGCTGTGGTTGAAGTTCGACATCGCCAGACACGTGTTCGTCACCGCCGGGCGCCAGGAGGTCCGCTGGGGCAGCTCGCAAATCTGGAACCCCACCGACTTCCTGCAGGCGCCCAACCCGGACCCGCTCAACAGCGTGGACCTGCGCACCGGCGTGGACCTGGTGAAGCTCACCGTGCCGTGGGAGGCCATGGCCTCCAACCTGTCGCTGCTGGGCACGGTGGAGCAGGAAGTCGTGGGCCCCGACACGCGTCGGCTGCGCTACGGCGGTGGCCTCAGGGCGGAGGTGGCGGTGGGGCCGGGCGAAGTCATTGCCTCGGCGGTGTTCCGCGAGGCGCGCCGGCCCCGGTTCGGCCTGGACGTATCGGCGGCGGCGGGCCCGCTGGACCTCAACGCCGAGATGGCCTGGGTGCAGGACTCGGCCATGCGGCTGTGGACGCGCGAGGGCGACGGCTTCGTGGAGCAGGACTTCGGCGGGGGCAAGGTGCTGGCCAGCGCCGGTGTCTCCACGCAGTTCGAGTTCGCCGAGCTCTACCGCGCCACCCTCCGGCTGGAGGGCTTCTACAACTCGCTCGGCTATGACGACCGGGCGTACCTGCCGTGGCTGAGCGCGCAGGGCGACTTCCGGCCCCTGTTCTTCGGGCGCTACTACGCCATGGGACAGGTCAACATCGGCCGCCGGGGCCTGGCGCAGCAGTCGGTGACGCTGACCACGCTCGCCAACCTGGAAGACGCGTCGTACCTGTCGCGGCTGGACTTCCTCACCACGCCCTTCGACACGCTGGAAATCTACGTCCAGACGTTCATCGAGGTGCCCTACGGCGCGCGGGGGAGCGAGTTCCGCTTCGAGGCCGTCTCCGCGGACCCGGCCGTGCCGTCTTCCGGGCTCGGTGTGTTCCGCGCCGGGCTCAGCCTCCTGATGCGCATCTAGCCCTCCGGCCTCGCGGCCCGGCGGCTTCGGAAATCCTTTCATGACCTCGAGATCCGACCTCGACCCCAAGGACCCCGCGGCGAAGCGCGAGCTGCTCCGGCAGCTGCTGGAGCGCAAGTCGCCGGAGGGCGCTGGAGCACCGCGCAACCTGGCGACGGGCCCCACCCGCCGCGCCTCGGGCTCGCCCGCCGTCCTCTCGCCCGCGCAGGAGCGCATGTGGTTCCTGCACCAGCTCCGCCCGGACACCGCGACCTATGTCGTGCCCTGGGCCGCGGAGCTGCCCGGCCCGGTGGACACCGGCGTGCTGGACGC
>JBKGHK010000883.1:0-3721 GCA_046520375.1 Pyxidicoccus sp. 3LFB2
ATGCCTCCGCCGCGCGCTCCGCAGCGGCACCGCGCTCGTCACCGTGTACTCGTGCCCGCCTCGCGCCCGGCCCGTCACCACCAGCGGGGCCCCGGCCGTGCCGGACACCGTCAGCTCCAGCGGCACGCGGCCCTCGGGCTCGCCCTGGGCCAGCAGCTCCTCCGTGCGCTTCGCCAGCGCAGGATCGCTCGTCACCCACACGCGCTGGCCCGGCGCCACCCGCGACATGTCCGGCCCCGGGTTGCCGAAGCCCAGCACCCAGCCGCGTCCCTGTCGCTCCACTCGGAACAGCGGCCCGCCCGGCTCGTGCTTGTCCTCCGGGTGGCCCGCGTCGAACACCACGCCCATGCCAGGGCGAGGGGACAGCTCGGCCGCCACCGGCGCATCGCCCTCCAGCGGCGAGGACACCTTGCCCTGAGGCGCGTCCGGACGCTCCTCTTCCTGCCCCAGCCCCCCCGTCCAGGGACGGCCCTCGGGGTCATCCACCACGCGCACGTCGCGCCCGTGCACGGACTCCACGCGGCCCAGGTACGCGCCACGGTGCTTGGGGAAGCGTCCCTCCACCAAGGTCTGGTGGTCCGAGCCCGCGAAGAAGCCGTGCGAGAAGCCGCGGCTGTACGAGAGCGTCATGTCCGCCAGGTCCTTCTTCAGCGCCCCCGCGTCCGGCTTCCCCGAGGCCACGCCGTCCACCCAGCGGCGGTAGCCCTGCACCGCCGTGCTCACGTACTGCGGCCCCTTCTGCCGGCCTTCAATCTTCAGCGAGTGCACGCCGATGTCCACGAGCCGTGGCACCGCCATGACGCCGGCCAGGTCCTTGGGGCTGAGGAGGTACTGCACGTCCCCCAGCTCGCGCGTCTGTCCGTCCACCACCAGGTCGTATGGCAGGCGGCAGGACTGCGCGCACTGCCCACGGTTGGCGGAGCGTCCGCCCCACGCCTCGCTGGTGAGGCACTGGCCGCTCCACGACATGCAGAGCGCGCCGTGGATGAAGACCTCCAGCTCGATGTCCGTCTCCGACGCCAGTCGCTGAATCTCCACCACCGACAGCTCGCGTGGCACCACCACGCGCGTGGCGCCCAGCCCCCGGGCGAAGCGCGTGCCTTCCGCGCTCGAAATCGTCATCTGCGTGGAGGCGTGGACCTCCATCTGGGGGCACACCGCCCGCGCCACCAGCGCCACCGCCGGGTCCTGGACGATGAGCGCGTCCACGCCCGCCGCGGCCACCCGCCGGAGGATGTCCTCCACCACGGGCAGCTCCGGCTCGAACACCAGCGTGTTCAGCGTCAGGTAGGCCCGGGCCCCCGCGCGGTGCACGAGCGCCAGCGTCTGGGGCAGGGTGGCGAGCGAGAAGTTCTCTGCCCGGGCGCGGGCATTGAAGCCCTCGTCCAGCCCGAAATAGACGGCGTCCGCGCCGCTGGCCAGCGCGGCCTTCATCGAGTCGAGGTCCCCCGCGGGGGCGAGGATTTCAGGACGGCGACGGGTCATATCGCGTCCTCTAACACAGCACCCGGGGCCCCGCCGTCCACCTCGTGAAGGCCATGGCGCGGTGCGGCAGCTTCTGGTCAAGTCGCCGCCTGGTTGCTTCCACAGGAGACGAGACAATGGCTGATGGCGTGTTCCGGGACGGGCTGCTCGCGGGCAAGGTGGCGTTCATTTCCGGCGGCAGCAGTGGCATCAACCTCGGCATCGCCGAGGCCTTCGTGAAGGCGGGCGCGAAGGTCGCCATCAACGGGCGCAACGTGGAGAAGCTCGAGGGCGCGGTGAAGGGCCTTCAGGCCCACGGCACCGCCATGGGCGTGGCCGCCGACGTGCGCGACTACGCCGCCGTGGAGAAGGCCCTCCAGACGGTGCGCGACGCCTTTGGCGAGCTGGACATCGTCGTGTGCGGCGCCGCCGGCAACTTCCCCGCGCCCGCGCTGGGCATGTCCTCCAATGGCTTCAAGGCCGTCATGGACATCGACGTGCTGGGCACCTTCAACATCAGCCGCGCCGCCTTCGACCACCTGCGCAAGCCCGGCGCCTGTCTCATCAACATCTCCGCCCCCCAGGCCTACCTGCCCATGGCCATGCAGGCCCATGTGTGCGCGGCCAAGGCCGGCGTGGACATGCTCACCCGCGTGCTGGCCATTGAATGGGGCGGCTCGGGCGTGCGCGTCAACGCGATTACCCCCGGCCCCATCGAGGACACCGAGGGCATGCGCCGGCTTTCCCCCAACGAGGAGGGCAAGCAGAAGCTCATCCAGGCCCTGCCGCTGCAGCGCTTCGGCACGAAGACTGACATCGCGCAGCTCGCGCTCTTCCTCGCCTCGGACGCGGCCTCCTACGTCACCGGCTCCATCATGGTGTGCGACGGCGGCCAGTCCCTGCTCGGCGGTGGCGCCCTCATGGCTGCCCTGATGTAGGCCGCGCCACCCCCCCCTCAACACAGGCTTCACCGTGGTGAAGTTTCATTGGGGTTGCAAGTTTGTACCCTGGGGCTACGTTCTGACGGGAAATGTCTGCTAGAAAGCGATGCAACCCCGCGGGGGGAAGTCTGCGCGCGGGGTCTGCTCGCTTCCGGAGACATCCATGTCCCGTCTGTCTTCCCCGCTCACCCGCCTGCTCGGGCTGGGCGTGCTGTGCCTCGGCGTAGCCCTGGGTTGTGACAGTGGCACCGACCCGCTGCCTCCTCCCACGGAGAGGCCGCTGCCGGACGCCACCCTGTCCCGCGTGGAGGTGAGTCGTGCCACGCAGGTGCTGGCCGACGGAGAGGACCGCGTCACCATCACCGTCACCGTGAAGCAGAAGGACGGCTCCCCGCTGGAGGGTCGCGCGGTGCACGTGGAGGTGTCCGGTGAAGGCAACACCGTGACGCAGCCGACGGGCAAGACGGACGCGCAGGGACAGACGACGGCCACCGTGGTGTCCACCCTCGCGGGGACGAAGACGGTGACGGCCTCCGTCGACGCGGACGGTGGCGCGGTGGTGCTGGGCATGCGGCCGGGCATCGACTTCGCCGCTCCGCGCGTCACCCAATTGGCTTTCACCGCCACCGCGCTGTCAGCCACGGCGGGCACGCCCATCGGCGGCCTGGAAGTGAGCCTGCGGGATTCCCGGGGCCGCACGGTGACGGCGGCCACGGACGAGGTGACGCTGTCGCTGGCCGCCGGCCCGGGCGACGCCACCCTGGAGGGCACGCTGAAGGCGCGCGCGGTGGAGGGCGTGGTCCGCTTCTCGGAGGTGGTGCTGAAGAAGGCGGGCACCGGCTACCAGCTGAAGGTGGACGCCGCGGGCCTGGAGGGCGTCACCAGTCCCACCTTCGCCGTCGCGGCGGCGGCGGCGGCCTCGCTGGAGGTCTCCGGCCTTCCGGCCGTGGCCACCGCAGGCGCTGCACAGCGCGCGGAGGTGACGGTGCGAGATGCGTACGGCAACGTGGCCACCGGCTACACCGGCACGCTGGCCGTGGCCTCGTCGGATGTCACCGCCACGCTGCCCGCCGCCCACGCCTTCACCGGGGCGGACGCGGGGCGCTTCACCTTCACGGGGCTCGTCCTGAAGCTCGCGGGCGCGCAGCAGGTCACGATTCAGGACGGCGCCACTGCGGCGCTGACGTTCCGCCAGGACGTGGGCGTGGTGGCCGGTGCCGCCGCCGCGCTGGTTTTCACCGAGGTTCCCGCGCGCGCCTCCGTGCGCGCGGTGCTGCCCACCGTGCAGGTGGTGCTCCAGGACGCCCAGGGGAACG
>JBKGHK010000884.1:0-3715 GCA_046520375.1 Pyxidicoccus sp. 3LFB2
TGCGCGACGCCAGCGCCGCGGGCGTGTCGCACGCCACCAGCCGGCCCGCGTCCAGCACCGCCAGCCTGTCACACACCTCGGCCTCGTCCGCGCGGTGCGTGGTGAGCAGCACCGTCACGCCCTCGCTGTCGCGCAGCCGCTTCAGGTGCGCCCAGAAGGCCCGGAAGGCCGCCTCGTCCAGGCCCTGGGTGGGCTCGTCCATCAGCACCACGCGGGGCTGGTGCACCAGGGCCCGCGCCAGCTCCAGCCGGCGGCGCATGCCTCCGGACCACGTGGACACGCGCTCGTCGCCCCGATCCACCAGGTCGATGAGCGCGAGCATGGCGTCCACCCGCTCGCGCGCCCGCTCGCCGCCCAGGCCGTACAGCCGGGCCCCGAGCATCAGGTTCTCCCGCGCGGTGAGCAGGTCATCCAGGCTGCTGCGCTGGAAGATGATGCCCATCTGCCGCCGCAGGGACGGGTCGCTCAGCGCCAGCACGCGCCCGGCGAAGCGCACCTCGCCGGCGTCCGGGGCGAGCAGCCCCGCCAGCACCTGGAAGGTGGTGGACTTGCCCGCGCCATTGGGCCCCAGCAGGCCCAGGATTTCGCCCGGCCGCACGGACAGGGACAGCCCGTCCACGGCGGTGCGGCCCTTGAAGCGCCGGGTGAGGCCTTCAATCTGGAGCAGCGGCGCGGGCGGGGTGGAGACCGAAGTGTCAGGCATGGGCGGTGTCCCCCCGGCCCCTTCGCGCTAGCCGCGAGGGATGCGGTCGAGCGTCATCGCGACGAACAGGCCGGTGAGGTAGATGAGCGAATAGAAGAACGTCTGGCGCGCCCAGGGCTTCCCGAGCCGGCGGAAGAAGCCCCACGCCCCCAGGCCCAGGAAGCTCAAGCCCAGCACCACCGCCGAGGCCAGGTACCACGGCCCGGAGATGTTCAATTGGAAGGGCAGCAGCGTCATGGGAATCAGCGCCACCAGGTAGAGGACAATCTGCGCGCGGCTCGACTCGTCGCCCCGCTCCAGCGGCACCGACTTGAGGCCCGCGGCCGCGTACTCCTCCTTGCGGAACAGGGCGATGGCGATGAAGTGCGGCATCTGCCAGAGGAACAGGATGGCGAAGAGGGCGAAGCCGCCCGCGTCCAGCACGTTCGTTACCGCCGTCCACCCCATCAGCGGAGGCAGCGCGCCGGGCACCGCGCCCACCAGCATGGCGGCGGAGGTGCGGGCCTTCAGCGGCGTGTAGGCCAGCACGTAGCTGAGCAGCGCCAGCAGCCCCAGGCCCGCGGTCAGGAGGTTGGCGCCCAGCGCCAGCGCCGGCAGGGACACCATGGCCAGGGAGATGCCGAACCACAGCGCCACCGACGGCTCCATCCGCCCGGAGGGCAGCGGCCGGTTGCGGGTGCGCGCCATGAACTGGTCGCTGTGCCGCTCCCAGTAGCAGTTGAGCGCGTTGGCCGCGCCCACCGTGCCGGCCGTCGCCAGCAGCGTCACCAGCGCCCGGGGCGTGGCCAGCGAGCCGGGCGCCAGGAACATGCCGCCGGCCGTGGTGATGAGCACCAGGCTGGACAGCCGCGGCTTCGTCAGGGAGATCAGGTCGGACGCGGTCGTCGACACAGTCTCTGCAGCACGCGCGCTCACGCAGACTCCAGGGCAGGGCGCGACAGGCAGGCTGCCGGCGCGGGAACGGCCTTCCCATACAGGCACCACCGGGGGGTGGGCAAGGACACGGCACCCCGGCGTGACGGCGGCGGACGGCTGCCCGGCGGGCAACCCCGTTCCTCCAGGAGGCCTTGGGGCCCCCACTTCACGTCCTGGCGCGCTCGGGAAGGCAAACGCCCCAGGCATACCGCCCACCGGGGGCCCCTTCAAGAACGGCGACGGGGCTGACCGCGCGTCGTACTGCCCGCGCGCATCAGCCCCGCTTGTCCGGCATGGGCCCCACGGTGGGAGCCCGCGCCGTGTCCTGTCAGCCGCCAGCCAGGGCGCGGGCCGCGTTGGCGTGCTCGCCGCTCGGCTCGCGCTTGAGGTACTCCTGGGCCAGCATCTTCGCCTTGGGGCCCTGCTTCGCGTCCTTCGACAGCAGGGTGGCGTAGAAGTAGTAGGCCGGGCTGTAGGCCTCGTCGGCGTTGAGGGCGCGCTGGTACGTCTCGTCCGCCTTCGCCGCGTCACCCTTGCCCTGGTAGACGCGGGCCAGCTCGGTGAGGGCCATGGCCGCGCGGTCCGCCTGGCCGATGAACTCCTGGCTCGCCTTCTCCAGCTGCTCCTGGGCCTTCGCCCAGTCGGAGCGCTCGCGGTAGATGGCGCCCATGGCGAGCCGGGCCTCCGGATTCTTGGCCTTGGGCTCCTTCACCGCGCGCTGGTACTGGGTGAGGGCCTCGTCCAGCTTGCCCTGGCGGCGGTAGGCGTCGCCCAGCATCACCACCAGCTTGGGGCTGTCGCCCATCGTCTTGAGGGCCGTCACCAGCGCCTCGGCCGCTTCCTTCTCGCCGCCCTGCTTGCCCATGAGGGCCCGGGCCAGCTCGACGTGGAACTGGGCGCGCGAGGAGTCCATGCGGATGGCCTTGCGAATCTCCTCGGCGGCCGCGTCGAAGTTGTTCTCCGCGCGCAGCCGGCGGCCCTTGATGAGGTGCAGCTCCGGGTTCAGCTTGTCGAGCGCGAAGCCCGTCTCCTCGCTCTTGAGCATCTCCGCGCGCGCCTTGTCCTTGTCCAGCGGCACGGCGGTGGCCTCGGACAGCTTCTGCTGCACGTCCGGCTTGAGCGCCGCCATCTCCGCCGACACGCGGCTGACGAGCAGCGAGCGGGCCAGGTGCGCGGCCGCGAGCTGGCGCGGCGAGGGCGGCGGGTCGGACTCCAGGAGCTTCTTCAGCATGCTGTAGGCCAGCCCGTAGTTGGGCGCGTCCTGCTCCAGCATCAGCAGCGCGCGGCCCAGCAGCGACTCGGGGTGGTCCTTCTCGTAGCGGAGGGCGAAGTCGTAGTTCTTCCAGGCGGTGTTGTCCTGGCCCAGCCGGCGGTACACGGCGCCCAGGCCCGCGTAGATGCGCGGGTCGTCCGGCGACAGCACCTGCGCGCGCTCCAGGCTGTCCCGCGCGCGCTCCATGTCGCCCGCGTTCATCTGGATGAGGCCCTGCGTCAGGTAGAGCAGCGAGCTGGAGCGGCCCTGCGAGTCCAGGCCCTTCACCGTCTCCTCCAGCTTGCCCAGCGCCTCCTTGCCCTTGCCTCCGTACGTCTGGATGAGGGCCTCGGCGGCGATGAGGTGCGAGCTGACGTCCTTGCCCTGCTTGCCCGCGGCCAGGTGCTCCTCGGCCTTGCGGCGCGCGTCGTCGCCGCCGCCGTGCTCACCCCAGCGGATGGCATACGCGTAGGCGAGGTAGCCATGGGCCACGGTGGAGTCGGCGTCCACCTCCAGCGCCTTGTCCGCCGCCTCGCTCGCCTTCTTGTAGCTGTCGAAGGAGTCGTGCTTGAGCAGCTCGCTGGCCACGTCCAGCGACTTCTTCAGCTCGCGGGACTTCGCCTTCGCGTTCGCCGAGTACCAGCTGTAGCCACCGATGAAGAGGGGGATGGCCACCAGCAGGGCCAGCGTCACCATCTTCCCGCCGCGTCCACCCGAGGGCGGGCGACGGCGCGAGGACGAGACATCGTCGTCGTCGTCCTCCTCCACCTCTTCCACCACCACCGGCGCGCGACGGGCCTGGGGCGCGGGACGGGCCGCGGGGGCCTCGGCCCGGGCGGCGTTGC
>JBKGHK010000885.1:0-3710 GCA_046520375.1 Pyxidicoccus sp. 3LFB2
GCCAGGCCGCACACGCACCGCGTGCCCACGGCGCCGCCGGGCAGCCCACAGCGACGCGGGCGGCGCTTCGCGGTGAAGCTGGAGCTGGAGTTCCGCAGCGAGCTGGACTTCGTGCGGGAGCACGCGCTCAACATCTCCAACGGGGGCCTCTTCGTGCGCACCGCGCACCGGCCGCAGCCCGACAGCGTCGTCACCGTGGACGTGAAGCTGCCCAACGGCGACCGCCTTCAGGGCGACGCGGTGGTGGTGCACCTGGTGGACGACCCGTACACCGGAGGCGTGGGGCTCGCGTTCCTCAGCGACGACGCCACCTTCTCCCAGACGCTGGACCGCTACCTGGCGAGCCTGGCCGGCGGCGCGGGCTGACGATGGACGGCGTGTCGGAGACGTGGCCGCGCGACTGTGGCCGCTTCGAGCTGCTGTCGCGGCTGGGGCGCGGCGGCATGGCGGAGGTGTTCCTCGCGCGGATGCAGGAGGGCCCGAGGGCCGGAGAGCGCGTGGCCCTCAAGCGGGTGCGCCCGAGCGCGCGCACGACGCCGAGGCCCACGAGCAGCTCCTCCACGAGGCGGAGCTGGCCCGGTGCCTCCACCACCCGCACATCGTCGGCTTCGTGGAGTACGGCGAGCTGCGCGACGGCGGCTACCTCGCCATGGAGCTGGTGGAGGGCCCGGACCTGGGCCGCGTGCTGGCGCAGTGCCGGCGGCGCAGGATTGAGCTGCCCATCGACATCTCCGTGCTCATCGTCCGGCAGGTGCTGGAGGCGCTCTCGCACGCGCACCACGCCACCAGCACCACGGGGCGCCCGCTGGGCGTGGTGCACTGTGACGTGTCCCCGCACAACGTGCTGCTGTCGCGCACGGGCGAGGTGAAGCTGGCGGACTTCGGCGTGGCCCGCTCTCGCGCGGGAGCGGCGCTGGATGCACGGCGCCTGGGCAAGCAGCAGTACCGCTCGCCGGAGCTGATTGCCGGGGACGTGTCCGTGGCGGTGGACCTCTGGGCGGCGGCGGTGCTGCTGTACGAGCTGCTCTCGCTGGAGTCGCCCTTCCCCTCCGGTCCGGGTGACGAGGTGGAGTCCTCCATTCGGGGAGGCCGGGTGCAGCCCATCCGCATGCTGGTGCCGCAAGTCTCGGACGCGCTGGCCCTGGTGCTGGACCGCGCGCTGGCGCCCCACCCCGCGCAGCGCTTCAAGTCCGCGGAGCAGTTCGCCCGGGCGCTCCTGCCGCTCAGTGACGACCGCGTGGCCACGCCGCTGGCGGTGGCCGCCGTGGTGCGCGGGTTGATGGGCGCGGAGTACTGAACCACCCCGCGCCCGGAGTCACCGACAGCTCAAGCCACCCGCTGTCCCACCGCGGGAGGCACCATGCCCGGGTCTCCCTCCACGACGAGCCGGCTGCGGCCTCCGCCCTGCTTCACCACGCGCACCTGCACGCCGATGCGCTCGGCCAGCCCGCTGACGTGGGAGATGATGCCCACCTGCCGGCCCGTGGCCTGGAGCGCGTCCAGCGTGGCCAGGGCCACCTCCAGCGTCTCCGGGTCCAGGGTGCCGAAGCCCTCGTCGATGAAGAGGGTCTCCACCTGCGTCGTCTCGGAAGACAGCGAGGCCAGGCCCAGCGCGAGCGCCAGTGAGACGAGGAAGCTCTCTCCACCGGAGAGGCTGGCCACGCTGCGCACCTCATCGCCCATGTCTCCGTCCACCACCTGCAGGTCCAGGTCGTGGCCGGGCACGCGCATCAGCCGGTAGCGCCGCGCCAGCTCCCGCAGGTGCGCATTCGCATGCAGCAGCAGCGCATCCAGCGTCCCCGCCCCGAGCGCCTCCAGCACCTCGGCCTCCAGGCCTCCGGCGAACGTCAGGCGCTGCGCGGGCTTGAGCCCCTTGGAGGCCTGTCCCAGGCAGACCCATTCGATGGACTCGGGAGCGCCGCCGAGCGCGGCCGAGGTGAGCGTGGCGGCCGCGGGGCGCACCACCAGCAGCTCCACGCGGCCCCCGGTGCCGGCCTTCTGGCCCAGCAGGCGCGCGGGGATGACGCGGGCGTCGTTGAGGACGAGCAGGTCGCCCTCCCGCAGCAGCTCCGGCAGGTCCGTGAAGCGGCGGTGGGCACAGGCGCCGGTGGACCGGTTCACCGTCATCAGGCGCGAGGCGTCCCGCTCGGCCAGGGGGGCCTGGGCGATTTGGGACTCGGGAAGCTCGAAGTCGTAGTCAGAGAGGCGTGACGACACGGGGTTGGCGCTTGTAGCAGTCCCCGTGTCGCCGCGGAAAGCGCGCCGACGACGGGGACGTCAGTAGAGCTGCTGCAGCTCCGCCCCGGGGTAGTAGTGGGAGAGAATCTCCCGGTAGTCCCAGTCCTTGTCAGCGAGCGCCTTGGCGCCCCACTGGCAGAGACCGGCCCCGTGGCCATAGCCGCGTCCGGAGAACACGTAACCGTGCCCGGAGCGCTCCACCTCGAAGTCCAGACTCTTGAGGCGCGTGTAGCCAAGCCGGCGGCGGAGCTCCACCCCGCCCATCGAGGCGCCGTCCCCCAGGGTGACGCGCGTCACCCGACGGGTGGGCGTCCGGCCGGAGACCTTGAGCCCCTGGGCGGGGTGGCGGAGCGCCGACTTCACCTCCGAGTCGGAGATGGAGGCCTTCCAGCGACTGGCGGGCAGCTTGCCGCAGGGGCAGTCGACGGGCTGGAGGTAGGGCAAATCGCGCTGGAGGGCGTCCTGGCCGGACTCGGTCCGTCCGCCGCAGGAGGCGTGGAAGTAGGCCTCGATGGGGGCCAGCTCGTAGGTGAGCACCTGACCGCGCGTGGCGTCCACGGCGGCGCGGGTGCGCGGGTCCTCGCGGTTGACGCCGCCATACACCTGGTGGAGCACGCTGCTGCCCAGGTGGAAGGCGTTGCTGTACGCCTCCAGCTTCTTCTGGAGGGCGTAGGTGCGCGCGGCGATGGCCTGGGCCTTGAGGGCCTCGGGCGGGAAGGACACGGGCATCTCGCTGCCGAGCACCGCGGCGAGGTAGTCCTCCAGGGGGATGACGTTGATGAGCTGGAGCCCCTCGCGGTACGTGCGCACCACCACGTCACCGCGCACCTGGGCGCTGCCGGCCTTGAGGGGCTCGTCGCCGGGGACGCCCGCGTCGCTGGCGGTGCTGGCTCCGGCGCGGAAGCGCACGGAGTCTCCGACGACGGGAGCGCCGTTGACCTCCAGCCGCGAGCCCCGGCGGCGGATGGTGGCCTGATTCGAGGCGATGGGGACGAAGGTGGCGTCCTCGGTGTCGGTGCCGAAGGCAAGTCCGCGACCGCTCACCCGCACCTCGCCCCCCGCGTCCTCGATGGCGATGCGGAGGGTCTCCACGGCGAGCGCGCGCAGGGGGGTGAGCAGCAGGAGGACGAGCGCAACAGGTCGCAACATGGACGGGGAGTGTAGGGGTGTGGGTACGAGCCTCAAGAAAACGGCGGGCGGATGGGAGAGGATGGCGCGCCCGTGACGTTCCCCGAGCCCGACGCCTCCCGACTGTCCCCCCCGGTCCTCATCGCGGCCCTGCGAGGGATGGAGCCCCGCCCCTCGGCGCTGCTCCTCCGCCGCCTGGTGGAGGGCCGCCCCCCGGAGGAGTGCGCGGCGTTCTACGGGGTGTCGACGGAGGCCTTCTCGCTGCTGCTGCTGCGCGCGAGCGTGGCCCTGACCGGACGGGTGGGGCTGTCCGTGCGCGAGCCGGCCGGCGAGGACGAGGAGGC
>JBKGHK010000886.1:0-3697 GCA_046520375.1 Pyxidicoccus sp. 3LFB2
GAGCTGAAGGAGGCCATGCGGGCGCGGAGTGTCCCGGCAGACCCGGCCCGCCTCGTCGACAACCTGAGGAGCCTGCCGGCCCCTGAGCCTGAAGGGGACTCACGGGGGGCCGGGGAAGGCTCCCTTCCCGAAGCGGACAGCGGCCGGGCAGCCACCGCCAACACCCCCGCGGCTGAACACCCCCGTGCGGGAAATGATTGACGCCCAAAATAATAGGGGCATGGTGGGTGCGTGAGCGATGCCGGACTTCCCCCGCGGGTCCAGCGCTTCATCACGACGCATATCGACTCCCTCGAGAAGCTGGAGGTGCTCCTCCTGCTTCGGGCCCGTTCGGAACGGGAGTGGACGGCGGCGGCGGTGAGCCTGGAGCTGCGAATCACAGAACTCTCGGCCACCGCGAGGCTGGCGGACCTGGCGGCCCGCGGGCTGGTGGTGGGCAACGGGGCCACCCCTCCGTCCTACCGCTTCAGCCCCTCGGACTCGGACGACGTGCAGTCCGTGGCGGAGCTGGCGGCGGTGTACGGCGCCAAGCGCGTGAGCGTCATCTCCTTCATCTTCTCCCGTCCCCTGGACAAGGTCCGGGGTTTCGCCGAGGCCTTCGTGCTCAAGAAGGACAAGGACGGTGGCCATGGCTGAAGCCGTCTATCTGCTCTGCGCGCTGACCAGCACCGCCTGCGCGGTGCTGCTCTTGCGCGCCTGGAAGCGCACCCAGTCCCGGCTGCTGCTGTGGAGCGGCCTGTGCTTCGCGTTCCTGACGCTCAACAACGTGCTGCTGTTCGTGGACCTCGTGTTGCTGCCCGACACGATTGACCTGTACGTGCCCCGGCTCTTCACCGGCCTGGCGGGCGCGGTCACCCTGCTCTACGGGCTCATCTGGGATGCTTCCTGAACTGATCAGACCCCTGCTCAATGGCGCCACGGCCATGGCGTGGCTGGCCTGTGCGCTGTTCTTCCTGCGCTTCTGGAAGCAGTCCCGCGACAGGCTCTTCGGCTTCTTCGCGCTGGCCTTCTCGCTGCTGGCCTGCAACGCGGTGGCGGGGGCCATGCTCTATACGGACGACGAGCGGCGCCACTACATCTACGTGGTCCGCCTCTTCGCCTTCCTCCTCATCCTCTACGCCATCTGGGACAAGAACCGCGCCGGGCGCACCCAGGGCGGGTAGGCCCGCGCCGCCACCGGGCCGTCAGCGGCTCCTTGCACGGACGTTACTCGCTTCGCAGTGAATCCATGGAATACTGCTTCCTCTCATTTTCTTGGAGGAGCATGGATGCGCCTGCACCGACGTGACTTCCTTCGTCTCTCCGCGCTGGGTGGCGGAGCCGTGGCACTGGGCCCTTCATTCTGGAAGGAGGCCTATGCCGCGCCGGCCCAGCCGGGGCCCAGCCCCTATGGGGCCATGTCCGGCTCGGCGGATGCCAACGGGGTGCGGCTGCCCGCGGGCTTCACGTCGCGCATCATCGCCCGCTCGGGGCGGGTGGTGGCGGGCACGAGCTACACGTGGCCCGGGGCGCCGGACGGCGGGCGTGCTTCGCGCTGGCCACGGGCGGCTGGGTGTACACGGCACAGCGAGCTGGACCCGAGCGGCGGCGCGAGCGCGGTGCGCTTCGACGGCGGCGGCGCGGTGGTGGGCGCCTACCGGATTCTGGCCAACACGCGGCGCAACTGCGCGGGCGGGCCCACGCCATGGGGCACGTGGCTGTCGTGCGAGGAGTACGCCGGTGGCCGGGTGTGGGAGTGCGACCCGACGAAGGCCTCGCAGGGCGTGGTGCGCGGGGCGCTGGGCACCTTCTCGCACGAGGCGGTGGCGGTGGACCCGACGGGCCGGCGGCTGTACCTCACCGAGGACACCACCAGCGGGCGCTTCTACCGCTTCACTCCGTCCGCGTGGCCGTCGCTGGCGGCGGGCACGCTGCAGGCGGCGAAGGTGACGGGAGACCCGCTGGCGGGCACGGCCACGCTGACGTGGGTGAACTGCGCGGCGTCCAGCCCCGCGTCCTCGCAGCCGGCGGTGGCGTCGGCGACGACGGTGTTCAGCGGCGGCGAGGGCTGCTGGCACGACGGCGGCGTCATCTACTTCACCACCAAGGGCGACAACCGCGTGTGGGCCCACACGCCGGCCACCGGGAAGCTGGAGGTCATCTACGACGACAACCTCTATGCCGGCTCGCCGCTGACGGGCGTGGACAACGTCACCGTGTCGCGCTCGGGAGATTTGTTCGTCGCGGAGGACGGCGGCAACATGGAGATCTGCATCATCACCCCGGGCCCCAGCCGGGTGGTGGCGCCGTTCATCAAGCTGGAGGGGCACTCCGCTTCCGAAATCTGCGGGCCGGCCTTCAGCCCGGACGGACGGCGGCTGTACTTCAGCTCGCAGCGCGGCACCTCCGGCCTGTCGAGCGGCGGCATCACCTTCGAGGTGAGCGGGCCGTTCCGGTGATTCGCTGACGTCCGTGAGGGCACTGGGGCTTCCTGTGCACGGTGCCCTCCGGCGGAGGCGCCCGGCGACGGTAGTGAGGGGCCCCATGGTTTGCAGCGCACGGTGCTCCCAGCAGGGCTGTGCGGTGACTCGCTGACATCTGTCAAAGGCGCCGTGGCTTGCAGCGCACGGTGCACACTGGGGCGTTTCGCTGACTCACTGACGGCTGAAGAGGGCGCCGTGGCTTGCAGCGCACGGTGCCCTTCGGTGGGGCAATGCGGCGACTCCCTGACGTCCGTCGCGGGCGCCATGGCTTCCATCGCACGATGCGCTCCGGTGAGCTTGGAGTGCGCTTGACGGAGGCGGAGGGCTTGCGCGGAATGCGCGGCGACATGGCCGCCACTCCGCTTCCCCGCTTCACGCCGCGTCGCGCCCTGGGGCGTACCGGCTTCACCGCCACGGCGGTGGGCATCGGCGACATCGCCGACCGCGCCACACCCCGCGAGACGCTCGTCACCACGCTGCGCCGCGCGCTGGACGCCGGGCTCAACGTCATCGACACCGCGCCCAACTATGAAGAGGGCCTCAGCGAGGAGGCCGTGGGCGAGGCGCTGCGCGGCCGGCGCGACGGCGTCTTCCTCATCGACAAGGTGGATGTGCTGGACGCGCCCGTGGCCCCCCAGGTGGAGGCCAGCCTTCAGCGCCTGGGCCACGACGCGGTGGACCTGTTCGCCTTCCACGCGGTGTCGGAGCCCGAGGCGTGGCGGAAGCTGGCCGCGCCCGGTGGAGGCATGGAGCAACTGGGCCGGTGCGTGCGCGAGGGCAAGGCGCGCTTCCGGGGCATCTCCAGCCACCACCCGGACGTGCTGCGCGAGGCGCTGCGCTCCGGGCTGTGTGACGTGGTGATGTTCCCCCTGGGGCCCTTCGTGGACGCGCGCTACGTGCTGGACGTGCTGCCGCTGGCGCGCTCGCTGGGCGTGGGCGTGGTGTCCTTCAAGACGTTCGGCGCGGGCAAGCTGCTGGGTGACACGGAGGGCTATGGCCGTCCGCTGGAGGCCCGGCCCCGAGGCAAGGTGGGCTCCGGCGGGCGGGAGGACCGGGCTGCTCCGATGCTGCCCCACCTCTCGGTGGAGGACTGCGTGCGCTACACGCTGACGCTGGAGCCGGACGTCATGTTGATGGGGATGAGCCACCCCAACGAGCAGGACGCGGCGCTGCGCGCGGCCGCCGCCTTCCAGCCGCTGCCCACCGGGGAGATGGCCCGGGTGCGCGAGCGGGCC
>JBKGHK010000887.1:0-3685 GCA_046520375.1 Pyxidicoccus sp. 3LFB2
TCGGGCGTCTGCGGCTTGCGCTCGGAGATGTCCGGCTCGCCGGGGTACGGCGTCATGCGCAGCGGCGGCGCGCGGAAGGCCTTGTCGTTCAGCGGGCGGCGGTACACGAAGGCGCCGTCCACTTCGATCATCTCGAAGCGGTCATAGACCTTGAAGAGGCTCTCCGAGTAGCCCAGGAACAAGAGCCCGCCCGGCCGCAGCACGCTGAGGAAGCGGTCCATCAGCCCGCGGATGGTGGGCAGGTCGAAGTAGATGATGACGTTGCGGCAGAGGATGAGGTCCAGCGAGGACAGCCGCACCTTGTCGAACACCGGGACGGCGAGGTTCTGCCCGTCGAAGCGGATGTACTCGCGCAGGGCGGGCAGCGCCTCGTAGCCCTCCTCCACCGGACGGAAGAAGCGCCGCAGCCGCTCCGGGCCGATGCTGATGCAGCGGCGCGAGGTGAAGCGCCCCTGCCGAGCGGCCTCCACCGCGGCGAGGTTCAAGTCGGTGGCCCACAGGTCCACCTCCACCGCCAGCGCGCCCAGCTCCGCCAGCACCATGGCCACGCTGTAGGGCTCTTCGCCGGTGGCGCAGCCGGCGGACCAGACGGACACCCGGCGCATCTCCCGGCGCGCGCGCGTCACCAGCTCCGGCAGCACGCTCTTCTCCAGGGCGCGGAACTGCTTGGCGTCCCGGAAGAACTCGGTGTGGCCCACCGTCACCAGCGGGAGGAACGAGCGCAGCTCCTCCTCGCCCCCGGCGCCCGCCAGCTGCTCGAGGTACTTCTCCGGGTCCTCCACGCCCAGCACGGGCATGCGCGTGGACAGCGCCAGCCGGAGGCTGTGGAAGCCGTCCGGGGTGATTTTCAGGCCCGCGCGCTCCAGGAGGAGCGCGGCGAGCTGCTGGAGCACCTTGTTGCTCGGCGTCAGCACGCGTCCACCCATTGGAGCAGGGTCTGTCCAATCCGGTCCAGGGCCAGCACCTCCTGCGCGGCGCCCAGCAGCACGGCCTCACGAGGCATGCCCCAGACGACGGACGTGGCCTCGTCCTGCGCGATGGTCCTCCCACCGCGCTCGCGAATCTCCTTCAACCCTCGCGCCCCGTCGCGCCCCATGCCCGTCAGGATGACCCCGATGCAGCGCGAGCCGAATGCCTCGCCCGCTGAAGTGAGCAGCATGTCACACGACGGCCGGAAACCGCGCAACGCAGGGCCGGAGTCCAGCTCCAGCCTGCCCTCCGGTCGGACCAACAGGTGACTGCCCGACGGTGCGATGTACACCGTCCCGGGCTCCATCACCACAGCGTCTTCGGCTTCCCGCACCCGCAGCGCGGTCTCCGTGGCCATCCAGTGGGCCAGCCCCTCGGTGAAGCCCTCGCTGATGTGCTGGCAATAGGCGATGGGCGCGGGAAAGCCCCGGGGAATCATCCGCAGCACCTGCGACACCGCCTTGGGGCCGCCCAGCGACGCGGCGATGGCCACCAGGGGGTACGGCGGCGCGGGCCCGTCCTCCCGGGGCGTCCTGCCCGCGGGCCGGGTGCTCACCTGCCGCACGGCCTTGACCTGGGCCAGCATCACCAGCTTGCGCGCCACATGGGCCCAGTAGTCCGCCCCCGGCGACGCGGGGCGCTCCACCACGTCCAGCGCGCCCAGGGCCACCGCCTGGAAGGCGTCCTGGCCGGACAGCGCGCCCGGGTGCAGCGCGAGAATGGGCACCGGCCGCTCCACCATGACGAGCTCGATGGCCTCCAGCGACTCGCGGGCGCTCAGGTCCACCAGCAGCACGTCCGGGAAGTGGCGCCTCACCGCCACCAGGGCGCCGGCGAAGTCCACCTCCACCGGCCCCACGGGGACGAGCGACTCCCCGTCGAAGAGGCCGCGCGCGGCGAGCGCACGCAGCCCCTTGCCCACCATGAGCACCCGGAATGCCATTGCTGCCACGGGGGGGCCGCCCAAGCGTGGTTCCTCAGGTCAGCCGATCAATGGCCTGCGCGAGGACCTCCACGCCCAGCTCCCCCTTGACGAGGTAGGCGTCCGCCCCCGCGTCCAGGCCGCGCCGCTTGTCTTCCGGCGAGGCCAGCGACGACAGGATGATGACGGGGATGCGGGCCACCGCGGGCGTGGACTTGAGCTTCCGCGACAGCGTGAAGCCGTCCATCTTCGGCATCTGCACGTCGGTGAGGATGAGGTCGTAGGTGTTGTTCTGCACCTTCGAGTACGCCTCCTCGCCGTCCTGGGCCTCCTCCAGCGAGTGGCCGAGCGCCTTGACCAGCGCCCCTTCCGTGGCGCGGGCGATGGGCGAGTCGTCCACCAGCAGCACCCGCAGGCGGCGGGCCGCGGGGGCCTGGGTGACGGGGCGCGCCATGCGGCGCACCTCGGCCATGATGTCCGGCACGTGCAGCAGCACGGCGATGCGGCCGTCCTCCAGCGCCGCGGTGCCGGCGATGAAGGGCGCGCCCTTGAGGAACTCGCCGCCGCAGGGCTTCACGGCCACTTCGCGCTCGTCCACGAAGCCGTCCACCACCAGGGCCGCGTGGTCCTCACCGTGACGCACCACCACGGCGGGCGGCTTGTCGAAGCGGTTGCCGCCGTTGAGGCCCAGCAGGGGCCCCAGCGCCACCAGCGCCGTGGGCTTGCCCCGGTGCCGGACGGCCAGCGTGCCGAAGATTTCGAGCCGGTCATCCGGCTTGACGCGCATCACCGCTTCCACGTCCGCGGCGGGCATGCCGTAGACGTCGTCGCCCAGGCGCACCAGCAGCACCTTCATCAGGGCCAGCGACTGGGGCAGCCGCAGGGTGATGGTGCTGCCACGGCCGATGCGGCTGTTGACGCCCACCGAGCCGCCCAGCGCCTCCACCTTGCGCTTCACCACGTCCATGCCCACGCCACGGCCGGACAGCTCGCTGACCTGGTCGCGGGTGGAGAAACCGGGGCGGAAGATGAGCTCGATGGCCTCGCGCTCGGACAGCGCGGTGGCCTGCACCTGGGTGATGAGGCGCTTGCTGACGGCGGCCTGGCGCAGCCGCTCCGGGTCGATGCCGCGGCCGTCGTCCTCCACCTCGATGTGGAGCATGTCGCCGTCCACGCGCACCCGGATGCGGATGCGGCCCGTGAGCGGCTTGCCGAGGCTCTGGCGCGTGTCCGGGGACTCCACGCCGTGGTCCACGGAGTTGCGGAGCAGGTGCACCAGCGCGTCGCGCACGTCGGCCAGCATGGACCGGTCCACGCCGATGTCGGCGTTCTCGATGACCAGGTCCACCTCCTTGCCCTGCGTGCGCGACATCTCGCGGACCGCGCGGGGGAAGGCGTCGAACACGGTGGCCAGCGGCACCAGCCGGGCCTCGGCCACGTGGTCCGCCATCTTCGCGAGGTTGCCGTGCAGCGTGTTGATGCCGTCGTCGTTGCGCCGCACGAAGCGGAAGGCATCGTCGCGCAGCATGTGGAGGTCGCTCTCCACACGGTCCAACGCCGCGCGCACCTGGGGCGGAATCTCCACCTGCTCGGAGAGCCGCAGGAAGCGGTCGCCCAGGCGGCTGAAGCGCTCGAACAGCGCCTCCGTCTCCGAGCTGCGCAGCCGGCCCCGGGCGCTCTCCACGAGCAGGTCGCCCGCGAGCAGCCCCAGCGAGTCCAGCACCTCCACGTTGACGCGGATGGTCCGGTCCGCCACGGGCGGCGGCCTTCGCCGCGCTGGGAGCGTCTTCATGG
>JBKGHK010000888.1:0-3681 GCA_046520375.1 Pyxidicoccus sp. 3LFB2
TGGCGACGGGGCTGGGGCCGGTGGGCATCGTCTCGGTGGAGCTGCTGTCGCGCACCACCACGCCGGAGGACCCGCGCCCCTACCTCGTGCTGGGTGACGCGGCAGCGGCGGCGGTGCTGGGCGCGGCGCGCCCCGGCGAGGGTGTGCTGGGCGTGGCCCTGGGCAATGACGGCACCTTCCCCACGGACGTGGTGCTGGAGAACCCGCACGTCACCGGGAAGCTGGAGCGCATGCGCTTCCTCACGCCCAGCAAGGAGATGACGCGCGTGGCGTTGGACGCGCTGCTGCGGGCCGCGCGCACGGTGCTGGACGAGGCCGGCGTGGCGCTCGGTGACGTGGAGTGGGTGCTCACGCACCAGCCCAACGGGAGCATGCTGGAGGCCATCCTCGCGGCCATGAACGTGGCGCCGGAGCGGGGCGTGCGCGTGGTGGACACGGTGGGCAGCGTGGGCTCGGCGTCGCTGGGCGTGGGGTTGGACCGACTCTTGCGCACGCGGCCGGTGAAGCCGGGGGACAGGATTCTCATGGTGGGCGTGGGCGCGGGCGTGGCGCACGGCGCGGTGCTGTACCGGGTGGGAGGATGAAGCGCGCGGGCGGGCTGCCCCTGGCCACCTGGCTGGCCGCGTTCCGGCTGCTGCGCCGCTACCACCGCTACGAGGTGGTGAACCTGGAGCCCCTCCTGCGGCCCGGCGCGAAGCTCATCGTCGGCTACCACGGGCGGCCGCTGGCCATGGACCTGTGCATGTTGACGGTGACGCTCCATGAGCACCTGGGCTACCTGCCGCACGGCGTGGCGCACGGCGCATTCGACAGGATTCCCGGCATGCGCGCGGTGGCGGACGGACTGGGCTTCGTCACCGGGGACGACCCGCGGCTGGCCGAAGCAGTGGCGCGCGGCGAGCACGTGTTGTTACAGCCAGGGGGCACGCGCGAGGGCTGCCGGAGCTTCCGCCAGCGCTACCGCGTGGACTGGGGCGAGCGGCTGGGCTACCTGCGCCTCGCGGTGCGCTACCGGCTGCCCATCGTGCCTGTGGGTGGCAGTGGAATGGACGATGCGTACGTGGGCCTCAACGACGGGTATGCGTTAGGACGGCGGGTGGGAATGCCCGCGCGGCTGCCGTTGTGGCTGGGCATTGGAGCCACGGGCATCTGGCCCTTCTCGCTGCCCTTCCCCGTGAAGATGACGCAATGGGTGGGCGAGCCGCTGACGCGCCACCTGGAGCCGGGGTTCGACGCGAGCGACAGGGCGTCGCTGCTCTCGGTTCATCACGAAGTCGCGGGCGCGGTGCAGGCCCTCTTGGACACGGCGCGCCAGCCAGCCAGCTGAGCGCGGCGGGGGGCATGCAAGGCAGAAGGACGTTAGCAGCATGGAGGACGGTGAGGACGAGGGCAGCACCCAGTGGGCAGTCGTCCTGGGAGCCTCTTCCGGCACGGGAGCGGCCATCGCGCAGGCGGTGGCCCGCAGGCCCGGGCTGGACGTGTTCGGTGTGCACCGGGGGCGGTACGCGGACAGCGCGGCGCAGGTGGAGCACGCAGTCCAGGAGGCCGGACGTCGCGCGGTGATGTCGCAGGCGGACGCGTCCACGCCCGAGGCAGCCGAGGCCGGCGTGGAGGCGCTGCGACAGGTGGCGGGCAGGCGCAGCGTGAAGCTGTTCGTCCACTCGATTGCCGGGGCGTCGGTGGGGCAATTCCTGTCCGAGGGTGAGGACCGGCTGCACGCGCGGCGCATCCGCCGCACGTTCGACACCATGGCGCACTCGTTCGTGTACTGGGCGCAGGCGCTGGTGGCGGCCGACATGCTGGCTCCGGAGGCGCGGCTGCTCGGCTTGCAGAACCCGCTGGACGACACGCACCTGTCCAACACGGGCCTCATCAGCGCGTCGAAGGCGGCGCTGGAGATGTACGTGCGTCACCTCGCGGTGGAACTGGGGCCGCTCGGGCACCGGGTGAACCTGCTCAAGTTCGGCACGGTGATGACGCCGGCGCTCAAGCACGTGTACTCACCGGAGGCGCTGGCGAAGCTGGAGACCCAGCACTCGCGGATGAACCCCGCGGGGCGCATGTGCACGGTGGAGGAGGTGGCCCGCTTCGTCACCGTGCTCACCGGTGAGGACGCGGCGTGGTTCAATGGCGCCACCATCGACTTCACGGGTGGCATGACGCTGAAGCTGATCGACCTGGTGCTGAACCCGTGAGGCGTGGGTCGCAGCCAAGGCCACCCGGGGAGGCCCTGTCAGCGGGCTTCACCGCCCAAGCCGAAGAATCGGGCCTCTGCGCGGCTCCCACTGAATAAGCTTGGCCTCGGTGGCTGGGATTCCGCTGGAAAGGGAAGCACGACGATGACCATCTCATTCGTGAAGGGAGACCTCTTCCGCCACCCCGGCCTGGACGGGCTGGCGCACGGCTGCAACTGCGCGGGGGCAATGGGCAAGGGCATCGCCACGGAGTTTCGCGACCGCTATCCCCGCATGTACGCGGAGTACAAGCAGCGGTGTGCGGACGGACGCTTCCGACCCGGTGACGTGTTCGACTGGAAGGAAGGAGGGGTGACGGTCTTCAACCTCGGGACGCAGAAGACCTGGAGGACGAAGGCCGAGCTCTCCGCCATCAGGGACTCCATCACCAAGATGCTCGTCCTCGCTGAAGGCGCGGGTGTGCGGCGCGTCGGCCTGCCTCGCATCGGCGCGGGCCTGGGTGGCCTCGCGTGGGAGGACATCCGCGCCGTGCTTTCGCAACTGGGCCAGGACACTCCCGTCGAGCTCGTGGTCTTCGAGGAGTACGCGCCGGAAGCAGGCTGACGCGGCGTCGGGCACTGCGCGTCCAGCTCCCCCACGGCACACGGGCAAACCGCAGGGGCCAGCGAACCGAGGCACGACCCCGCGAAGCATCGAGGGGGTGAGCCCATGACTCGGGCGTTGTCCCGCGAAGCTTTCATGATGGGCCCGCGCCCTGCGAAGCCCTCATGGTGGCCCACGACCTGGGACGCGGTCCCGCGAAGCACCGATGGTGGTGAGCTGACGATCCGGGTCGCGGTCCCGCGAAGCACTGATGGTGATGAACTGACGACCCGGGACGCGGCCTCGCCAAGCAACCATATGGTGATGGGCTGACGGCCCGGGGCGCAGCCTCGCCAAGCAACCATATGGTGATGGGCTAACGGCCCGGAACGCGTCCTTGCCAAGAACCCATATGGTGATGGCCTCACAACTCAGGGCGGGGCCCGTGAGGCAGTTCACGGTGGGCCCACCAGACCCTGCATGCGAAGCCCTCTCGGTGTTGGGCCCACGCCTCGGGGGCCTGCCTCGCGAAGCCCCATGAGCGTAGGCCCACAACTCAGGGCGCGGCCCGTGGAGCGGTCCACGGCGGGCCCACTACCTGAGGCGTTGCTCCCTGAAGCCCCCCCTGTCAGACCCACCCGGTAGACAGGTGCAGGTGGAAGGAACGTTCATTCCGCAGAGGCCCCTCCCCCGGGGGAGGAAGCGGAGGGACGCCTCGTTCGCGGCAGCCAGTCGCCCGAGGGGCGGGAAGGGGGAAGGACCATGGATTTCCTGGGGATGATGCACGCCGATGCCATGCGCGACGCGGCGGGGCCGCTGGCCCGGCGGGGCTACGACAACGTGCAGGCCGCGGAGGTGGCCCGGGCCATGCGCATGTCGGTGGGCTCGCTGTACCGGCACTACG
>JBKGHK010000889.1:0-3681 GCA_046520375.1 Pyxidicoccus sp. 3LFB2
AACGCCGACTTCCTCGGCTCGATGAACCGGTAAGCCACCGGGAAAAGGAGCGCCAGCGCCAGCGCCTCCACCACCTTCACCGCTTCATCAGGGGCGCCAGCCTGCAGGTGCAGCTGGGCCAGCACCAGGTACGCCTCGGGCTCACGCGGCTTGAGGGCCACCGCGCGCCGCAGGTGCAGCCGTGCCCGGGTGTAGCGGCTGGACTCCAGCAGCACGCGGCCCAGCAGCACGTGGGCCGGGTAGTACGCCGGGGAGCGCTCCACCGCCCGGCGCAGCTCGCGCTCGGCCTTGTCCAGGTCTCCCAGGCGCGCGTACTCCTCGCCCAGTTGGGTGAGCAGCAGCGGGTGCCCGTCGTCCGTGGCCAGGGCCAGGCGCAGCGCGTCCACCGCGCCCCGGTGGTCCCCGGCATGGTGCAGCAGCCGGGACTGGAGGTAGTTCGCGTAGCTGGCGGACGAGGAGAAGCTCTCCACGTCCGTGGCCGCCGCGTCCATGGCCTCGCGCATGGCCTCACGGTCCACGCGCGGGCGCTTGGGGGCAGGGGCCGCGAGGGCGCCCCGCGCCACGAAGACGCCCAGCAGGACGGAGACGAGGAGGCGGGAGGGGCTCACGCGAGGAACAGTCTAGCGCGGCCCGGTCCGGCGTGCAGGCGGCTGACACCGCCCGCGCCGGAACCCGTCAGGGCCGCGCCCCAGGGCCTCACACCTCTTCCGGAGGCGGCGCGCCCAGCTTCTCCAGCAGCTTCTCCACCGGGTCGCTGTCCTGGCTCACGTCCGCCACGGCCGAGCGGTACTCGGTGTCCGTCGCCTTCTCCACGTCCGGCATCATGCGGCTGATGACGTTGCGCGCCGGCTCCGCCTGGCACTCGGGGAGGATGACCACGAAGACGCCCCCGCCCAGGTGGGAGATGGCATCCGGGTGGCGCACCCGCTTGCGCATGATGTCGGCGATGCTGGACGGAATCGGGTCCACCGGCCGGTCCGGCCGCAGCACCGCGAGACTCAAGGGGCGGTGGAAGCGCCGGCTGCGCGTCAGCTCCTGCTCCAGCCGCAGCAACAGCCCGCGCCTGTCATGCAGCCCCGTGGCCGGGTCGCTGCCGGTGCGCCGCTGCAGGGAGCTGGTCTTCTCCTTCTCCTGCTGCTCGCGCTCGCCCTGGCGCAGCTTGAGGGCGCGCTCGGTGCGGTTGAGGAGCTCCACCGCGTTGAACGGCTTGCTCATGTAGTCCACCGCGCCCAGGTTGAGCGAGCGGACCTTCTCCGCCACGCCCTGGTGGGCGGACAGGAGGATGACGGGGATGTTCGCCGTGTCCGACGAGGACTTGAGCGCCATCGCCGCGTCCAGCCCGTCCAGCTTGGGCAGGAACACGTCCATGACCACCAGGTCCGGCCGCTGCGCCCGCGCCTTGGCGAGCCCTTCGGCGCCGTCGCGCGCCACCTCCACGCGGTACTTCGAGCGCAGCACCTCCGACAGCACGGCCGCGATTTCCGGCTCGTCCTCCACCACCAGCACGCGCGGCTGCTCCTGCGGACTGGTGGCGGCGGGCTGCTGCGGCCTGGGGTTGCGCGCCGCCTCCTGCGCCAGCGGCAGGGTGAAGACGAAGTTGCAGCCGTTCTCCGGCGGGCTCTCCGCCCAGATTTCGCCGCCGTGCAGCTCGACGAACTCCTTGCAGATGGCCAGCCCCAGCCCCGTGCCCTTGCCGCCGTGGCGGTAGCGGTCGAAGACCAGGTGCAGCTCGTCCGGGGGAATGCCCACGCCGTCGTCCTGGACGCAAATCTTGGCCGCGTCGCCGTCCGGCCGCCCCAGCCGATGCGTGCTCACCACCACCTCGCCGTCCTGGCGCGCGTGGTGGATGGCGTTGGTGATGAGGTTCTGCAGCACCTCGTGCAGCTTCACCTCGTCGCCGATGAGCATCAGGCTGTCGGGGCACTCGGCGCGCAGGGACACGCCGCGGTCGGCCGCCAGGATTTCCAGCTCGTTGACCGCGTCGCGGCACAGCTGCGCCACGTCCAGCACGCGCGGTTCGATGGACAGCCGCGCCGCCTCGCCCTTGCCCTTCTCCAGCAGCGACTCGACCAGGCCGAGGATCTTCTTGCCCTGGCGGATCATCGCCTCGGCGGACTGCTTCTGCTGGGCCTCCAGCGGGCCCTCCAGCAGCAGGCGGCCATGGCC
Organism: Pyxidicoccus sp. 3LFB2; assembly: GCA_046520375.1. Classification (GTDB taxonomy): domain Bacteria; phylum Myxococcota; class Myxococcia; order Myxococcales; family Myxococcaceae; genus Myxococcus. The sequence continues at coordinate 2,167 of JBKGHK010000889.1, forward strand.
CAGCAGCACCTGGAGCGGCGCGCGCAGGTCATGGCTGCAGACGGCGATGATTTCGTCCTTGAGCCGGTTGAGCTCCTTGAGGCGCCGGTTGGCGTCGTTCAGCTCCTGGTAGCGCTGCACGTACGCCAGCTCCAGGTCCTCGCGCTTCTTCTTCACCGCCGTGTGCAGGCGCGCGTTGCGGATGGAGTTGGCCAGCACGCCGGCCACGGCCTGGGCGAACTCCTGCTCGTCCCGGCCGAAGGACGCGTCCACCCGCGACACGCGCAGGAAGAGCGCGCCCAGCAGGTCGTCCTGGCAGATGAGCGGCTGGACGAGGATGGACTTCACGCCCAGGGGGAGGATGGAGGTGCGGACCTCCGCCATCAGCGGATCCCGCTGCGCCTCTTCAATCAGCACCGGGTGCCGCGTCTCCAGCGCGCGGCGCAGCTCCGGGTAGCGGGCCACCTCGATGTCCAGCTCGACGAGGCTCGGGTCCTCCTGCGTGGCCACCACGCGGGCGGTGCGGGCATGGCTGCCCTCCACCAGCACCACCGAGCAGCGGTCCGTCCCGGTGACGCGCCCCACCTTGTCCACGGCGATGCGCAGGATCTCCTCCAGCTCCAGCGAGCTGGTGGCCGCCTGGGTGATTTCCAGCAGCATCCCCATGCGCATCCGGATGCGCTCTTCGCGATCTCTCAGCCGGCCCGCGCGCAGCGCCGCCTCCAGCCGGGGCACCACCTCGTCCGCGCTGCGAATCCAATCGTCCACTGCCAGACGCTTGAAGGCTTCCGCGGAGCGGGTGCGCCCCAGGTCCACCAGCACGGGCAGTCGCTGCAGGCGCTCCACCTTGCGCAGCGAGTCCAACATCTCCGCGGCCCGTTTCGCCGTCACCGCGAGCAGGACGACCTCGGGCTGGAGCGTGTCCGCCACCTGCGCCAGGCCGCTTTCGCGCTCCGCCGCCGCGCACTGGTAGCCGCTCGCCGTGAGCCGCTCGATGAGGGCGTCTCCCGCCTCCTTGGCGGCCACCACCAGCACGCGTCCCCGCTGATCCGCCTGCATCTCGACTCTCACGGTGAACCTCGGCCCCGCCGGCCCTGGAAGGACGGGTGGAGAGGGTGCGTCAACCCACTGCGTGCGAAAGGGTACATGGTTCGGATCCGGATCATGCCGCTGAACACGCCCGTGGGCCAGAGCGGCGCACATCCCAGGTAGGGCGGGCATGTGAGAGGAGCTGCGCGGCCGGGCCGCACTGGCCGTACGCCCTCCACCCTCCGTCCCCCCATGGCCCCTCCCTCATGCACCCTGGTGGCTATCACGTCCGCGCCCCGGGAGGGGTGCTTCACATCCCTACCCCCCGGCGATGCCCGGCCGTTCGCCCCACCCACCGTCGGTCAGGCGCCAGCACGGCTGCAATTGTAATCCCCTGGCGCTTACATGACCGCTACTTCCCCCGAGAAGCCGCGGCGGCCCGGCGTCAGGGCTCCGGAACCGGGGGCCCGCCCGGCCCTTGCAGCCCCAACGCCCGGGGCTTCCGCC
>JBKGHK010000088.1:0-22156 GCA_046520375.1 Pyxidicoccus sp. 3LFB2
GTTGCCCTCCAGCCAGTGCTGCGCCACCACCGCGGGAGCGGCCTTGCGCAGCTCCAGCGCCACCGCGAGCCGCCGGTGCAGCAGGGCCTCCAGCGAGCGCGGCACGCCCTGGCGCACGACTTCGAAGAGCAAATCGTGGGTGAAGCGCTCGCCCCGGAAAATCTGCGCGCCCTCCAGCTCCGCCACGTGCGTGGCGAGCGCGAGGGCCGGCATCTCCAGCACCTCGCTGGCCAGCTCCAGCCCGAAGTGCGTGCGGGCCAGGGACGCCAGCCGGGCCACCTGCAGGGCCGCGGGGGACAGCCGCTCCAGGCGCTGCTGAATCAGCTGCTGGCCCCGGCCGGAGGGCGGGACGTGCTCGGGCCAGCCGCGCTCCAGGCCCCCCGTCTCCAGCAGGTGCTTGAGCGTCTCGGTGATGAAGAGCGGGTTGCCGCCGGTATGCCGCGTGACGTCTCCGGCGAGCTGCTTCGCGCCGGGCAAATCCAGGCTGTTGAGCAGCGCGCTCACCGCGTCCGCGGGCAGCGGCTCCAGCTCGATGACGACGGCGAGCCCCGTCGTCACCAGCTGCTGCATGGCGGCGGCGGCCTGGGGGGCCAGCTCGTCGGCCCGGAGCGTGTCGATGAAGCGCGGGTAGCGGCCCCCGGGCCCGGGCGTCAGGCGGCGCGAGAACATGAGCACCGCGAACTCGGCGGTGGCCGGGTCCATGAACTGCAGGTCATCCGCGACGAGCACGTCCACGTTGGCGCACAGCTGGTAGAGCAGCTCGCAGTTGGCCTCCAGGAAGCGGCTGCGGTCCGCCTCGTCCGTCATGGGCGGGGGCGGCCCCTCGGGCCCGGCCAGGTCCGGCAACAGCCGCGCCAGCTCACGCCGCACCCAGGGCTCCAGCTTGGGCTCGGGCATGCGCGCCAGCAGCTGCCGCACCAGCCGCACGTGCGAGGCGTAGGGCACGTTCTGCTCCCCCGGCCGCGCCTCCAGCACGAAGTGCGTGCCGCGCGACGCCGCGAAGTCGTGCGCCAGCCGCGTCTTTCCCACCCCGGGCTCGCCGGCGAGGATGATGGTCTGCCCCGCCTCCCACGCCGCCTCCATGCGCGCCCACTCGCGCTCGCGCCCACCAGCACGGGCGGGCGGAGCACGGACAGCGGCAGCTTCGGCTTCGCGGTGGGCGAGGGCTTCGCCGCCGAGGGCCCGCGCTCGATTTCCCGCGCGAGCGCCACCGTCTCCGGCAGCGGCGTGGTGTCCAGCTCCTCGCGCAACAGGCGGCGGCACCGCTCGTACGCGTTGAGCGCGGCCATGCGGTCCCCGGACACGTAGTGCAGCCGCATCAGCCGGCGCCACGCCTCCTCCGAGTACGGGTCCATGGCGATCAGCCGCTCCGAGAGTGTGAGCGCTCCGGACAAGTCACCCCGGCGCTCCCGCGCCTCGGACTCCAGGCCCGCGGCGCGGCGCCGCAGCTTGTCCAGCCGCTCGCGCGCGCCCTCCAGCCACGCCTTGAACTCGGGGCAGTCCTCGTACTCCAGCGTCCCGAGCAGCACGCCCTCCAGCTCCAGCGCCTGCGTGTGGCGCCCGGCGAGCACGTGCGCCTGCAGCTGCGAGGCGTCGGTGACGACGCGCTCGCACAGGGAGAGCACATCCGCGCCCTGCACCAGGTCCGCCCCGCACGCCAGCCGCAGGCGGCGCAGCAGCTGGCGCATGTTGTTTCGCGCCGTTGCCTCGCTGGACTCGGCCCACAGCAGGCCCGCGAGCCGATACTTGGGGTGTGGCCCTTCCAGCGCCAGCCACGCCAGCACCCCGGCGGTCCGCCGCTCCAGGGGCGTGAGCGTGTTTCCGCTCCGGAGCCGGGCTTCGCCCAGCACCTCCAGGCGGAAACCCTGAGTGTCACCTACGTCGTCAGCCGCCATGTCCTCCCCGGTCGTCCCCCCAGGTTGGAAGGGGCAGGAGAGTAACACGACGTACCGGGGCCTCCGTCACGGGTAGCGAGAACCCCAGGAGTGACAATCCTTGTCATGTGGGTGTCTCGCCCTACGGCAGCTCGCCGCTCTGGGCGGACGCAGTTTTCACCTGTGAACGCGGTCACAGCGTGGTCACACCCTCTGGTTATTCAATATGCCAGTAATTGCCCCAGGAGGCGTCATGGGTTGCGACAACCAACAGGCCGACATGCAGGTGGACGTCATCATCAGCGGTTGCGGTCCCGTCGGGGCACTCACTGGCAATCTGCTGGGGCTGATGGGTGTGCGGACGCTGCTGCTCGAGCGGGACGTGAAGCCGCACGCCGAGCCCCGCGCGTTCTCGTGCGACGACGAGGGCTTGCGCATCTACCAGGCCGCGGGGCTGCTGGAGGTGCTCCAGAAGGACATGAAGCAGGCGAACTTCGCCGAGTACGTGGGCGGCACCGGCAAGCGCTTCGCCGAGCTGCACACGGGCGAGACGGACTTCGGCTTCGGCCACACGCCGCTGTGGTTCTTCCACCAGCCGCTGCTGGAGGCGGGGCTTCGCGACGGCCTGCGGCGCTTCCCGCACGTGGAGCTGCGCCAGGGCGTCGCCTTCACGGGCGTGGACCAGCGCTCGGGCGGCGGCGTGACGGTGCGCTACCGCGAGCTGGCCACCGGTGAGGAGCGCACGGTGAGCGCCACCTACCTGCTGGCGTGCGACGGCGCGCGCAGCGCGGTGCGCAAGGCGGTGGGAATCCCCATGTCCGGCAAGTCCTACGGCGAGCCCTGGCTGGCGGTGTCCGGCACCGTCCAGGGCGAGGCGCCCGACATCTGCCGCTTCGTGTGCGACCCCAAGCGCCCCGCCTTCGTGGCGACGGGCGCCGTGAATCAGCTGCGCTGGGAGTTCATGCTGCTGCCCGGTGAGACGCGCGAGCACATGGAGAACCCGGAGACGATTGCGAAGCTCATCGCCCCCTACGTCGACCCGAAGCGGGTGCGCATCGAGCGCGCGCAGGTCTACACGTTCCACTGCCTCAGCGCGGAGCGGTGGCGCGAGGGCAATGTCTTCCTGCTGGGCGACGCGGCGCACACCATGCCGCCCTTCATGGGCCAGGGGCTGGTGTCCGGCCTGCGCGACGCGGCCAACCTCGCGTGGAAGTTGAAGCGCGTGCTCAACCGACAGGCGAGCGACGCGCTCTTGGACACCTACGAGCTGGAGCGCCGCCCGCACGTGAGCGACGTGCAGCAGCTGTGCGTGCGCGTGGGGCACCTGTTCCTGGCGCGCAACCCGGTGGTGGCCGCGACGCGCGACGTGGTGATGCGCACGCTGCAGAAGATTCCGCGCGTGCGCCGCTTCATCCAGGGCTTCGAGTTCAAGCAGGCCCCGCTCCACGCGAAGGGCTACTACTTCGGCGGCAAGGGCGCGGGCGCGAAGGACGGGCAGGGCACGTACTTCATCCAGCCCCCGGTGCGCGTGAAGTCCGGCAAGGAGGTGCTGCTCGACGACACCCTGGGCAATGACTTCACCGTGATGTGCCGGGCGGACGCCCCGGCCGCGGAGCTGGCGGCGGCGCGCGCGCTGGCGGAGTCGCTGGGCGGCAGGCTGGTGACCTTCACCCCGGACGCGGAGAAGGTGAAGGCCGAGGCCTCCACCGTGGTGGACGTCACCGGGAAGCTCACCGAGTGGTTCTCCCGCCACACCGCCGACGTGGTGGTGCTGCGCCCGGACCGCTTCGTCTTCGGCGCCGTGAAGGCGGGCCGCCTCCCCGAGCTGCGTCAGGCGCTCGGCGTCTAACGCCCCGGCGTCTCCCGGGGGACGCCGGCCTCCGTGGTTCAGAGCGGCAGCTCGACGATGAAGGTCGCCCCTTCGTCGGGCTCGCTCTCCACGCGCACCGTCCCCCGGTGCGCCTCCACGAGCTGACGGACAATCCACAGCCCCAGCCCGAGGCCGCCGTAGTTGCGTGAGGCGGCGGCCCGCTCGAAGCGGTGGAAGATGCGGGCCTGGTCTCTCAGCGGAATCCCGACGCCCTCGTCGCGCACGACGAGCCGGGCCCGCGTCCGGGTGCGCCTCGCCGTCACTTCAATGGGCCTGCCCGCTCCATACTTGAGCGCGTTGGTGAGCAGGTTCGTCACCACCTGCTCCACCCGGAGCGGGTCCCAGCTTCCGGGGACGGGGCCGTCGGCGAGCACGCGCAAATCACAGCCGGCCCGCCGGGCGGTCTCCTCGAAGCGGTCGGCCACCTCGCGGACGACCTCCACGAGGTCCACCGCCTGGGGCTCGAGCGTGAAGCGCCCCGCGCTCAAGCGGGACACGTCGAGCAGGTCCTCCACGAGGCAGCCCAGCCGGCCCGCCTGCTTGCGAAGGCGGTTGATGCGCGCGGAGAGCGGCTCGCTGCCCTCCTTCGCGGCCTGGGCCAGCAGCGAGTCCAACTGGAGCTGCATCACCGTCAGGGGCGTGCGGAGCTCATGCCCGGCGATGGAGAGGAAGTCCTCGCGCACCCGGACGGCCTCGAGCAGCTCCTGCTCCACGCGCTTGCGCTGCTCGACTTCGTGCTCCAGGGCCCGGGCGCGCTGCTCCAGGGCGGAGATGCGCCTCAGCCGCGAGTCGTCGGACGCAATCTGCGAGTACTGCTCGCACGGAATGACATGCGAGTGCGTCCGGCAGACCTGGTGGAAGGCCTCCGCGTCGTCGCCCGTCCGGAAGTGGCCCATGACATAGGCGCACAGCAGGCTGAAGGAGTGCAGCCGGCCCAGGTCGTTCCAGAACTCCTCCAGGCGGATGGCGGCCGCGGGGCTTCCGTCACCCCAGAGCAGATCCACCATCTCTCCGTAGGCTCGCACGCGGACCCCGTGCCGCGCGCCGTGCAGTTGCTCGATGACGGGGCTGATGACGGACTTGAACAGCGTCCAGTCCGGCATCCCGTCCACCATGAACTGGGAGAGGGTGTCGCGCGCATCCAGCAGGATGAGCTGGCCCCGGGCGCGGGCCTCGTCCGCGGGGATGCCCAGGGCCCGCAGGCGCGCGAGGAAGCCCTCGCAGTGGGCCTCCGTGGCGATGACCACGCACGGCTCCGCCTTGCGCAGCCCGTCGCCAATGAAGCGCGCGACGACATCGAAGAGGAAGCCGTCGTCGTCGTAGAACTGGACGAGGTGCGTGTCCGCTGCGTGCCCGGCCAGGACTGCTTCAATCTCGGGGCTGGGCGCATGGGTGGACGTCTGCATCCACCTCCAACCCCCAGTCGGCGGGCTTCATACGGCGAGGGGGCAACCCATGAGGCTGTCCGCCAGTAGACCGGGCGGGCATCGACTCCTCGTGATGCGCCAGGACCCCTGCCACACTGGCTGCCCCAAGAGCAGGAGCCACACGGTTCCCGGTGCGTCGAGGGCCTTGTTGTTGTACGCCGTCCTCTCCCCGCATCCAGGAGCGCATCATGCAGGAACAACTTCGGCCCAGCGGCCTGTCCGCCGTTGGCTCGCTCCCCTGGGGTGCGCACTTCTGCCAGTTCTACGGAGACCAGGCCGACCTCGTCGACTCGCTGGTGCCGTATTTCAAGGCAGGCCTGGACAGCAACGAGAAGTGCCTCTGGGTGACGTGCGATCCGTTTCCCGCCCGCGACGCGCGCACGGCCCTGCGCAATGCCGTCCCGGACCTCGCGGAGCGCGAGCGCCGCAACCAGATTGAAATCATCGACCACCCCGAGTGGTACATGGCGACGGGAAAGCCCGACCCGGACTCCACCCTGCGGGGTTGGCTGGAGCGGGAGGACCGGGCCCGCGCGGCCGGGTTCGCCGGGCTGCGGCTGACGGGCAACACCTACTGGGTCGAGCGCTCGGACTGGACCGGCTTCGTCGACTATGAGGCCCGCGTCTCGAGGACCTTCGAGGGCCGCAACATCATCGGCATGTGCAGCTACTGCCTGGACCGGTGCAATCCCCACGACATCCTGGACGTCGTCGCCAACCACCAGTTCGCCCTCTCGCGCAGGGCGGGCGGCTGGCAGATGATTGAGAACGCCGCGCTGAGCATGGCGAAGCAGGAGCTGCACCACCTCAACGCGGAGCTGGAGCAGCGGGTGCTGGAAAGGACGGCCGCGCTGGAGCACGCGGTCCGCGCGCGCGACGAGTTCCTCTCCGTCGCGTCACATGAGCTCAAGACGCCCATCACCTCGCTCCAGCTCTATGTGCAGGGCATGGTGCGCGCCCGGTCCAAGGGCACGCTGACGCCCGAGCAGCTCAACGCCCGGCTCAATCGGGTGCAGGAGCAGTGCGGCCGGCTGGAGAAGCTCATCAACAACCTGCTGGATGTCTCCCGCGCCGACGCGCGCACTCCGGCGCTCCAGCGCGAGTCCTTCGACATGTCGGAGCTCGTCACGGATGCGGCGGAGCGCTTCTCGGAGGAGTTCACCCGGGTGGGCTGCCGCGTCACCGTCGAGGCCCGGGAGCCAGTCGTGGGCTGCTGGGACCGGATGCGCCTGGAGCAGGCGGTCACCAACCTCCTGCAGAACGCGGCCCGCTACGCGCCCGGCGCCCCCGTGCATCTCCGCGTCCAGAGCGAAGGCCCCTGGGTGCGAGTCGTCGTGCGCGATGGGGGGCCGGGCATCCCCGAGAAGGACCACGCCCGGGTCTTCGAGCGCTTCGCCCAGGCCGGCAGCGAGCAGTTCGCGGGCGGCTTCGGGCTGGGGCTCTGGATTGTGAAGCAGGTCGTCGAAGCCCACGAGGGCCACGTCACGCTCGCGAGCCGTCCCGGCGCGGGCTCGACGTTCACCCTCATGCTGCCCTGCGACTGACGCCGCGAGCGCCGCGCCTCCCTCGTTCCGCCAGGACGCGGCCGCGTTCCGGGCGGACGCCACGGGGTGAGGCGCCACAACCTCCGGACCCACCGGGTCCGGGCTGTCTCCCTTGGAAGCGCCGCGCGGGGAATGCGTGGCTCGCGGCTTGCTGAGCGCTCGCGCCGCTGAGCTGCAATCCCTTCCATGGAGCCAGACAGATACATGCGGTCCTCGCAGAGAAAGACTATTGGTGAAGTCCATGCCGGCTGGGTTCAGGGCCTCCTCGTGGCCGCCCTGCTGGTGCTTCCGTCGGCGGCGCGGGCGGATGCGAAGAGCAGCGCCTGGCTGAGCTCCAGCGGCAGCTCGTATGAGAACCCCCGCTTCCGGCTGGAGCTGTCGGCGCCCGCGACGGTGACGCTCGACCTGACGTCCTCCGTGGACACGTATCTGTTCCTGCTCAACCAGGACGGCTCTCAGCGCCTCGGCGAGGATGACGACAGCGGCGACGGCTTGAACAGCCGGGTGACGGTGTCGCTGGGCGCGGGCCGGTACATGCTCGTCGCGGCCACGTATGCCCCGGGCATGCGAGGCGACTTCACCGTCCACACCAGCCACGGAAGCCTGGCGTACTGCTTCACCGCCTACGCCGACATGAACTTCAGCGGCGCGTCCAACACGTTCTGCGAGGGCGGCAGCCAGCCGTACCAGAATGACGCGTACTCGTCCCTGCGCGTTCCCAAGGGCATGCGCGTGCGCGCCTTCGAGCACGGCGGCAACGTCGGTATCGCGCGGACGTACTTCCAGGACGCGCCGAACGTGGGGCGGCTCTACAACGACATGATTTCGAGCTTCTCCTGGTCCGACTTCCAGGTGAACGACTTCTTCATGGTGTTCGCCTCGGACCCGCAGTTCTCCTGGAACCACTGCAGCGACGACCCCGATTCGGCGCTCTGTGCCCAGGAGCGACAGGTCTTCGCGGGATGGCACGACGACCATCTGGCGCGCTACTACAACACCAACATCGTCAACGGCATCAACCAGGTGAAGACCCTGCTGGGCGAGCACCGCTTCGGTGGCACCGTGGTGAACGGGGACCTGACGGAGTACGGCAACCAGGACGTCGACCTGGGTGACTACATCAACATCTACGAGCACGGCGTGCAGTCCAACGTCTACCTGGGCCTGGGCAACCACGACTACGAGAACCTCAACTGCTACGAGAACCAGTGCTCCACGGGCATGGTCTGGTACTTGAAGGAACAGGTGCCGACGCTCAACCCCCAGGCTTTCGACTACTCGGAGAGCGGCGTCTATTACGAGTTCCCCAGCAACCGGAAGAACCACTCGGGAAGCCTGGGGTACTCGTGGGACATCGGCAACGTCCACTTCGTCCAGCTCAACAACTTCCCCACGTATACGCGTGAGTGGAACGGCTGGAACGGCAGCGAGGCGCGCCGCGACTACTTCTACATCCAGTCCGCCATCACCTGGCTGCGCGCCGACCTCCAGGCCGCCGTCAACAACGGGCGCGAGCTCGTCGTCAACATGCATGACTGGGGCAGGGGCGCGAGCGCGGAGTTCCGGGCGGTGCTGAACGAGTTCCCCGTCTCCGCCGTCTACGCGGGCCACTGGCACTGGCTCTATGGGCTGGACGACTTCGCCCCGACGAGCAGCGGCCAGTCGGTCCCCGTGTTCATCAGCGGCTCGGCCCACACGGGCACGTTCCTGGTGACCCGCTTCGTGAACAACAAGATGTACACGTGGGTCATGTCGGTGGACCAGTTCAACGGCGGAGGGCTGCGCGTGCGCTACAACGGCAACCACTACAACGTGGCCTCCACGCCGGGCCTGTTCGACGTGTGCACCGGCTGCTCGCGCTACTACCAGGAAGTGTTCGACATGCGCTGAGCGGCGCGCGGGTCATGATGGAACGGTGATGAAGTGAAGAGCCTCGCGTGAGGCTCGCGCGGGACGCTCCCGGAAATGATGGGCACCTCTTTCACCGAGGTGTCCCAGCATGAAGCGCAGCGGACGTCAGCCGTTCCGAGAGGGCAGGGCCCAAGGGCCGAGGAAGTCCGGAAGGGAGCCGCTCCGCGGCATGCGTGAGCGGCTCCGTTCCACCGGAGCCCGGGTGCTGGTGTTGGGACTGTGCCTGGGCCCTGTCGCGAGTGCCCGGGCCTCGGAGGTCGGCGAGTACGTCGCGGTGAATCGGCCCGCTCCCGACGGCAGCGCGGTGCGCTCGTCCGAGCAGCTTGCCGAGAGTGCCCCCGGGGTGCAGCTGAACCGGTATGGCGCCTCCATCCACGGCGCCACCGCGTTCGAGAACAGCTACCGGCTGGATGGGCTCTCCACCCATGACGCCAGCACCGGGGCCAATGCGCTGCCGCTGAGCACCGAGTTCATCTCCAACGTGAACATCATCACCAGTGGGTACATGGCCGAGTACGGCCGAGCCACTGGCGGCATCATTGAAACGGACCTGAAGGTGGAGGAGACGGGCCAGGTCCAGGGCGCGCTCTTCGGCTACTGGGTGCCCGGGGTGCTGTCGTCCCGCGACGCCTCCGGCACGGGCCCGCTGAAGCACCTGGGAGACTTCGGTGCCACGCTGGGAGGCCCCCTGTTCGTGCGCCAGCTGTACTTCTTCGCGGGTGTGGCGCCGGCCCTCGGCCGAGTGGAGCAGACGCGCACCGTCCAGGGGACATCACGGACCTTCTTCGCCGACCAACGCACCCTGCAGGCCGTGGCGAAGGTGCGGTACCTCGTCAACCCCCAGCACCAGCTCTCGCTGTCGTTCATCAGCACGCCCTCCTTCTCGCGAGGGGAGGGTGAGCCCATGGAGGACGAGGGCGCTTCCGAGGCTCCGCGTGAGCTGGACACCCAGGCGTCCTCGGTGCGCCTCGCGTACACGGGTGGGTTCTTCGACCAGCGGATGCTGCTGGCGCTGCGCGCGGGCTGGCTGAGACAGCAGGCGGCGCCAGGGGACGGCGGCGCGGGAGTCGACCCGGGCGCGATGCGTGAGCAGGACCAGCTCCAGGCGAACGGCCAGCTCACGTACCTGGCGAGCGTGATGGGCTACCACGTGCTCAAGGCCGGCGTGGACGTGGAGCGCGTCACGGCGGAGCTGGCGTCGACGGCGGAGCGGCAAATCCTGGGTGGGTACGTGCAGGACAGCTGGAGCCTTCCCATGCCCATCACCTTGAGCCTGGGCCTGCGCTACGACGCGCAATCGCTGACTGCGGGAGCCGGTGCGCGCACGGTGCGGCTCGGAGGCACGCTCCTTCCGCGCCTGGGCGTGGTGATGGACCCGTTCAGGAATGGCCGGGCGAAGGTCTTCGCCCATGTCGCGAAGTACCAGGGTCTGGTGCCGCCCGGACTGCTCACGAGTGCGGCGCGAAGCGTGACGGTGGACCCGGCGCTGGTGGCGCCGTCTTCCCGCGAGCTCGTCGCGGGCTTCGAGTTCGAGCTGTTGTCGGAAGTCCGGGCCGGTGTGAGCTACACCGGTCGCCGGCTGGGCTCGGCCCTCCAGTACCTGGCCCAGGGGGAGGGGACGGACGTGTTGCTCGGCAACCCGGGGGAGGGGCTCGCCTCGGGCACTCCGGAAGCGAAGCGCTCGTATGATGCGTTGACGCTCGCGGTGGAGGGAGTCGCCGGTTCGCAGTGGCCGTTGCGGCTCAGCTACACGGCGTCACGGTTGCGCGGAAATACCTCGGGGCTCGTGCCGCTTCCGGGCGCACCGGGGCTCGCAGCGGATACCGCGCCCGTGGAGCTGTCGGCCTCCTCGGGGCTGCTGCCGGCGGACCGGACGCATACGGTGAAGTTCTACCTCTCCCGGGACTTCACCGTGTCGCGGCGGCTCAACACCAACGTGGGGCTGTCCTATCTGGGGGCCTCGGGCAGGCCGCGTGAAGACGGCGGGCGCACGGCGTGGGCCAACACGGTGGATGTCCACCTCGGCGCGGGCTACTGGCTCGGCCCGGGTTCGCGGCTGGAGCTCAGTCTGGACGTGTTCAACATCCTCGACGTCCAGGAGGATGCGCAGTGGGACGGGAGTACGGCCCTCCGGCTCCAGGCTCCGCGTCAGGTGCGGCTGGGTGCGAAGTACATGTTCTTCTGAGGCGGCGCGTTCCACTGTGACGAGGCCTGTGCTTCCAGTGACTGCAGTGCAGGCTCGTGCCACCGTCTTGGCGGCTCACTCGTCATCGTCGCGGCCGTGGTTGCCGCTCCCTACGTCGTTGCCATCGCAGCAGGTGGCGCGCTGGTTCTTGCTCCACTGTGAGTGAGCGGCTGATATCAGGTGACGATATGGCACACACGCCAGGTCTCGATCTGGAAGGCATGCTTCGCGCTCTGAACCCCTTCATCGAGGCTCAAGCGGAGGGTTCGAAGGAACGGGAGGCGCTGGAGCTTGCCCAGGCCGCATTGCTCTACATCCGAGACAGTGCGAAGGAGGACGACTTCGCCAAGTACTACAAGAAGTTTTCCGATACGTCCTTCACGGTCGAGGTCTCTCACGAGTTCGCAACGCGAGAAGAGGCGGACCAGTGGCTTGCCAGCGGGACGGCCCGGAATTCCGAGCGTGTGAAGATCGCTGGCAAGGGCTTCATGGTCGTTCAGGCGCAAGGCAGGTTGCTGCTCATGGTCGCGCCGCTTCCGGACGAGTTGAAGTCCGATGAGGAGTGCAAGGAAGAGCCCGAGTAGGCGGCGCCTTTCGCCGGTAGAGAGAAACCGCCTGTGCGCACACCTGTTCCTGTTGGCGCCGGGCGTCCTCCGCGTGAGTGTCGACACGCCCGGGCGGGCCGCTCCGCCTGTCACGACCGGCGCGCGGCGGCCTCATGCGCAACGGCGCGGAAGTGCGCCGCGGCAGGGGAGGGGTGCGCTCCTGGGAAGGCGAGCTCCAGCTCCGCCTGACCCGAGGCACCGCTCAGCGCCCGGAAGACGACGCCCTTCGGGCGGAGCGCCTGGGCCGACGCCGGAGCAATGGTGAGCCCGAGCCCGGCTTCCACCATGCCAATGACCGAGGTCCACGAGTTGGCCTCCTGCACGACGCGGGGAGAGAAACCCGCGGAGAGGCACATGCTCGTCACCGTGTCATGCAGGCCGGGCGCCGAGTGACGGGGGAACAGGACGAAGGGCTCGCTCGCCAGCGACGCCAGGGGAACGACCTTGTGGCGGGCCTGTGGGTGCCGCGCGGGAAGCCCGAGCACGAAGCGCTCGCGAAGCAGCCGCTCGACTGTCACGCCCTCGTACTGGAAGGGGGCTCGGATGATGGCCAGGTCCAGCTCTCCGGTGACGAGCGCGACGCCGACATTCACCGTCTCGCGGTCGTCGATTTCCAGCTTCACCCCCGGGAACCGCGTCCGGAACCGGAGCACGATGTCAGGCAGCACGCCGAAGGCGGATGACGCGGAGAAGCCCACGCGCAGGGTGCCCGTCTCTCCCCGAGCGGCCTGCCGGACGGTGTTGATGATGTCCGCGCGCCGGGCCAGCAGCGCCCGCGCGTCCTCCAGTAAGCGGCTCCCCGCGGGAGTCAGGGCCACGTGCCGGCTCGTCCGCGTGAGCAGCTCGACGCCCAGCTCCGACTCCAGCCTGCGGATCTGCTGGCTGAACGGCGGCTGTGCCATGCCCACCCGGGCAGCGGCCTTGCCGAAGTGGAGTTCCTCCGCCACGGCAATGAAGAGCTGGAGCTGACGGAATTCCATATCCAGACGATATCCGTCTCGATGAGGGCCCAAAGATATATTGGTCGTGAATGATGTGGTTCCCTAGCATTCAGGACATGCGACGCCTTCTTCCTGCGGTCCTGATGACGGTCCTCGTAAGCGCGCCCGGCGTGGCGCTCGCGCAGGGGGCGACTCCAGACGCGAAGCTCCAGGAGCGACTGGACTTCGCCGACCGGTTCCGCCGGGTTCCTGAGCTGATGCGCGACAGCCTCGTTCCTCCGAAGTGGCTCCGCGAGGGAGATCGGCTGGTCTTCTGGTCCGAGACCGAGAAGGACGGCGGCACCTGGGTGCTGATGCACGCCCGCACGGGGGAGTTGAAGCCGCTGCTGTCCGGTACGGAACTGCGCTCGCAGCTGGCCCGGCTGACGGGCAAGCCCGTGCAGACGCTCCGCTTCTGGAACGTCGCCGTCGCACCGGACCAGCGGAGCATCGTCTTCGCTTTCGGAGGGAAGATTTTCGGGCTGGGACTGGAGGGGGGACACGTCACCGCGCTGGCTCCCGATGACGGCGCGGCGCTGCTGCTGTCGCGGAGCCACTTCGTGTCGCCCAAGGGTGGGGCCGTGGCGGAGCAGCGCGAGGGTGGCTTCGTGGTGCGAAGCGCGGAGGGGAAGACGGTGGCGGAGCGCGGCGCCGAGGAGCACCTTGGCTGGCGCATCCCCGAGGACCCCTGGTCTCCGGACGGCCGCTTCCTGGCGGTGTGGCGCGAGGACCTGCGCGGTGTCCACAAGGTGCCCGTGGTGGACTACTCGAGCGCCCTGGAGCGGGTGACGTGGGTCCCCTATGCGAAGTCGGGGACGCCGCTGCCCCGCACGGAGCTCCACTTCGTAGAGGTGGCGACAGGCCGCGTGACGCGCAGTGCGCCAGAGGAGGAGACGCACGACTGGTTCATCGGCTGGCGTCCCGATGGAAGTGAGGCGCTGGGCCTGCACCTCTCCCGCGACGGCAAGCGACTGGACCTCTCGGCCGTGGAGCCCGCGTCCGGCAAGCGTCGGCGGGTGCTGCGCGAGGAGCGGAAGGAGACCTTCGTCGCGGGGCTGGACCTGGCCGTGGGCGGCTGGATGACGCAGGTGAAGCTGCTGCCGGACGGCAAGGGCTTCCTCTGGATGTCCGAGCGCGACGGCTGGCGGCACGCCTATCTGTATGACCTGGAGGGCCGCCTCGTGCGTCAGGTCACCCGGGGCGCCTTCCCGGTCCACGAGGTGGTTGGCGTCGCGCCCGGAGGGGATGCGCTCTTCGTGCTGGCCTCCGCCGACAGTGGCGCACCCTACGAGCACCTCTTCTACCGGGGGAGCCTGAAGGGCGGCGCGCTGAAGCGGCTGTCCTCGGGCTCGGGCATGCACCGAATCACGCTGGCTCCGTCGGGGAAGTACTTCGTCGACTCATGGTCTTCGAGGACGCAGCCACGGGTGCGGGAGCTGGCCTCCACGGAGGGCAGGGCGCGCGTCCGCCTCACCACGGCCGATGCGAGCGCGGCGGTGGCGCTGGGCTACAAGCCACCGGAGGCGCTCACCGTCATGGCCGCCGATGGCGCCACGCCCCTGCATGGCGTGCTCTACACCCCGCGCGACTTCGACCCCGCGAAGCGCTACCCGGTCCTCGCGTACATCTATGCCGGGCCCTTCACCACGTCCGTGCCCTGGAGCTACCTCGGTGATGGCAGCTCGCTCGACTGTGCCGCGATGGCGCAGCTGGGCTTCGTGGTGGTGCTGCTGGACCCCCGGGGCGGGCCGGGCCGGAGCAAGGCGTTCCAGGACGCGCACTACGGCCGGGTAGGCCAGACGGAGATTCCCGACTACGTCGCGGGCCTGAAGCAGGCCGCCGCCACGCGCCCCTGGATGGACCTGGAGCGCGCCGGCATCTTCGGCCACTCGTGGGGCGGCTACTTCGCGCTGCGCGGCATGCTGACGGCGCCGGAGTTCTTCAAGGCGGGCTACGCGGGCGCTCCGGGTGCGCTGGAGGAAGAGGCCATCATCAACGAGCCCTACCTCGGCCTGCAGAGCGTGAACCCCGCCGGGTACCAGGCCGGGTCCAACGTCGCGCTCGCGGGGAAGCTGCGGGGGCACCTCAAGATGATGCACGGGACGAGCGACGTGAACGCGACGCTCTCCACGACGATGCGCATGGCTGAAGCGCTCATCCGGGAGGGCAAGCACTTCGAGCTGCTCGTCATGCCGGGGCAGCCGCACAGCCCCGCGCCCCCCGCGGCCCGCTACTACAGCGACGACGTGGGCCTGTTCTTCCTGCGGACGCTGGGTGGCCCGAAGTAGGCGACACGCGGCGGGCCGCTCAGCCCTGCCCGGCCCCGGCGTGGCTGGGGGCGAACTGGGCCATGGAGACCTTGGCGGCGGCGGCGATTTCGTCCGCCGTGGCGGTGTTGGAGGACTTCACCGCGGCGGCCCAGGCATGGACGGACTGCTTGGAGAACTCCTGGCCCTCGGGGGAACTGGAGGCCGTGGCGGGATTCTGGATGACCTCGCCACGGAGGAACCGGGCCAGGGCCATGAAGGCGTTGTCCCAGCCGGGGCCGACGTAGAGGGAGCCCGCGCCGTTCTGGACGAACGCGAGCGGCACGGTGTGCTCGAGCTCCAGGACGGTGTCGCTCGGGCCGCGAGCGGACAGGCGCAGCTCGACGATGCTGGTCGGCGCTCCGAAGGTCACCCTGACCCGGTGGGGGCGGGTGCACTGGAGGATTTCTCCGCCGGCGTTGCCTTCAAGTTGGAATCGGCCTCCCACGGTCAGCTCGCCGCTGACGGGAAGGAACCACTGCTTGAGGCGGTCCCGGTCCGTCAGGGCGCTCCACACGTCCTCGATGGAGGCGTCGTAGCCGCGGCGGAGCAGCACGCCGATGACTTCGCCTCCGGCATCAGGCCGCTTGCCGACCTCGCGGTGGATGGCGTTGAGGTGGTGGGCGATATCAAGCATGGGGCTTTCCTTTCTTCCTGCGCGGCGGGCTTGAGGTGGGGCGTTGTTGGAGGCGCTCACGCGCTTCGCGTTCGAGCTCGAGCGTCAGTGCATCCAGGCGCTGGCCCCAGAACTTCCGGAAGCGCTCCAGCCACGCGTCCACCTCCTGAAGAGGCGCCGGATTCACGGCGTACAGACGGCGTGTGCCCTCGGCGCGGACGGTCGCGAACCCCGTCTCTCGAAGGACGCGAAGGTGCTGCGACACCCCCGGTTGGGAGATGCCGAAGTCGGCCTGGATGACCGCACCAATCTCGCCAGAGGACTGCTCCCCGGTGGCGAGGAGCTCCAGCATCCGGCGGCGGACCGGGTCTCCGAGAACGTCGAGGGCGTGCACGGGCTTAAATTAAGCCCCGGCTAATATAAGTCAAGCGTGAATGACGAGGTCGCCTCGACATGTCCGCCGCCGGATGCACTCCTCAGGCGAGTGCCATCCCTCCCTGAAGAGGCAGGTGGAGCCCAGCCGCGATGACAAGAAGTGAAGGGAGCATGTCACGTCGTTACGTTCGTGCCGTGCCGCGAGGTGACACTGTCACTCGTCCCGCACGGTGACACTGTCACCCGCCGCGCTAGCATCGAACGCCGCATGGCACACTCCTCTCCCTTGTCACCGCGGCTGGGCTTCGTGGCCGCGCAGGCCACCTTCGTCCAGGCGGCGCTGCTGGCCGCGCACGGTGCGGGCGCACGGGCCGGCGGCTTCCGGGCCTCCGATGTGCGCTTCTTCTTCCTGCTCTTCACCAACTGGGCCGAGCACGACGTCACCCGGCCCTCGCAGGACATCGACCTCACCCAGGTGCGCCGCACGCTGACGCGGCTGCGCCGCTCCGGGTGGGTGGAGGCCGTGCCGGGCGCCGCACGGGACGCCGGCCCTCGGGGCTCCCGCCATGTCCTCACCGGAGAAGGGCTGGCGGGCCTGTCCGAGGGCCTCGCGTCGGGCGAGCGTCCTCCCCTGGAAGAGGCCCTCTTCACGGTGGTCTTCGCCGCGAGCTACCGCGGCGCCGTGCTCTCCCGGGTGGAGGGCCGCACCCGGAGCGTGCCCGCCGCCGTGCGACGGCGCGTGGAGCGCGCGCTGGACCCACTGCGGCTGCTCGCGGCGGCCCGGAAGACCGCGACCTCGGTGCTGGCGGACCTGGAGGAGCGCGTCCAGTCAGGGCTCCTCATGCACGAACAGGCACGCGAGGGGCTCGCCCGGGGACTGGCCCCGGAGGACCTGGTGCGCCAGGTGGAAGCGCGGGGCTCCTACCAGTTGCACCGGGTGAAGCCCCTCGGCGAGCTGCTGCTGGCCCTGCCAGAGGACCTGCGAGACTTCGAGCTTCAGCAGGGCATGGCCCTGCGCGCGCACCTGCTCTTCGAGCCCCTCGCCGAGCGCGCCCGGGCCGAGGTGGCGCTGTTGGAAAGACTCGAACGCAAGCTCACGGCACAAGGCTCGCGGCTGCTTCCGGACAAGTCGTGAGCCCCGACGCGCGGGCATGACCACCCTCTGCCATGCCCGCGCCGCCCCGCTCAGCGCATGAAGCGCATCAGCGCGGCGAAGTCATCCGGGCCATTGCCCGCCCGGATGGCCTTCTGGAAGAGCTGGTCGAAGGCCTCGGGCACCGCGCGGTCCAACCCGCGCTCCTTGCAGAGCTCGAGCAGGTGGTGCAGCGCCCCGGCGTGAATCTCGATGCTGGCGAGCGTCGTCTCGTCGGCGGCGAACCGGCGCTGCTGGACGCGGGTGATGATGTCCGAGATGCCCCCGTCTATCACCGGGGCGGTGGCCTTGACGAAGCCCTTGAACATGTCGAGCGGGACGTTCTCCGCCTCGCAGACGGCCACGCCCTGGAGCACGCCGAACAGCGCGCCCCACATGTTCACCAGCAGCGCGCTGTCGAGCGCGGAGGCATGCCCCACGTCGCTGCCCACGAACTGCGTATTCCCCCCGAGCGTCAGGAGGACGGGCTTGTACTGCTCGAACAGCTCCTGCGAGCCCGAGTAGAGGATGGTGCACCCGGGCTGGGTGATGAAGTCCGGCGTGCCCATGATGGCGCCATCCAGATACCGGACGCCGTGCTGCGCGGCCCACGTGGCCTGCTCCCGCGCCTGGCTCGGTGAGCCGGACGTCAGCTGCACCAGCAGCTTCCCGCGCAGAGCGAGCGTCACCTCGTCCGGCCGGAGCAGCGAATCACTCGTGCGGTAGTCCGTCACGTTCACCACGACGATGTCCGCGGCGGTGACTGCGTCGCGCACCGTCGCCGCGATGCGGGCCCCCTGGGCGGCCAGGGGCTCGCACTTCGCCCGGGTGCGGTTCCAGATGTCGACCTTGTACCCCTGCTTCAGGAAGGCGCTCACGAGCGCGGAGCCCATGCGCCCCACGCCCAGCACTGCGATGGCTGGCTTCATGTCGGTTGTCCTCATGTGGGAAGTGCTGACTACGCGTGCGGCGCGACGACCTGGGTGAGTCCCCCATCCACGGGCAGCTCGGCCCCGGTGGTGAAGGTGGCCTCGAAGGCGAGGAACAGCGCCGCCCGGGCGACCTCCTCGGGCGTGCCGATGCGCTTCATCGGCGTGGTGTCGTTGCCTTCCTTCTCGAAGGCCGCCAGCTGCTCCGGAGACGCCCCATCGACGCCCATCGTCGGCGTCTTGATGAAGCCCGGGCTCACCGCATTGACGCGGATGCCCCTCGGCAGCAGCTCGGCTGCAAGCCCTTGCGCGAATGAGCGGAGCGCCGCCTTGGAGCCCGAGTAGACGCTCATGCCGGGAACCCCCGTCACGTTCGCGATGGAGGTGGTGAAGACGAACGAGCCCCCGTCCCGGACGAGCGGGGCCAGCCGCTGCGCCGTGAAGTACGCGCCCTTGGTGTTGATGTCGAACGTCTGGTCGTACACGGCCTCGGTGACGTCCGCGAACATCCCGAGCCGCGCGAAGCCGGCGTTGATGAACACGAAGTCCACCCGGCCGAGCTTCTCCTCCACCGTCTTCGCCAGCGCGTCGATGTCGGCGAGGCTCGCCGTGTCCGAGCGCACCACGTGCGCCCGGGGCCCCAGCTCGCGCCGCGCCACTTCGAGCGTCTTTTCATTCCGCCCCGTGAGGAGCACCTCGGCGCCGCCGTCGAGGAGCGCCTTCACGGTGGCCAGTCCCATTCCCTGCGTCCCGCCGGTGACGACCGCCTTCTTGCCTGCGTACCTGCCCATGGACTTCTCCTTGGTGACGGGCCAATGAATAGGGAGGACGCCCGAACCGGTCGCACACGTTCGGACGCGCGGTGAGCACGTTCGGACGGCGGCGAAAGCGGCCGTCCCGGGCTATGTCAGGGGCAGGCGGCGGGATGCGGCGGGTGCCGGCTACGGAGGAGAAGGCATGGACACGCAGAGGAGCGACACCGGTTCACTGTTGGCATCGCCCCGTCCCCGGCTGGGGCTGCGCGTGGAGTTCGAGACGGCCGGGCCCGGGGAGATGTCGATCGAGGCCACACCTGACCACCGGCTCAAGCTCCACGTCGGGACGCCGCTGAGGGGCGCCTGTCGCTTCCACCGCTTCGTCTACACCCAGGGCGACATCGACATCTGCCCGGCCGGAGAATCGGACGTGTGGCACACCCAGGATGCGGGCGCCTCCGTGCTCGTCTGGCTGCCCCCCGCGCTCCTGCGGCGCGCCGCGGAGGACATGGGAATGGACCCCGACCGCGCCGGCCTGGAGCCTCGCCACCAGTTCAGGGACCCCCAGATTGAGCACATCGCCTGGGCGCTCGACGCGGACCGCAAGGCCGGCAACCCCGGCGGCCTGCTCTACACCGAGTGCCTGGGCCTGGCGCTCTCGGTCCGCCTGCTGGGCCAGTACCCGGCGCCCCTGGAGCGCGAGCGCGGCCTGTCCAAGCCGCAGCTGCGCCGCGTGACGGAGTACATCGAGGCGCACCTGGACCAGAACCTCTCCCTGGCCCGGCTGGCGGGAGTCGCCGGCGTCAGCGCGTCGCACCTGAAGACGCTGTTCAAGCGCTCCACGGGGCTGCCCGTGCACGAGTTCGTCGTGCAGCGCCGGGTGGAGCGCGCCAGGACGCTGCTGCAAGCGGGCGCGCTGTCCGCCGGTGAGGTGGCGCTCGAAGCGGGCTTCTCGCACCAGAGCCACATGGCGCGGTGCATGCGGCGCGTGCTCGGGGTGACGCCCTCCGTGGTGGCGCGCGCCGCACGCGCCCGGTGAGGCTCGCGGGAGGGCAATCCCTGCCATGAGAGGGATTGGATGTTTCACCCTCCAGCAGGAAGGACGCGCCCGGGGGATTTAGTGGCTCAAATCCCCCGGAAGATTCTTCGAAGTGCCTGTGTTTTCAGTGAGTTGTGGCGCGGATTGGAAATAAAATCCCCACGCGCTTTCGCGCCCTGAAACACGAAACATTTAATTCTTGGATTGCGAAAACCATTTCAAAGCTCTCCCACGGAGTCTCGAAATGGCAATCCAATTTCCCCGCCCCCCGCTCCCCGTTCCCTTTGGCCGCAAGACGCCGGAGAAGACCCCTCCTCCGACCCGGCCCGTGCCGCCCAGGGCGCACCTTGAAGCGCTGAAGGCGAAGCGCAACGAGGATGTGTTCGAGGCCGCGCGTGCCTCCGCCGGCAACGCCCGGCCCAGGCCGGAGCTGCCCGATGCGAAGGAGCTGGCGGAGAACCTCCGCCAGACGCTGACCCAGGCGCGCATCCGGGAAGCCGGGCGTAACGCCGTGGACGCCCTGCGCACGCACCAGCTCCGCGAGCGGCTGGCCGAGGTGTTGGGCGGTGCGACGCCCGGTGCCACTCCGCCGGGCACGCAGGCCCCCGCGACCACCACCTGGAACATCGCCCCGGGAGACACCGTGGGGGACATTTCCTGGAACCTGATGCAGCAGGGTGTCCCGGGGCCGGTGGAGGCCATCGCCAACCAGATTGTCGAGCTCAACGGCCTCACCAACCCGGACCTCATCATCGCGGGTGAGACGCTCCAGGTGCCGGCGCCTCCGGGCACTCCGACGACGAATGGCACCCCGCCGCCTGGGACGAACGCCCCCGGCACGAATGGCACCCCGCCGCCCGGTGGCGCTCCGGTGCAGGGAGAGGGCTACCCGGTGCCGTACATCAGCCAGATGTCTTCGCAGGGTGGCGAGGACGACTGGAACGCGTCCTCCAACTGCGGCCCCACCACCCTGGCGATGATTGCCAAGGGCTTCGGGCTGGGCGAGGGGATGTCGGATGGCGCCTTCATCAACCAGCTCGCCAACTCCATTGGCATGGGCGCGGAGGGCACGGGCTACGACGGCATCGAGTCGATGGCGGCGCAGCTGGGCCTGAGGACGGAGACCAACCCCGGCACCGACGTGGGGTGGATTCGCAGCCAGCTGGAGGCGGGAAACCTGGTGGCCGTCAACGGCAACCGCTCGGTGACGGCGGCCAACGAGCAGCCTCCGTTCGCCTCCGGCTCCGCGGCGGGCGGGCACTGGATTGCGGTGACGGGGATGACGCCCGAGGGCAACTTCATCGTGAAGGACCCGTCCACCACCTGCAAGGAGCTGACGCCCGCCGAGCTGGAGCGCTTCCTCGCCGAGCACCAGTACGGCGGCTTCGCCGTGGCCGTCCAGCCGCCCCCGGGCGTGAGCCCCACCACGGGCCCCAGCGCGCCCACCGGTGACGTGTCCGCGCAGGCCGCGCAGCTGGAGTCGCTGCGGCTGGCGCCGGGCGCCATGTCCCTGGCGGAGACGGGCTTCGCCGGCCAGGGCGAGCACATCCTGGCGATGGCGGAGAAGTACGACGTCCCCATCGACCTCGCCATGGCCATGCTGTGGAAGGAGTCGCAGTGGGGCACCACCGGGCAGTCCGCGGAGCACAACAACCCCGGCAACCTCAAGTTCGTGGGGCAGCCGGGCGCGCATGAGGCCTTCACCTCGTCGGGCGCGTACGGCAGCTTCGCGGGCTGGCCCACCATGGAGCAGGGCATCGAGGCGTACTTCCAGCTGCTCGGCACCCACTACCGCTCCGAAATCGACAGCGGCGACTGGGGGGCGCTCGTCAACCGCTACGCCCCGCCCTCGGAGAACGACACCGGCCTCTACATCCAGCAGGTGACGGACTACGCGGCCACGGTGCGCCGCCACCTGGGGCTGGAGTAGCAGGGCGCGCTAGGCTTCCGGACGATGGGCTCCTCCTCCCCCCTCCATCCCCTCGACGCGCTCTACCCGCGCGCGAGCGCCGCCTGGCCCTCCGTGGTGCTGGCGCGGGAGGACTTCCTCGCGCACCTCCAGGCGCGAGGCGTCACGCTGGACGGCCCCCAGGCGCTCCACGTGGGCGACCTCTACCTCGCATGTGCCTGCGCGCATGGGCGTCCGGAGGCGCTCACCCTCTTCGAGCGTCACCACCTGCCCGCCGCGCGTCAGGCCCTGGAGCGGCGGGGCCTGTCGGCGGACGTGGTGGACGAGGCGCTGCAGCGGCTGCGTGAGCGACTGCTGCTCGCGCGGGACGGAGCCCGCCCCGCGTGGCGGAGTACGACGGCCGGGGCCCGCTGGTGGCCTGGGTGCGCACGGTGGCGCTGCGGCTGGCACTCACCGAGCTGCGCGAGCGCGCCGTCCGTCCCGCGGGAGACGTGGAGTCACGGCTGCTGCCCGCGGTGGATGCGTCCTTCGAGGCGCTGAAGCACCGCCACCGCGAGGACTTCGAGGCGGCCCTGCGCGCGGCCCTGGCGGCGCTGGAGCCTCGCGAGCGCGCCATCCTCCGGCTGCACCTGGTGGAGGGCGTCGGCGTGGAGGACATCGGCCGCGTCCACGGAGTCAGCCGGGCGACGATGACGCGCT
>JBKGHK010000890.1:0-3679 GCA_046520375.1 Pyxidicoccus sp. 3LFB2
TGCCGGTGCAGCGGCCTCCGGAGCCGCGCCGACGCCGATGACGTTCGCCGAGCGCAGGCGGAGCTGGCGCGCAGCTCGGACCGCGAGGACGTGGCGCGCACGGTGCTGCGCTTCGCGCTGGGCAAGTGGAAGCGCAACCTGCTGCTGTCGGTGCAGGGCAGCCTGGTGACGGGCTGGCACGGCATCGGCGTCGGCGTGCGCGAGCCAGCGGTGCGGCGCATCGGCGTGGCGCTGAGGGAGCAGAGTACCTTCCGGTTGGTGCGGGACACGCGCTCGCACTACATCGGCCCGGTGAAGCGGGACGCGGCGATGGGCGTGTTCTACAAGCTGCTGGGCGGCGGCTTCCCGAAGACGGCGGTCATCCTGCCGCTGTTGGTGCGCGGCAAGGTGGTGCACCTGCTCTACGTGGACAACGGGCCCGACCAGCTCACCCCGCCGGACATCGGCGAGCTGCTCATCCTCTCGCAGAGCGTGGGCCGCTCGTACGAGGCGATGATGCGGCGGCGCAAGAGCGCGTAGGGCGCGGGAGGCGCTCTGTTTGCCGGGGCACTTCCGGGGGCGCGTCACGATGCTGACCTTGATGCGCATCCTGTTACACCTGCGATGAGCCTCATCCAGGCGCCCGGCCCCGCTTCACGACGCACGAGGTTCCTCCGTGGACGAGAACAACAGGCGTGAGGCTCCGGGTGAGGAAGCGCAGTTGCACGCACTGCTCGCCGCGATGGAGGCCGCGAACGGGGGCGACTTCTCCCACCGCCTTCCGGTGCACGGCACCCATCCGCTCATGGACCGGCTGGCGAAGGCCTTCAACACGGGCGCTGCCCTCCAGGCCGAGCGGGCGTCCCAGCTCTCCGCGCTCGCCGCGAAGGTGACGCGGGTCGCGCGCGAGGTGGGCCTCGAGGGACGGCTGGGCGGCCAGGTCGAGGTGCGGGGGCTGTCCGGTGCGTGGAGGGAGATTGCCGAGGGCGTGAATGTCCTCGCGGCCAGCCTCACCGCCCAGGTGCGCAGCCTGACGAAGGTCAGCGAGGCGGTGGCGCGGGGAGACCTGTCGGAGAAGATCACCGTGGAGGCCCGCGGCGAAGCGCTCACGCTCAAGAACACCATCAACATGATGGTGGATCAGCTCCAGGCCTTCGCGGACGAGGTGACGCGTGTCGCGAAGGAGGTGGGCTCGGAGGGGAAGGCCGAAGTCCCAGCCGCCCTGCAGGGTGTGACGGGCGTGTGGAAGGACCTCACCGAGAACGTGAGCTTCACGGAGCAACTGGCGCTCACGTCCCGGTACAAGAGCGAGTTCCTGGCGAACATGAGCCATGAGCTGCGCACGCCGCTCAACAGCCTGCTCGTCCTCGCGAAGGTGCTCTCGGAGAACCGGGAGCGACACCTGAGCCCGAAGGAGGTCGAGTACGCGAAGACCATTCACGTCTCGGGCTCCGACCTGCTGGAGCTCATCAACGACATCCTCGACCTGTCGAAGGTGGAGTCCGGGAAGATGCGCGTGGAGCCGGCGGATGTCTCCCTCGCCGACGTGAAGACATTCCTCGAGCGCATCTTCGCGCACGTCGCGGAGATGAAGGGGCTGGGCTTCAGCGTCACGCTCTCCGACGCGCTTCCGTCGGGATTCCGCACGGACCCGCAGCGGCTGCAGCAGGTGCTCAAGAACCTGCTCTCCAATGCCTTCAAGTTCACCGCCACCGGCCGCGTGGACCTGCACGTCACGCCGGTGGAGGGCAGGGAAGGGCGCTTCGGCAGCGAGGTCCTCAACGGGGCGGACCACGTGATGGCCTTCAGCGTGGTGGACACCGGCATCGGCATTCCGAAGGACAAGCAGCAGCTCATCTTCGAGGCCTTCCAGCAGGCGGACGGTGGCACCAGCCGCAAGTACGGAGGCACCGGCCTGGGCCTGTCCATCAGCCGCGAGTTCGCGCGCCTGCTGGGCGGAGAGCTGCACGTGGAGAGTCAGCCGGGGAAGGGCAGCACGTTCACGCTCTACCTGCCCCGGGTGTACGTCGGCCCCGAAGACGCACAGGGTGAGGGCGCCAATGTCCCTGAGGACCGTCTCTCCGAGCCCGTGGGACTGGAGGTGCTGACCCCGGAAGTGGCGGCACCGCGAGCGCAGGGCGAAGCGGAGCTTCCCTCTCGTGGGACCCCGGCACTGGCAGAGGAGGCCCCGTCACAAGGACATACGGTGCCAACTCAGGCGGGCAACACGCTTCAGACTCCGCGTGAGCCTGATGCCTCGTCGCACCCCAGCCATGAGGCTCACTCTTCCAGGAAGCGCGCCAGGTGCAAGGTGCTCGTAGTGGACGACGACATCCGCAACATCTTCGCTCTGACGACCCTCCTGGAAGGCCGGGGGCTGGAAGTGCTGTACGCGGAGAACGGCAGGGAGGGGCTCACCACCCTGAGAGCGCATCCGGACGTGGATGTCGTCCTCATGGACGTGATGATGCCGGAGCTGGATGGCTACGCGACGATACGCACCATCCGCGAGGACCCGCGCTTCGCCACCCTGCGCATCATCGCGCTCACCGCCCGGGGGCAGAAGGACGACCAGCAGAAGAGCCTCGCGGCCGGCGCGAGCGACCACCTGACGAAGCCGGTGGACACGGAGCGGCTGCTCGCGCTCCTACGGAACTGACCCCGCGCCTCGGTCGAGGCGCGGGGCTCCAGCGAGACATCGCTACTCCTCGACGGGCGCCTCGAAGTCCACGTCGAAGGCAACGCGCTGACCGGGCTCCAGCTTGAAGGTCCGCTGCCAGCGCGAGTTGTTCACGACGACGAGGAGCTGGTGCGTGCCCTCATACAGGTCCAGTTCCTCAACCGGAGCGGCACCCACGAGGCGGCCGTCGATGGTGACGATGGCACCCTTCGGCGCGCGCACGGTGGCGAAGCCCTTGTTGAGGAAGAACTGCTGCGCGGTGCGCCCACCCGCCGGCACGGTGATGGTGCGAGTCACCTGGATGCCGAGCACGGGGTTGCTGAGGGTCAGCACATGCCGGCCCGCCGGCAGCGACGCGGACAGCGGCGTGCGGCCCAGGTAGATGCCCGGCACGGACGCCTCCACGCGCGGGTCGACGGTGAGGTCCAGCATGCCCATCGGGATGCCCGCGTCCTCGACGCCGGCATCCACCGGTCCCGCATCGGCAGCCGCCAGCGGCGGCATGGCCGTCGGGTCTCCCGCGTCCACTTCCGCCTCGATGTTGGCGGGCAGCCGCTTGAGCACAATCGCGCCCGCGCCGAGCGTCAGCACCAGCCCCATGACGACGAACCCCACCCAGGCTCGTCCCGGCTTGCGCGAAGCCACCACGGCAGCCGGAGGAAGCTGCGACGCGGACGGACCGCCCGCGGCAGGTGTCGCGCTCCCAGCAACGGAAGCCGCACCCGACGCGGCGGGAACCACCGTGGCATTCGAGCCCGTCGTCCCATGCGCCCGTGACTCCGGACCACCTGAGAGCTGGGCGTGAGACCCGCTGCTCGGGCCCTGCGCGCCCTCCGTACCGCTCGGAACCTGGGCGTGAGAACCGCTGGCCGACACCTGCGCGTGTGAACCCGTCGTTCCCGTCGTGCTCGCGGCAGGCACCACCGAGGCGCTGCCGGTGACAGGCGCCTGCGCGGCACTCGCCACCTGCGCATGGGAACCCGTGCTCGGACCTGCGCTCGTCGCCGCCACCTGCGCATG
>JBKGHK010000891.1:0-3677 GCA_046520375.1 Pyxidicoccus sp. 3LFB2
CGAAGAGGCCAATGGCCAGCGGCCGCCGGGACGGCTTCGCGGGCGCCTCCTCCACGGAGATGTCCAGCGCCATGGTGCTGGGGCCGGAGCCGGTGTTCCCGTAGGGGCCGCTGATGGGGCCGCTGCCGGTGGTGAGGCGCGGGCCGCTGAAGACCCCGCTGACGCCCACGGACGACGCCACGCGGCGCATGGCCTCCAGCACCTCGTCCATGGACTGGTAGCGCTCGGCCGGAATCTTGGCGAGGCACTTCATCACCAGCGCTTCGACTTCGGCGGGCACGCCGTGGCTGGGCCAGATGGAGCCGAACGAGGGCGGGGCCTCGTTGATGTGCTTCACGATGACGTCGATGCTCTGCGTCGCCAGGAAGGGCGGGCGGCCCATCAGCATCTGATAGAGCACCACGCCCATGCTGTACACGTCGCTGCGCGGGTCGGCGACGTTGCGCGCCTGCTCCGGCGCCATGTACTGCGGCGAGCCGAGGATGATGCCGGCCTGCGTGAGCGACGTGTCCTGGGGAATGGGGCCGGCGTCGCCGATGAAGGACTTCACCAGGCCGAAGTCCAGCACCTTCACCACGTCATGGTCCGTCTCCTGGTTGAGGACCATGACGTTGGCGGGCTTGAGGTCGCGGTGGATGAGGCCCACCCGGTGCGCCTCGCGCAGGGAGCGGGCAATCTGCTGGTTGATGTTGAGCGCGCGCGCCCACGGCAGCGGGCCCACCTGGGTGAGGAGCTGGCCGAGCGTCAGCCCCTCCAGGTACTCCATGGCGATGTAGTAGATGCCGTCATCCGTCTTGCCGTAGTCGAAGACGGTGACGGTGTTGGGGTGGCGCAGCTTCGCGGTGACGCTGGCTTCCAGGAAGAAGCGCTTCTGGAACCCCGGGTCCTTGCCCTCGCCGTACTGCGGGTTCAGGACCTTGAGCGCGACGAGCCGGTCCAACGGCGCCTGCATGGCCTTGTACACCCGGCCCATGCCTCCGGCGCCGAGGGTCTCCAGGATGCGGAAACGATCGTTGAGGACCCGGCCCAGCAGCGGATCATCCAGCTCCGGAGGGGCGCCATTCGTCGGGGCGTTGCTTTCGATCATGTCTGCCCCCGCCGACCGGGAAGGCACTCGACATTCCGGTCGAACATGCGCGGCGATGCTAACACTGCAAACGTCCACTGCCCAAGCGACCTGCCTGGTTGCCGCACTGCGCCACAGGCCGAGATTCCGGCTCCGGAGGCGCAACGTCGGGCAGCGAACACCGTTGGTGCAGGGCGGACACGCCCCGGGGGCGATGGTCGGGGCGGGGGGGACCGGGTAGGCGGGGCAGAAAGGGGGTGACCATGAAGGTCCTCTGCGCGGTGGTGGTGTCGTTGGGGCTGGTGGCGTCCGGTTGCTCGGATACGAGCTGCAAGGATGCGTGTGACAGGTTGTCCGAGTGTGGCTTCTCGTCGTCCGGACTCTCGTGCAGCGACTCCTGTGAGGACCTGGACCGGGAGTGCGCGGCCTGCATCAACGACGACTGGGAGTGTGACGAACTGCAGGCGGGGTGCTCCGCGCGCTGCTTCAACATCATCATCGATTGAGCCTGCCTGGCTGCCCTGGGGCGGACGGGCCAAGGCGGGCGCGGTAGGTTGGGGACCATGAACGCCCGCCTGTCCGAGCTGCTCTCCTCCGCGCCGCCATACCCTCGCCGGGTGGTGTGCATGACCGAGGAAACGACGGAGGTGCTCTACCGTATTGGCGCCGGGGACCTGGTCGTGGGCGTCTCCGGCTTCACGGTGCGCCCGCCGGAGGCGCGCAAGAAGCCGCGCGTCTCGTCGTTCCTGGATGCGAACTTCGAGCGCATCCTCGAGCTGAAGCCGGACCTGGTGCTGGGCTTCTCCGATTTGCAGGCGGACATTGGCCGCGAGCTGTGCAAGCGGGGCGTGCCCGTCTACCTGTTCAACCAGCGCTCCATCGCGGAGATATTGCAGACGGTGCGGCTGACGGGCGCGCTGGTGGGCCGCGCGGAGGACGGGGCGCGGCTGGCCGAACGCGCTGACGGCGAACCTGGAGCGCCACGCCGAGGCGGCGGACCGGCTGCCGCGCCGGCCCCGCATCTTCTTCGAGGAGTGGCACGAGCCGCTCATCTCCGGCATCCGCTGGTGCTCGGAGCTGGTGGAGCTGGTGGGCGGCGAGGACGTGTGCCGCGAGTCCCGCGCGTCTCATGGCGCGAAGGGCCGCATCTTCGAGCCGGAGGAGGTGGCGAAGCGCAACCCGGAGGGCGTCATCGCGAGCTGGTGCGGGCGCAAGGCGAAGCGGGAGAAGATTGCCTCCCGCCCGGGCTGGGGCGAGGTGCGCGCGGTGGTGGACGACCAGCTCTACGAGGTGAGGAGCAGCTACATCCTCCAGCCGGGGCCGGCCGCGCTGTCGGACGGGGTGGAGCAGCTCGCGCGCATCGTCGCGGCGGTGGCTCGGGGCGAGAAGCTGCCCGAGCAGCGCAAGGGCGATTTGCGAAGCGCGCTGTGACGGGCCGCTGACCGGTCCGCTCAGAAGTCGCTGATGCGGTCCGCCAAGTTCGAGTGCTCGACGAAGGCGTTGACGTTGCCCTGGAGGGTGGCGATGCGCCGGTTGCGCTCCACCTCCGCGGTGTCCACGGAGTCGAGCGTGTTCCACTGGCGCAGCACCGCCTCCTCGGCTTCCGGAATGGCGCGGCCGTAGGTGGCGGAGAAGTAGAACATGGCGCGTGCCACGTTGCCCTTGTGCGAGTCGGGCGGCTCGAACACCGTGCGGCCCTGGGCGTCCGTGCCGAGCTTCGCTCCGCCCTGGCTCCACTTCACATTCACCACCTGGCCGAAGGGGAAGTTGCCCCGCCGGGCGTTGGCCTTGCTGTCGGTGGGGAAGAGGTGGTGCAGGTCGCTCTTGGCGTCCCCGGTGGCGCCCTTGGACTGGGGCCACGTGTGCTCCACGTTCATGTCCGTGTTCTTCGGAACCCGGCCGCCGGGAATCTCCCGGTCCGTGTAGACGCAGCGCACGTTGCCGTCCACCACGTCCAGGCTCTCGAAGATGTGGCGCCGGGCCGCGTCGTAGCTGACCGTGTCCTTGTTCGCGGAGGACGCCTTCACGGCCTTCAGCAGCGCCGCGTCGCGCAGCCCCTGGAACGGGTCTTCCGGGGGAGGAGGAGGCGGCGGAGGCGTCCCGGTGCCCTTCGGGACGATGCTCAGGCCCCACTGCTTCAGCGTGCCGGTGTCCCCCTTCGCCGTGTCCTGGACGGTGAGCGTCCAGGCGCCCTTCGCGGACTCGCCCGCGAAGGCCGACAGGTCGAACGCGCCCTTCAGGTCATCCGCCGAGCCGCCCTGCTTGTCGGACACCACGGCGCTCTTTCCCGACGGGGCGGTCAGCGTCACCTTCAGGTCGCCGCGGTAGGTGTGCGCGATGTCCAGGTCCAGCTTGAGCGACTCCACCGTGAGCCCTTCGGGGACGTCGAGCGTGCTGGTGACGGTGCGGCTGTCCTCGATGCGCGCGTCCGGCCGGGCCTCGTAGACCCGAGGCGCCTCGGACGCGTTCTTCGCGGGGGTGGAGCGCCCCGTCCCGGCCGGTGCCGGGGCCACCGGCGCGAAGAGGGAGCCGAGCCGCGCGAGCATGGACGCGTCCACTCCGTCCAGCCGGGAGCGAGAGACCGCCGGCCCGCCCGCGCCGCGAGCCTCGG
>JBKGHK010000892.1:0-3675 GCA_046520375.1 Pyxidicoccus sp. 3LFB2
GCTGCGCCTGGCTGTTCTCCTGCAAGCCCCGCACGGATGCAGCAGCGCCTGCTGCGGCCCGCTTCAGCGCCGCGCGCAGGTGCTGGGGCTCGCCGCGCTTCCACGCGTCATGGAGGAACACGCCCGTGCCCGCCAGCCACAGCAGCTGGCCGAAGGTCCACTCGCCGAACCCGATGGCGGCGAGGCCGAGCACCGCGCCGCCGGCGATTCCGAGCCAGGGCCGCGTCAGCCAGGGCGGCGCCCGAGCACTCCAGGGGGCCGGCTTCAGCTCATCGAGCGCGAGCACCCCCAGCGTGAGGACCAGCGGCCACGAAGGCCACAGCCCGCCCCGGAAGGGCGCACCGGCGACGAAGAGGGCCAGACAGAGCAGGACGGGACGGCGGAGCAGGTGCATGGGGTGGGCCTTCCACCATGCGTCGCCAGGCTCCCCGGAGCGCGGAGCCGGCGCGCACGGTGCCGTGGCCCTGCATTGGAGCAGCCGCGCCGGGCCCGCGTCGAGACGGGTCCCCGGCGCACTCCACGGGGCGCGGACGACCCCCTGGCGGCCAGGGGGCCTTCCTCGCGCGCTCCCGGCCTACGGGTACAGCGACTTGAAGTAGCTGATGGTCTCGTTCCACGAAGGCGTCAGGTGGCCCATGACGTTCGGGTATGCGTTTCCAGCGCAGCCCTCGCCGGTGCAGTAGTACTGGTTGTACTGCCCCACCACCACCGGGCTCCCGTCCGACAGGAACGAGTAGATGGGCGAGCCGCTCTGCCCGGGGCTGCCGTCGCAGCTGAGGGTGATTTCCCGGTCCCAGCCGGCCGAGTCCGGGCTGAAGCCCCTGCCCACCTTGCAGGAGTTGATGTCACCGTACAGCGTGCGCGACGTGCAGCTCGCGGGAGCCGAGGCGCCCGAGCAGCCGGGGTAGCCGCGCAGGAACATGGACCAGCCCTTCAGCGTCGCCGTGCTCGCGTTCCAGTGGCCCATCCAGCCCGGGTGCCCGTTCGTGAAGTTGTCCGCGAGCACCATCACCCCGATGTCGTGCATGTTGCAGTCGCCGGGGCCGGTGCAGGTGCCATTGAAGTAGCTCTCGGGCACCCAGTACCAGATGGGGTCGTGGACTCCCCACGGGGCCGCGGCGCCGTCGCGCCTCGGGGTGAACGTGCTGACGACGGGGCTCCACCTGTCAAACGCGTTGACGAGGCAGTGGGCCGCGGTGACGACGACGCGGCGACCGACGAGCGAGCCCGAACACCCGGCGCTCAGGTGGCCGATGGTCCGGTAGGGCCAGGCGTTCGCCGCGTAGCCATCCGCGATGCCCATGCGGATGCGCGTGTCCACGCCGTCGCTCCAGGTCTGCCCGGAGACGGCGCGGGAGGACAGCTCCTCCGTGCCGGGCGACGTGGCCGCGTCATCCAGGGTGCCGCGCGAGGCCTTGTTCATGCCCCGGCTGGCCAGCTCGTTCGCGATGCGTCCCAGGCTGGCGGCGTCGGTCCGCAGCCGGTACGCCTTCTGGTTCTTCACGTCGATGCCGATGAACGCCCGCTCGCCGTTCGCCTCGGACGCCGCGTCCCCGGCGGCGGGGGCCGGATTCGCCGCCACGCGCGCCATGGCCTCGCGGCGCAGCTCCTCCACGTCCACGCCCCTCAGCAGCCGCACATCGCCCAGCTCCTCCAGCTGGGGCCGCGCGGCGCCCGCCACATCCCCCAGCCACTCCTGGGGAATCACGGGGCCCGGAGCCTCCTCCTGGACCTGCGTGCCTTCACCGCCACATGCCACGGCCAGAAAGCCGAGCGCGAAGAACATGGACCTGCCGATGCCACGGAACATGAAGCCCCCTAGAGAGAAGAATTTCCTGCGACATCCACCCGAACGGGGGTCGCCGCGTTTTTCCCTCACGGGGCTTCAAAAAGATTTTCGGGGGCTCACCCGGCCACGGGCTCCGGCGCCCCGGACGGAGGCCCGGCGCAGGGCAGCTCCACGGAGAAGGTGGTGCCGACACCCACGGTGCTCTCCACCTGAATCCGGCCCCCGAGCGCGGTGAGGATTTCCCGCACCAGGTGCAGGCCCAGCCCCAGGCCGCCATAGGCCCGCACCGACACGGCCCGCTCGAAGCGCTCGAAGATGTGGGGCAGCCGGTCCGGGGCGATGCCGATGCCCGAGTCCCGGATGCACAGCCACGCGCTGCCGTGCTCCACCCCGGCCGCGACGGTGATGGGCTTGCCGGCGCCGAACTTGATGGCGTTGGAGAGCAGGTTGAGCAGCACCTGCGCCAGCCGGGTGGCGTCCCAGTGCCCGGGGATGGGGCCCTCCACCCGCAGCTCCAGGGCGCAGCCCGCGCGGGCCAGCGGCTCTCGCAGCCGCTCGGCCACGCGGTGGATGACCTCCTTCAGGTCCACCCGCTCCAACGTCAAGTCCAGCCGGCCGGCATGCAGGCGCGAGACGTCCAGCAGCTCCTCGACGAGCGTGGCCAGCTTCAGTGACTGCCCGTCGATGGTGCGCAGGGCGCGCAGCGCGGGCTCCGGCAGGCCGGGGGGCACGTGCCGCTGGAGCGACTGCACCATCAACCGCAGCGAGGTGAGGGGCGTGTTGAGCTCGTGCGAGGCAACGCTGAGGAACTCGTCGCGCAGGCGGACGGCATCCTGTGAGGCGCGGTAGAGGCGGGCGTTGTCGATGCAGATGGCGGCCCTGCGCGCCAGCTCCAGGGCCAGGTCCAGGTCCGCCTCGGCATAGCGGCGCCCGGAGGTCGCGGAAGCGAGGGTGACGACCCCCAGCGTCTTGCCGCGCGCGACCAGCGGCACGTGCATGGCCGACCGCGTCCCAATCGCCCGCAGCGCCTCCACGTACTCGGGGCCATGGCCGGCCTCGGCCAGCATCGAGGACGTGAGCTCCTCGCGCAGGACGGGGCGGCCGGTGCGCAGCACCCGGAGGACGGCGGGCGGGGAGTTCCAGTCGGGCGGGTACTTCGCCAACACCGAGCGCAGGCGGGCCTCCTTCTCGGGGTCCACGTGGGCGATGGCCGTGGGCCGGAGGCGCTCGCCCTCGCCGGTGACGAGGAACACGCACCAGTCGGCGAGGAAGGGCACCACCATGCGGGTGGCCTTCGTCAGCGTCTGCTCCAGGTCCAGCGACTCGGCCAGCGCGAGGCCGGACTCGGCCAGGAAGCGCACGGCGGCCTCGGCCCGGCGGCGCTCCTGCACCTCCACCTTGAGCTGCTCGAAGAGCTGGCTGTTCTCCAGGGAGATGGCCATCTGCGAGGAGAGCGCGCGCAGCACACCGACGCGCTCGGGCGTGAAGGCGCGCGTGGCCAGGCCGTTCTCCAGGTAGAGCACGCCCACCGTCTTCGCCTGCCGCTGAATCGGCACGGCCAGGGCGGACTTCACGGCGCGGCGCACGACGCACGCGTCATGGACGAAGCGGCCCTGGTGCGCGGCATCGGCGAGCACCAGCGT
Source organism: Pyxidicoccus sp. 3LFB2 (assembly GCA_046520375.1). Taxonomy (GTDB): domain Bacteria; phylum Myxococcota; class Myxococcia; order Myxococcales; family Myxococcaceae; genus Myxococcus. Next base: position 3,433 of record JBKGHK010000892.1, read on the forward strand.
CTCGCCCGTGCGCCACGCGTGCTCCACCACCGTGACGGGCACGGTGTCCGAGGCGGCCAGGGGCAGGGGCTCCAGGTTGACGGGCTCGGACATGGCGGCCAGGGCGCGCACCACCAGCGTGCCCCCCTCGTCCAGCGCCAGCGCGCCGAACGTCGCGCCCGCGGCCTCCAGGCACACCGCCATCAGCTTCTCCAGGAGCGTGTCGCGCACCACCTCGCCCAGCAGCGTCTCCGATGCCTTGAG
>JBKGHK010000893.1:0-3673 GCA_046520375.1 Pyxidicoccus sp. 3LFB2
CCCGGGCCGGCTCGCCCATGTGGAGCCAGCGCTCTCCGCGCGTGAGCAGCGCGCCCGCGCGAGCCCGGGCACTGCGAGCCCGCTGGATGGCCTCGTCGAGTGCACGTCGCACCAGGGACGCATCGCCGCGCGTGGACAGGAGCCGCACCTGCTCTCGGAGCGCGGCTCGGTCGCCGGTCAGGTCGACGATTTCGCGGTACATGCGCGCGGCGCCCGCGGGGTCCTGGAGCTCGGTCTCCATCACCTCCGCGAGACGCGTCAGGGCCTCCGCTCGCACGGACGCGTCCTTCGCCCGGTCGGCACGCTTGAGATAGAGCTGCGCCAGCTCGCGCCACGCCTGACGCGCAATGAGCTGGGCCTCCAGCTTCTGCGAGCGCGCGAGCTCCTCCGCATCCTCCGGCTTCAGGTCCGGACGTGCACCGGGCGCACGCCCCGCGCCTGCCGCTTGCGCGTCCGTGCCGTCAGCGCGAGCCGTGGGAGTGCCTCCCGCCGAGGCACCTGGGGCTGGCGTGCCCGCGCCGTCCGCTCGGGAGGGAGCGGCGCCCGAGAGCGCGGCCTGCAGGTCCGCCACGGAGACTTGCTGCGTGGCCGCGGGCGACATCGACGCGGGAGCAGGCCGCGCCTTGTCGGCGACATCGGGAGCTTGCGTCCGCTCTACAGTCGCCGACCCGGGAGCAGGCCGGGTCTTGTCGGCGACCACGGGAGCCTGCGTCCGCTCCACAGTCGCGGCCGATGGCACGTCAGCGCGAGGCGCCTCCGTGCCCTGCGATTTCGTGCGCGAAAGGAGGCCCCGGGGTTCATCGTCCGGAGGAAACGGCGGTGCTTCCGAGGTGACCTCGCCCGTCGCCTCGTCTTCCGACCAGGCCCCGGCACGCACGGGCGGCGTCCGGGGGTCCTTCACCAGGGGAGGCGGTGCGACGGGAGGCGGTGCTGCTGGAGGCGGCGCTTCGTCATCTTCGGGAGAGGGCTCGGGCCACGGGACGGACAGGTGCTGTCCCGCTGTCCTCCCGGTGCGCGCCTCGGGCAGCACCGTACTCGGGGCAGGCGGCGCCGCTGACTTGCGAGGCTCGACGGTGGGCGCGCTCGGAGGGAGCACGATGGCGGGCATCTCGACCACCGTCGGGCGCGACTCGGGCGGAGGGCTCGGCGCGAGGACCACCGCAGGCAGCTCCACCTCTGTCTTCGAGCGCGACTCGGACGGCGGCGGCGGGCTCGGTGCGAGGACCACCGCGGGCAGCTCTACCTCTGTCTTCGAGCGAGGCTCCGACGCAGCCACCGCTGGGAAGGCCACTGCTGTCTTCTCACGCGGCTCGGAGGAGTCCGCCGACGGGAAGGCAACAGCCATCTTCTCACGAGGTTCGGAGGAGTCCACCGCAGGGAAGGCCACGGCGGTCTTCTCGCGAGGCTCGGAAGAGTCCACCGCTGGGAAGGCCACGGCCGTCTTCTCACGAGGCTCGGGCGGCGATGACTCCGCCGGCCCCCCCGAGGCGGACTCGACCAACGTGTCCTCGCGGTAGTCCGAGTCCTCGTCCCAGACAGCGATGGCCTGGACTCCGGCCTTCCGGGTCGGGAGCTTCCCCAGCACACTGCTCGCGGGGGCGGGCTCACCGGCGCTCTTCCCCGGCGCCTCCGTGCCGCCGCCCCGCACCCACGCGTCCCGCTCCTTCAACACCTGGAGCACACGCCGGGCCCGCCGGTCGTCGGGAGCCTGCGCCAGCACGGCCTCCAGCGCGGCCATGGCGCGAGGCAGCTGCCCCACCCGCCGCAGGACACGTGCGAGCTGCCGATGCACCGCGAGGCGGGCTTCGGACGTCTTCCCCTGCGTCGCATCGAGCAGGGTGATGGCGGCCGCTTCGGTGCCGGCAAGCAGCGCGAAGCGAACGAGCGCGGCGGCCAGGCGCGGCGTCATGACCTCGCTGCGGCTGGCGCGGGCGAGCTGGCCGAAGGCACGGGCGGCGGAGCCCTCGCGCAGCAAGCCCATGGCGGACCGGAGGTGCCGGTCCACCGCGACTTGCGCATCCTCCTCCGGCCCTACGTCGGGCACACCGGGCCGCAGCGCCTCGTGTTGGGAGGCCGGGGACTCCGGCGTGCCGGCGTTCTTGCCGTTTCTCACGCCACCCATGGGTGGGGCAGTCTACACAACGATGCCCCTCCCGGCTGTTACGGTCCTTCTGCCTGCAAGAAATGCCGAGCCCACCGTGGCCCGCGCCCTGGAGAGCCTCCTGGAGGGCACTTTCCAGGCGGTACGCGTGCTCGCCGTGGACGACGGCTCCACGGACGGTACGCGTGGGGTGCTGGAGGCCTGCGCGGCCCGGGACTCCCGGGTGGAGGTACTTGACGGCGGGGGCCGGGGTCTGGTGGCGGCGCTGAACCTGGCGCTTGGCAGGGCCACCTCGCCCTACGTGGCCCGGATGGACGCCGACGACGAGGCCCTCCCCCGCCGCCTGGAGGCGAGCGTCGCCGCGCTGGAAGCCGAGCCGGGCCTGGCCGGCGTGGGCACGGCCGTGGAGCTGTTCCGCGAGGACCAGCCCGTGAGCCCCTCCCTCCAGGCGTACGCGACCTGGCTCAACGGGCTCACCTCCGCCGAGCGCCTCTTCCGGGAGCGCTTCATCGAGAGCCCCGTGTGCCACCCCTCCGTGTGTCTGCGCCGGGAGGCCGTGGTGGCCGCGGGCGGGTGGAGGCATGGGGACTTCCCGGAGGACTACGCGCTCTGGCTGGAGCTGATGGACCGGGGCCACGGCATGAGGAACCTCGCCGAGGTGCTGCTGCGCTGGCGCGACAGCCACCAGCGGCTGACGTGGACGGACCCGCGCTATGCGGTGCGGCGCTTCACGTGGACGAAGGCGCACTACCTGGTGCGCGGGCGCGGGCCCCTGGCGGATGGGCGCCCGTGCACCGTGTGGGGCGCCGGCCCGAGCGGCAAGACACTGACCCGCTTCCTGCGCGAGGAGGGCGCGAAGGTGGAGCGCTTCGTGGAGGTCCACCCGCGCAAGGTGGGCACGCGCATCCAGGACATCCCCGTGGTGTCACCGGAGGAGCTGGGTCCTCCGGGCCGCAGCCACCTGCTGGTCTGCGTGGGCGTGCGCTGGGCGCGAGAGGAGATTCGCGCCGACCTCACGTCACGGGGCTGGGTGGAGGGCCGGGACTTCACCTGCGCGGCGTGACGGGCGCCATCTCCGGAATCACTCCTCCTGGCCCGGCACCGCTCGCCGCCCCTCCACCACCGCGATGGGCCCCTGCGGTACCGCGACGCTCGCGGCCGTGAAGAAGCGCAGCAGGTCCTCCGGAACCTGTGCCTCCACGCGCAACACCTTCCCCGTGCGCGGGTGGCCCAATTCCAGCGCCTGCGCATGCAGCAGGCACCGCGCCGCCTCCACACCTCCGGCCTTCGGTGCGCCGCCATAGCGCGCATCCCCGAGAATCGGCGCACCGAGCGCCGTCAGGTGCGCGCGGAGCTGGTGCGTGCGTCCCGTATGAGGGAGCAGCTCCACCACGCAGAACTCCGTCCCCGCGTGGAGCGTGCGGAAGTCCGTCAGCGCGGGCACGCCATTGGCCGCGCGGCTCGCCCGCCAGCGCCCGGGGCGTGACGGGTCCTTCGACAGCGGCAGGTCCACCGTGCCCGACGGCGGCAGTCCCGGCCCGGTGGCGGCCACGTACCGCTTGCGCGCGCGTC
>JBKGHK010000894.1:0-3669 GCA_046520375.1 Pyxidicoccus sp. 3LFB2
TGCGCACTCGCACACCCGCAAGCTCTCGTGCTCAACGCCTTCCGGCATCACGGCGAGCGGGACTCGTCCTGGAGTGCAAGAGCCAGGGCGATCGATGTGCTCAACGCCTTCCGGCATCACGGCGAGCGGGACTGGACACGAAGGAGCGGCGCAAGGCGCTGAAGGAAGCCGTCGAGTGCTCAACGCCTTCCGGCATCACGGCGAGCGGGACAGCCGCATCTTCAAGGATGAACACGAGCGCCTTGAGTGCTCAACGCCTTCCGACATCACGGCGAGCGGGACTCTTATGGGTAGGTGGCGGGCGACGCCGCAGCACATCGGTGCTCAACGCATTCCGGCATCACAGCGAGCGGGACCGCGCTGCAGTGCTTCTCCGGCGTCGTGGTGTGGAGGTGCTCAACACCTTCCGGCATCACGGCCAGTGGGACCACGCACGCGCAACACGAGCACCAGACCTGCCCGCAGTACTCAACGCCTCTCGGCATCACTGCCAGTGGACTGATGACATGCTCATCAGTGACCTCTTCGTTCACAAGTTCTCAACGCCTCTCGGCATCACGGCCAGCAGAACGGGACGACTGTACCGGTGCGCAGAGGAGCGGGGCCTGTGCTCAACGTCACCATTTATGTACCTATTCACCTGTCAAAGAGCACCCAACCCCATGAGCCCAACGGCTTATCACCCCGCTCCGTCCTTCGCGGCCTCCGCCATGCCGGTTGCGTCAGTGACACACCTCACGGAATGCGAGGAAGCCGGTGCAGCTCGGGCGCCTCGCGCAGGAGCTCGAGCTCGCCCACCGCGAAGCGCGTCAGTCGGGTGCCCACGTGGTCCACCCAGACAGGCAGGGTGAGGTTGCCGGTGGGCTGGCAGAGGAAGGCGCGGCACGCGGCGGGAGGCCGCCCGTCGGGCAAGAGCCGCGCGTCGTTGATGAGATGCGTGGACTCACCGAGCGACCAGCCTCCGGAGCGCTCCACGCCCGCCGGCTCCCGCATGGCGCGGACGACGCGGCCCTCCAGCCCCGCCGCCGCGTCCGGCTCCTCGCTGCTGTCGCACCAGACCACCAGCCGCGCGTCCAGGACGAGCTGCTGGAAGTCGGGCCCCGCGTTCTCCCCCTGGCCCTGCGCCTGGCTCCGGTTCTTCGTCCGCCAGAACGTGCGCACCACCGTGCTGGTGGCCGGGGTGTTCAGCAGCCCGGCGGTGACGCGGCAGCCCCGGTGGCGCTCCCGGTCCCCCTCGCCCACCAGCGACAGCAGGGCGCCGTAGCAGGTGGCCGGGGGCGGCAGCACCTCGCTCTCCACCCACTCGCGCGCCCGTCCCTTGCGCCAGCAGGCCACGGGCACGGATAGCTCGAGCGCAATCACTTCGCCCCCGCCTCCAACCGCCGGCACGCCGCCTGGCAGGCGGCGACGACGCCGGAGTGCAGCTCCGCCCCGGCGAGCGCCTCACGGGCCTCGGCGCTCAGGGCGTCTACCACGGCGCCGCCCAGCACCAGCTCCTTCGCCGGGATGTCCCCACCCCGCACCTTGCGCACCAACTCGGGGAGCTCCACGCCGCCGTCCTGTCCCGGATGGAACGCGTGGAGGATGCGGGGCGCGGCCTCGTGGGTGAGGCGGAAGACCACCGACTCCGGGCTGAAGTCGAAGAGGAAGCGGCCGTGGTTGCCCGCGACGGGCCCGAGCGCGCACAGCAGGCGCAGGGCCGTGGCCGCGCGGGCGGGCACGCGCAGGGCGGCGGGCGTCAGGGCCACGCCGTACTGGTAGCGCGTCGCGTGCATCTCCGTGCCGTAGGGCACGGGGTTGCTCCCCTTCTTCTGCGCGGAGGGCGTGGCGCCGGGGCTGGCCGCGTTGAAGGTGACGTCCCCGGGCCAGGGCGTGAGGCTCACCGCGCGCGTCACCTCCAGCACGGCCCGGCGGACCTTGGCGCTGCCCTTCTCCCCCTCCTGCTTCGCGCCCTCGGCGGCCATGAAGCCCAGCAGGTCGTCGTCGATGTAGGGCTCCCCCTTGGGCTTCGGCCCCCAGGCGCTGAAGGCCGCGTCCTTCCAGTCGTTGTTGCGACCTGCGTCGTCATAGGTCCGGTTGCAGGGCTCCTCCTCCTGGAGGCGGCGGCGCAGGGCGAAGCGGATGGACTCCGCGGACACGGTGGTGTGGACCTGCCCGTTCCACACCAGCTTCTGCAGGGTGGTGATGTTGCCCTCGGTGAGGCCCCGGTTGTTGGCAGCGGTCCCCGTGGCGGTGACGAGGGCGGCGAAGACGTGAAGGCTCATGGACGTGGCTCCTTGAATGGCGGCGGTGTCATTCGGCGTCGGCCGGCTCGGCCGCGTCCGGGGTTTCAGAAGGCTCGGCGCCGCGACCCTGGTAGCTGGCCAGCGCCACCAGGGCGAGGTCTCTCGCGGTGCGCCAGTGCTCCGGACGCAGCAGGGGGAGGAGCTCCTTCCAGTGCTCCTGGAGCTCGCGGTTGGTGCCCGCGCGGCTCCAGAGGTCCGCGAGCGCGGCCCGGAGCTGCTCGGCCGTCTTGGCGCCAGCGAAGCCCAGCCGCAGCCGCTCGCGCTCCGCGTCCATGCGGTTGTGGCGCGTGGCGGGGTTGTCCCGCGTCTCGTCGGCAATCCTCCCCAGCCGCTGCCGGAGCGCGGCGTGGACGCTCTGGACGAGCCACTGCTCGGCCTGTTCCAGGTACGGGTGCATGGCGATGAGCCCCTTCTTCTCCTCCGCGAGGAGGGCGCCCAGGTTGTCCCGGGTGCGGTAGTAGTGGATGAAACGGCCGTCCGCCGTGGTGGCGGTGGCGAAGCCGGTGAACCAGGGCCGCCGGGCCGCGAGGTTCTCCGTGAGGAAGGCGCGCAGCGCGCTGGTGGCAACGAAGAAGCCCGGCGCATCCTGCGTCTTGCCCTTCTTTCCCGGGCCCGCCTCCGGCTTGAGCACGCGCAGCCGGTTGGGGAGCGCCGCGGCGGCAGCCTCGTAGCGGTCCAGCACGCCCTCCTCGACGGCGCCGGGGCGCACCACCGCGCAGCGGACCTTCTGTTTCTGGTTCCAGGGCAGCGGCCGGAGCGCCACCGCCTCGGCCTCGGACAGCAGCTCCCGGTGGTGCCTGCCTGCCTCCAGCTTGAAGGAGAGCTGGACGGCGAGCACCGCGTCCGAGACGCCGGCCATGGACACGTCCTCCAGCCGCTGGGGCGTCAAGCCAGGCCGTACCTCGGCGAAGCGGACGAGGTCGGTCGGGGCGAGCGCGACAAACGCGCCGCCGCGCAGTTGGGGGAGCTTGAAGGTGAGGCACCCCACCGGCGCGAAGCACGCGCAGAGCGCCTCCTCCGCCGTGTACTCCACCTTGGTGATGCCCAGGCCGATGTGCCGCTCCGCGGCGCCCGGGTAGGCCCAGCCGGCCAGCGGGGTGCTGCCCTGGCGCAAGGCGCGCAGAACGTCCTCCCACGCGTCCTGGTGGACGAAGGACTCATAGCCCTGCGTCCGCACCAGCAGTTCCTGGTCGTCCACCGTGAAGGTGAGCGTCCTCGGGGTGCCGCCCCGGGTCGTCTGGCCGTGCTGCAGGAAGGTCTGCTTGAGGGCGTCCTGGTGCGCGGCGGCCAACTCCGGACGCGGCGCGGGCTGCCCGGGGCGCCGCGTGCCCGGCAGATCGATGACGCCCTGCGGACGGCTCAGCCGGAACGACGCCTGGAACAG
>JBKGHK010000895.1:0-3663 GCA_046520375.1 Pyxidicoccus sp. 3LFB2
GGAGCCTTCGCGGGCGCCGCGCCGTCACCGAGGCCTTCTTCGCGGGCGCCGCCATCCGCCGCACCGCCTCGGCGACCGTCTCGGACTCGGTGTCCGGGGCTGGCGCCAGCTTGTCCCCGTGCACCTTCCCGGGGGCCGAGGCCTTCTTCTTCGTGGCCGGGGCGGAACGCTCCGCCGGCTGCGAGTCCACCTGGGCCCCCAGCTTGTCGCCCTGCACCTTGCCGGGAGCGGAGGGCTCGGCCTTCGCGCCGGTGGCCGGAGCCTCACGGGCGTCGCCGCCCTCCTTGGCCCGGTTGAACTCCCGCATCGCGTCGTCGACGAGCCCCATGCTCATATACGCAACGCCGAGGTCATGATGGTCGGCGGGGGACAAACCTTCCTTGGTTCCCTCGCGCAGCTTCGCGAGCGCGTCCTCGACCTGGGAGTCCGCGGCCTGCAACGCGCCGTCCGACTCCCCCATCTCACCCTTCAGCTCCTGGCCCAGGTCCACGCCGCCCTTCTCTTCCTGCTTCGGGGCGACCTTCACCTGGGCCGGGGCGGAGGGGGAGGCACCTACCTCGGTCGACGGCGTGCTGTTCTCGGACGACGTGTTCTCGGGCATGGAAGGCTCCGGGGCAATCCGCTGCAGGTGGTCCTGAAGCTTGGCCTTGCGCTCCTTCAACTCCTCGACACGGGCGCGGTCCTTCTCCACCACGTCCGGCGGCGCCTTGGCCACGAAGTTGGGGTTCTCCAGCTTGCGCAGCACGCCGGCAATCTCCTGCTCGGCGCGGACAATCTCCTTCTTCAGCCGCTCGCGCTCCGCGTCCAGGTCGACGAGGCCCGCCAGCGGAACGTAGATCTCCAGGTTCGAGCCCATGAAGGCGGCGGCCTGCGGCGGCTTCGCGCCCGGCACGCCCACCTGCACCTCGGAGAGGCCGGCCAGCGGCATGAGGTACGCGCGCCAGCGCTCCAGCAGCTCCCGCGTGCGCGCGTCCGAGCTCTGGATGACCGCCTTCACCTTGGTCGCGGGCGGCAGGTTGCTCTCGCCGCGCAGGGTGCGCAGCCCCTCGATGGCGGCGATGACCGGCGCCATCTCCGCCTCCGCCGCCTCGTCCACCAGGGAGGTGTCCGGCTCGGGGTACGCGGCAATCATGATGCTGTCCGTCGGCCGGGCCATCGGCAGCTTCTGCCAGATCTCCTCGGTGATGAACGGCATGAACGGGTGCAGCAGCCGCAGGATGCGGTCCAGGCTGTACACCAGCACCGCGCGGGTGGAGTCCTTCGCCGCCGCGTCCTCGCCGTACAGCGAGCCCTTGGACAGCTCGATGTACCAGTCGCAGAACTCGGCCCAGAGGAACTGGTACAGCGTGGAGGCGGCCTCGGCGAAGCCGTATGCCTCCAGCGCGTTGCGCGTCTCCGTGGTGGCGCGCTGCAGCCGGGAGAGAATCCACCGGTCCGCCAGCGTGAGCGAGCGCTCGTTCAGCGGCTTCGAGTCAAGCTGGAACTCGCCCATGTTCATCAGGGCGAAGCGGCTGGCGTTCCACAGCTTGTTGCTGAAGGCCTTGTAGCCGGCGAGCCGGTCCAGCGAGAGCTTGATGTCGCGGCCCTGCTGGGTGAGCGACGCGAGCGTGAAGCGCAGCGCGTCCGCGCCGAAGGCGGGCATGCCCTGGGGGAACTTGTTCTTCAGCGTCGGCTGGAGCTTGTCCGCCGGGGCGCCGAGGACGATGTCCAGGGGGTCGATGACGTTCCCCTTCGTCTTGGACATCTTCTCGCCCTTCTCGTCGCGCACCATCGCGTGCAGGTACACGGTGCGGAAGGGCACATCGCCCATGAAGTGCAGGCCCATCATCATCATCCGGGCGACCCAGAAGAAGATGATGTCGTGGCCCGTCTCCATGACGGACGTCGGGTAGAAGGTCTTCAGCTCCGCCGTGTCACGCGGCCAGCCCAGCGTGGAGAACGGCCACAGCCCGGACGAGAACCAGGTGTCCAGCACGTCCGGGTCCTGGATGAAGGACGTGCCGCTGCACTTGGGGCACGCCGCGGGCTGCTCGCGCGAGACGATGGGCTCGGCGCGCGCGAAGTCCACCCCGCCCACCTTCACGGTGGGGGCGTCCAGCGGCAGGTCCGTGTCGTCGCCCTGCCGGGGGCTGCACGTGGTGCAGTAGTACGCGGGAATCTGGTGGCCCCACCACAGCTGGCGGCTGACGCACCAGTCGTGGATGTTGCGCATCCAGTGGAAGAACGTGTTCGTCCACGCCTCGGGGACGAACTTCGTGCGGCCCTGCTCCACCGCCTCGATGGCCGGCTTCGCGAGCGGTTCAATCTTCACGAACCACTGCGGCGACAGGCGCGGCTCCACCACGGTGGCGCAGCGCTGGCAGGTGCCGACGGAGAGCTTGTGCGGCTCCTCCTTCTCCAGCAGCCCCAGCTCCGTGAGGTCCGCGAGCACCTGCTTGCGCGCCTCGAAGCGGTCCATGCCGGAGTACTTCCCGGCCTCTTTGTTCATCCGGGCCGAGTCGTCCAGGATGGTGAGCATCGGCAGCTTGTGCCGCAGGCCCGTCTGGTAGTCGTTGAAGTCGTGGGCCGGCGTCACCTTCACCACGCCGGTGCCGAACTTCGGGTCCACCAGCTCCGCGTCCGCGATGATGGGAATCTCGCGCTCGGTCAGCGGCAGCTTCACCGTCTGCCCGGCCAGGCCCGTGTAGCGCTCGTCCTCCGGGTGGATGGCCACCGCGGTGTCGCCCAGCATCGTCTCCGGGCGCGTGGTGGCCACGGTGAGGGTGCGGTCGCTGTCCTTGACGGGGTAGCGGATGTGCCAGATGGAGCCGTTCTTCTCCTCGTGCTCGACCTCGAGGTCGCTGAGGGCGGTACGGCAGGACGGGCACCAGTTGATGAGCTTCTGGGCCCGGTACATCAGGCCCTCTTCGTACAGGCGGACGAAGACCTCGCGCACGGCGGCGGAGGACGTCTCGTCCATGGTGAAGCGCTCGCGGCTCCAGTCCAGCGAGGCGCCCAGGAAGCGGTGCTGCTCGCCGATGCGGGCGCCGTACTTCGCCTTCCACTCCCAGACGCGCTCGAGGAACTTCGCGCGGCCCAAATCGTGCCGGCTCTTGCCCTCGGTCTTCTTCAGCTCCTTCTCCACCACCATCTGCGTGGCGATGCCGGCGTGGTCCGTGCCGGGCAGCCACAGGGCATTGAAGCCGCTCATCCGCTTCCAGCGGGTGAGGATGTCCTGGATGGTGGCGGTGAGCGCGTGGCCGATGTGCAGGCTGCCCGTGACGTTGGGCGGCGGCAGGACGATGGAGAAGGCCGGCTTGTCGGAGGTCGCCTCGGCGCGGAAGTAGTTCTTCTCCAGCCAGAAGGCGTAGCAGCGAGCCTCGACTTCGGTCGGCTCGTAGGCCTTGGACAGTTCAGTGGTGTCGGTCATTGCGCACGGCCGGCCCCGGGAGCGGGGCCGGCGAGAAGGTCAGGAGGGTACGGCGTAGAACGCCTCAGTGCTGCGTCTCTCGGTCCTTGATGAGCCGCTCGAGCTCCTCGCGGATGATGGTCTCCGCGAGCTGCGGTACCACTTCCCAGGCAATCTTCTCGATGACCTCGCGAGAGGCCTTCGACAGTGCCTCGCGGAGCTGCGCCTCGCCGCCATCCGCGGCGGCAGGACGGGCCGCGGCCGGAGCAGCGGCG
>JBKGHK010000896.1:0-3645 GCA_046520375.1 Pyxidicoccus sp. 3LFB2
TGGAGGGCCAGCCCGCCGAGGGCGGCGCCGCCATCGCCGCGCCGACGCCCTGATTCACGCCTGACGCAGTCCCCCGCGCCCTCGTGTCGGCCCTGGCCGCACGGGGGCGTTTTCGTTGGCAAGCGCGTGCTCGTGGACATTGTCCCGGGCCTGGGCACGCCTCAGTGCCCACTCGCTGACGCCTTGCGGACTCCTTTCCTGCACCCGAGTACAAGGCGCGCGTACAGACCTGCTTGTGCCGCCTTCCGGCACGTTCACCTCCCCCGCTGGTGACAGGTCTCTATGCGTCTGCGCAAAACCGCCGCGAAGAATCCCCCCACGTCGCTCAAGAGCGAGAGCCTGGAGCCCTACCGGATGCACTCGGAAGGACAGGTGCTCACCACGGACCAGGGGATTCCCATCTCCGAGACGGACAACTCGCTGAAGGCGGGCGTCCGCGGCCCCACGCTCCTGGAGGACTTCCACTTCCGCGAGAAGATGATGCGCTTCGACCACGAGCGCATCCCCGAGCGCGTGGTGCACGCACGCGGCTCCGGGGCCCACGGCTACTTCCAGGTCTACAAGTCGCTGGAGAAGTACACGCAGGCGCGCTTCCTCACGGACCCGTCGCTGCGCACGCCGGTCTTCGTCCGCTTCTCCACCGTGGGCGGCTCGCGCGGCTCGGCGGACACCGTGCGCGACGTGCGGGGCTTCGCCACCAAGTTCTACACGCCCGAGGGGAACTTCGACCTCGTCGGCAACAACATGCCCGTCTTCTTCATCCAGGACGGCATGAAGTTCCCGGACTTCGTCCACTCGGTGAAGCCCGAGCCGCACAATGAAATCCCCCAGGCCTCCTCCGCGCACGACTCGCTCTGGGACTTCGTCTCGCTCGTCCCGGAGACGGCGCACATGGTGATGTGGCTGATGTCGGACCGCGCCATTCCGCGCAGCTACCGGATGATGGAGGGCTTCGGCGTCCACACCTTCCGGCTGGTCAACGCCGAGGGCCGCGCGCACCTGGTGAAGTTCCACTGGAAGCCGCTGCTCGGCATGCATTCGCTCGCCTGGGACGAGGCCCAGAAGCTGTCCGGCAAGGACCCGGACTTCCACCGCCGGGACTTGTGGGACGCGATTGAGGCGGGCAACTTCCCCGAGTACGAGCTGGGCCTGCAAATCCTCCCGGAAGAGGACGCGCTGAAGTACGGCTTTGATTTGCTGGATGCGACCAAGGTGCTGCCGGAGGAGCAGGTGCCGGTGCAGCGGGTGGGCAAGCTGACGCTGGACCGCAACCCGGACAACTTCTTCGCGGAGACGGAGCAGGTGGCCTTCTGCGTGGCCAACGTGGTGCCGGGCATCGACTTCACCAATGACCCGCTGCTCCAGGCGCGGCTGTTCTCGTACCTGGACACGCAGCTGACGCGGCTGGGCGGGCCCAACTTCGCCGAGCTGCCCATCAACAAGCCGGTGGCGCCGGTGCACAACCACCAGCAGGACGGCTTCGGGCGGCACACGATTCCCACCAGCCGGGCCAACTACCACCCCAACTCGCTGGGCGGAGGCTGCCCGTTCCTGGCGAATCCGAAGGCGGCCTTCACGCACCGGCAGGAGCGCGTGGACGGGCGCAAGATTCGTGAGCGGAGCGAGAGCTTCAACGACCACTTCAGCCAGGCGACGCTCTTCTACAAGAGCCTGTCGAAGCCGGAGCAGCAGCACCTGGTCGCCGCGCTGGAGTTCGAGATTGGCAAGGTGGAGCGCCCGGAGATTCGCGAGCGCGTGGTGAACCAGATTCTGGTGAACGTGGACCTGGACGTGGCCACCCGGGTGGCACGCGCGGTGGGGGTGCCGCCTCCCCGGCCGGTGAAGCCGCCGAAGGCCGGGAAGAAGCTGAAGAACACGGTGGAGACGTCTCCGGCGCTGAGCATGCAGAACACGCCGCGAGACTCCATCAAGACGCGCAAGGTGGCCGCGCTGGTGGCGGACGGCTTCGCGGGGAAGGAGCTGGCCCACGTGCGCAAGTGGATGGAAGCGCTAGGCGCCACGGTGGAGGTGGTGGGCCCCACGCTCAGCCCCGTCACCAGCATGGAGGGCCAGCAGGAGGTGCCGCTCAAGACGTACCTGACGGCGTCCTCGGTGGTGTACGACGCCGTCTACGTCCCGGGCGGGGAGAAGAGCGTGGAGGCGCTGAAGCGGGTGCCGCTGGCGGTGGACTTCGTGCGCGAGGCCTTCGTCCATTGCAAGCCGTTGGCGCTCTCCGGCGAGGCCTCGGCGCTCCTGGACGCGGCGGGGGTGGCGCAGCTGGCGCCGCCGCCTCCGAAGAAGGGCGTGGAGGCGACGCTGGGTGTGGTGCGGAGCGTGAAGACGGAGACGAAGGGCTTCAGCCAGCTCTTCGCCGACGCCATCGCCGCGCACCGCCACTGGGCGCGCGAGGCGCCTCCGCCGGCGTAGGCGTGCTCAGGCGTGGCTGACGGTGACCGAGCAGCCCGGGAGCGTCCGGGCCTGCTCGGCCCCGGTGCGCCCGGCGATGCAGGGAGGACCGTTAGAAGGGCGTGCGCTCGGGGCCGATGAACAGCGTCTCGGGAATCCACGCCTCGAAGGAACGAAACGTCACCCGCTCGATTCGATTGGAGCGGATGTGGATGTCGACAAGCACATGAGGGTGCCGGCAGTTCCCGCACCACTCGCTCTGCGTCAGGTATCCGACCGCGATGACCTCGTCCCAGTCCGGCGAGCCGTAGGTCTGATGCCTGCTGGCTTCCCAGCGGATGACGTCGCCCACGGCGTAGTACGGCAGGTCGCCCACTGCCCCCAGGTAGAACTGCCAATCCGCGGTCGCCGCAACACCACAGCGAGGGCATTCGACCGCGGCTGTCACCGTCGCGTAGAGGGCCATTGCGCCACCCAACAGGGAACTCACCACCAGCCGGCTCGCTGGCGGCTCGGACTCGACTGTCGCCATTGTCGACCGATTCGCGCGGGTTTCCCACTCAGAGGCCACCACTTCCGGCTCTGCCCTTTCCGCTGGCAAGCGAGGTTCCAGCCCCCAGGGCCCCCGGTCGAGACACCCCTCCCCCGGGCGAGCCCACAAGCCGGGGCATCGCCAGGGGATTCAGCCCATGCTCCCCAGACGAAACACCCCGACCCCGGGCGAGCCCCCAACCCGGTGCGTTGCCAGGGGGATTCAGCCCATGCGCCCCGGTCGAAACACCCCGCCCCGGACGAGCCCCCAACCCGGGGCGTTGCCAGGGGATTCAACTCATGCGCCCCGGACGAAGCACCCCGACCCCAGACGAAGCACCCCGGCTCCAGACGAAGCACCCGACCCTGGATGAAGCACCCAACCCCGGACGAAGCACCCCGACCCCGGACGAAGCACCCGACCCCGGACGAGGCACCCCGACCCCAGACGAAGCACCCGGCCCCGGACGAGCCCACAACCCGGGGCGTTGCACGGGCAGCCACCCCATGTCGGACCCACCCGGTAGACAGGTTCAGGTGGAAGGAACGTTCATTCCGCGAAGGCCCCTCCCCCCGGGGGGAGGCAACGGAGGGACGTCTCGTTCGCGGCAACCAGTCGCCCGAGGGCGGGGAGGGGCAGGGTCATGGATTTCCTGGAGATGATGCACGCCGATGCCATGCGTGACGCGGCGGGGCTGCTGGCCCGGC
>JBKGHK010000897.1:0-3632 GCA_046520375.1 Pyxidicoccus sp. 3LFB2
CAGCAGCCGCCCCTTCTCGTATGCCCACCTCGCGCGGCGGGCGAGCTCACTCGACGCCATGTCTCGTCCTCCAGGCGGCCCTCAGCCGCGTCAGGGCCCGCTCCAACCGCTTGCGGAAGGTGGCCGGCGGCACCGCCGGACGCTCCGCTTCCCCCAGGGCCACGGCCAGCGTGGCCGCGTCCTCGGGCTTCAAGTCCTCCAGGACCTCCCGCAGCGCCGCCGCGAGCTGCGCGCCCGCGAGCCGTGCCTCCGGCCCTTCCGCCACGTCGGGGACGTCCTCGTCCGGGGCCGCCTCCTCGCGCCGCCGCTGCCGCGTCTTGCGGTACGTGCGGCACTCATAGGCCGCCAGGGACAGCACCCACGGCAGGGCGTCACGCGAGGCATCGAAGTCCGACGCCCGGGTGAACACCTTCAGCAGCGCCGCCTGCGCCGCGTCCTCCGCGTCCACCCCGTCCGGCAGCAGCCTGGCGCAGAAGCGCGCCACGAGCGGATGCAGCACCGCGAAGGCCGGAGCAAACGCACTCCGGTCGCCGTCGGCGAGCCGCGCCATCCACTGCTGCAAGTCCTGCCGTGCCGCGGAGTCCACGTCCGTGTCCGCCTCTTCAGCCCGCCTGTCCCGCCAGCGTCGCCGCCCCAGCCCGCCCGCCGCAACCCGCCGCCCTCCCCCTCTCTAGGCGCGGGCCGGAAGAGCGTGACAGGGGCCCTTCCTTTGACAAATGACCCGAGGTTATTTATTTAGTGACTCGCGGTCATTTAACGACGGGACGCCGGCGGGGCGCCTCGCGCCGGGAGGACAGGCCATGGGGATGCAGGCGCAGCTGCTGCGGTATTTCGCGGAGGAGAAGGCGGAGAGCGCGTTGTTCGTCATCGCCGGGGTGCTGGCGCTGGCAGCGTCGCTGTGGCTGTGGCGCACCGGCTCCAGCTACCGGGCCATGGCCTTCCCGCTGGTGGCGGTGGCCTTCATCCAGCTGGCGGTGGGTGGCTCGGTGTACCTGCGCACGGACGGGCAGGTGGCGGCGCTCACCGCGCAGCTCGTCCAGGCCCCCGCAGCGTTCCAGGTGGCGGAGCTGGCGCGCATGGACGTCGTCATGAGGAACTTCACCCTCTACAAGCTCATCGAGCTCGTGCTGCTGGCGGCGGGCATCGCGATGACGTACGCGTTCCGCCACCGCGAGGCGCTGTACGCAGTGGGCCTCGGCCTCGTCATCCAGGCCGGAGTCATGCTGGTGGCGGACCTGTTCGCGGAGAAGCGCGGCGACACGTACCTGGCCGCGCTGCGCTCACGGGTGCCGGAGGTGGCGCTGGCCGCGCCCGCCTCCATCCCGAGTCCCACGCTGGAAGGGGCCCGGTAGGCCCCGTCAGCGCGCCAGCGTCCAGTCCACGGCCGGGCGCCCCTTCACCTTCAGCGCCTCATTCACCTGGGTGAAGGGACGGCTGCCAAAGAAGCCATTGCTGGCCGACAGCGGCGAGGGGTGCGTGCCCTCCAGCACCACGTGCCGCTTCGCATCGATGAGCTTCTTCTTCTTCTGGGCGTAGCGGCCCCACAGCAGGAAGACCACCGCCTCCTGCTTCGCGCTCACCGCGCGGATGACCTCGTCCGTGAAGTCCTCCCAGCCGTGCCCCGCGTGGCTGTTGGGCTGGGCCTGGCGCACCGTCAGCACCGCGTTGAGCAGCAGCACGCCCTGCTTCGCCCACGGAATCAGCGAGCCGTCCTTCGGGCGCGGCACCTTCACGTCGCTCTCCAGCTCCTTGAAGATGTTCACCAGCGAGGGCGGCGGCGTCACCCCGGGCTGCACCGAGAAGGCCAGCCCATGCGCCTGTCCCGGCCCGTGGTACGGGTCCTGCCCCAGCAACAGCACCTTCACGTCCTTGTACGGCGTCAGCCGGAACGCGGAGAAGAGGTCCTCCTCCGAGGGGAAGACGGTGGCCGACTTCCGCTCCTCCGCGACGAAGCGCTCCAGCTCCAGGAACGACGGTGATGCGAGCGCCGTGCGCAGCTCCTTCTTCCAGTCCTCGGGCAGCCTGTCCGCCAGCATGGTTCCCATCCCTCTTTCCCTGTCCGGCCCTATCCGGAGACGCGGGCATTGAAGCACCTACCCGCTGCGTAGGCCCACTGCTTTCCGTCAGGACGTCTACCGACGGGCGCGAGCCGTGTGATGCCCCGCAATATGCCCTGTGTGTCTGACATGGCCGGGAGGCTCCGGAGGCGTCCTGGAGCCCCCCTGGCAGGTCACGTTTGTCGACAGTGTCACTGGAAGCAGGCAGGCAGACAGGCGGGGTTCTTGGGCCCGGGGCGCGGGCCGCGCTAGCCTCTGGGTCGCCATGACGATGTACACCGAGTCACTCCGCGCCTTCCTCAAGCCCGTCCTGCCCTACCTGGACGACGAGGCGGTGTCGGAGATCATGATCAACGGTCCGACCGACATCTGGATCGAGCGCAAGGGCAAGCTCACGCGCACCGACGCCGCCTTCACCGAGGAAGGCCTCATCGGCGCCGCGCGCAACATGGCCCAGTTCGTCGGCCGCACGCTGACCGAAGAGCGCCCCCGCCTGGATGCGCGTCTGCCGGATGGAAGCCGCATCCACGTGGTGATTCCGCCCATCGCTCGCATGGGCACCACCATCTCCATCCGCAAGTTCTTCAAGGAGAAGCTGACCGTCCAGTCGCTCCTGAAGTTCGGCTCGCTCACGCAGCCGATGGCGCGGCTCATCGAGGCGGGCATCGCCACCAAGCTCAACATGCTGGTGGCCGGCGGCACGGGCTCGGGAAAGACGACGCTGCTCAACATCGTCTCGTCGCTGATTCCCGACGAGGAGCGCATCCTCACCATCGAGGACTCCGCCGAGCTCCAGCTCAACCAGTCGCACGTCGTGGCCTTCGAGAGCCGGCCGCCCGACAAGTTCGGCAAGGGCGGCGTGGACATGGGAGACCTGCTGCACTCCGCCCTGCGTCTGCGCCCGGACCGAATCGTCGTGGGCGAGGTGCGCGGCGGCGAGGCCTTCCACCTCATGCAGGCGATGAACACCGGCCACGGCGGCTCGCTGGCCACCACGCACGCCAACACGCCCACGGACACGCTGCGCCGCATCGAGTCGCTGTGCCTCATGTCCGGCATCGACCTGCCCATGGTGGCCGTGCGCGCCCAGGTGGCCAGCGCCATCAACTTCGTCATCTGCTGCGAGCGCCTCCATGACGGCAGCCGCAAGACGATTGCCCTGTCCGAGGTGCTGCCCCTCACCGAGAAGGGCGACTACCGCACGCAGGACATCTTCGTCTTCACGCCGGTGGCCAAGGACGACGAGGGCCACATCCTCGGCTACCACGCGCCCACGGGCATCATCCCCAACTTCGTCGCCAAGGCGCGCGCGTACGGCTTCCCCGACCTGGACGAGTCGTTCTTCGACCCCGCGACGTACGGCCTGCCGCCACCGCCCACCTTCCACGTCGGTGAGGCCTACACCGTGCGCTGGGCGCCCTCGCTGAAGCACCGCGAGGAGGGACGGCCCGACCCCTCCCACTTCAAGCAGGAGTGGGCCGCCTTCGAGGAGAAGCTCCGGCAGCAGTCGCGCGACGCGAAGGCCGGCAAGGCCGCCGTGCAGGTGCAGGTGCCCGCCAGCGCCCCGCCCGCGCC
>JBKGHK010000898.1:0-3627 GCA_046520375.1 Pyxidicoccus sp. 3LFB2
GGCGGCGCAGGGAGCGGCCCGCGCCGGACTTCGCCGCCAGCCTGCATGGCGCCAACGCCCCTGTGTCCCCCAGGGGCATGGGGCTCGAAGGACCGGTGCGCGCGGCCTCCGCTGGCGCGGCCGCTGCTCATCACCGGAGCGACGGGCACGCTGGGGCGCGCCTTCGCGCGGCTGTGCAAGTCGCGGGGCCTGGCCTTCAAGCTGCTGTCGCGCAAGGAGCTGGACATCGCGTCTCCAGAGTCGGTGGCGCGGGCGATGGACGCCTACCAGCCCTGGGCCATCATCAACGCCGCGGGCTACGTGCGCGTGGACGACGCGGAGAAGGACGCGGAGCGGTGCTTCCGGGAGAACACCACCGGCCCCGAGGTGCTCGCCGCGGCGTGCGCGGCGCTGGACGTGCGGCTGGTCACCTTCTCCTCGGACCTGGTCTTCGGGGACGGGCAGGCCACGCCGTATGTCGAGGGCAGCGCGGTGAAGCCGCTCAACGTGTACGGCCGCAGCAAGGTGGAGGCGGAGCGCCGGGTGCTGGCGCGGCTGCCGTCCGCGCTGGTGGTGCGCACGGGGGCCTTCTTCGGCCCGTGGGACCGGCACAACTTCGTCACCCTGGCGCTCGCGGCCCTGGCGCGCGGGGAGCGGTTCGAGGCGGCGGACGACGCGGTGGTGTCGCCGACGTATGTGCCGGACCTGGTGCAGGCGTGCCTGGACCTGCTCATCGACGAGGAGCAGGGCGTGTGGCACCTGGTCAACGACGGCGAGGTGACGTGGGCGGAGCTGGCGCGGCAGGCGGCCACGCTGGTGGGGCTGGACCCGCTGAAGGTCCACGGGCGGCCCATGGCCTCCTTCGGGCTGCCGGCGGCGCGGCCCCGCTACAGCGCGCTGGCCAGCGAGCGGGGGCGGGTGATGCCTTCGCTGAGCAACGCGCTGGACCGGTATCTCGAGGAGGACGAAATCCTACCCGTGCAGGGTGGCGGGCGCGCGGCGTGCGCGGTGTGCGGAGGGAACATCGATGCGAGTCATGGTGACGGGTGGTGCCGGATACATCGGGAGCGTGGTGACGGAGGAGTTGCTGCGGGGGGGTGACGCGGTCGTCGTCTACGACAGCCTCTACAAGGGCCACCGCGAGGCGGTGCCGGAGGGGGCCGCCTTCGTGAAGGGCGACCTGCTCGACACCGCGCACCTGAAGGAGA
Source organism: Pyxidicoccus sp. 3LFB2 (assembly GCA_046520375.1). Classification (GTDB taxonomy): domain Bacteria; phylum Myxococcota; class Myxococcia; order Myxococcales; family Myxococcaceae; genus Myxococcus. The sequence goes on from JBKGHK010000898.1 coordinate 1,188, forward strand.
CGCTCCAGCGCTACCGCGTGGAGGCGGTGGTGCACATGGCGGCCGACTCGTTGGTGGGCGAGTCGGTGAAGGAGCCCGCGAAGTACTTCCGCAACAACGTCCTCGGCGGCTTCAGCCTCCTGGACGCCATGCGCGACGCGGGCGTGCCCTGGCTCGTCTTCTCCTCCACGGCCGCCGTGTATGGCGAGCCGGCGAAGCAGCCGATTGAGGAGGCGGACCCCACCGAGCCCACCAACCCGTATGGCGAGACGAAGCTGGCCTTCGAGCGCGCCCTGCGCTGGTACGGGGCGGCGTATGGCATGCGCTACGTGAGCCTGCGCTACTTCAACGCCGCGGGCGCCACGGAGCTGTGCGGAGAGCGCCACCACCCGGAGACGCACCTGATTCCGCTGGTGCTCCAGGCGGCGGCCGGCCTGCGTCCGGACGTCACCGTCTTCGGGGACGACTACGCCACGCCGGACGGCACCTGTGTGCGCGACTACATCCACGTGTTGGATTTGGCGCGGGCCCACGTGCGCGCGCTGTATGCGCTGGCGAGCGGGCATCCGAGCTCCATCTACAACCTGGGCTGTGGCGGCGAGGGCTATAGCGTGAAGCAGGTCATCGACACCGCCCGCCGCGTCACCGGCCGCGACATCCCGGTGACGATGGGGGCCCGCAGGCCCGGAGACCCGGCGGTGCTCATCGCCAGCTCCGAGCGCATCATCCGCGAGCTGGGCTGGCACCCGGAGCACCAGCGGCTGGACGCCATCATCGAGTCCGCCTGGCGGTGGATGGAGAAGCACACGCTCAACGCGTCGGCCGGGCAGGGCGCCGGGGCGTCGCACTGAGCCCGTGCACCTGACGGTGGATGGCGCAGCCCCGGCGGAGCAGGAGGCCGGGGCGTCGCACTGCGCCCGCGCACCTGACGGTGGATGGAGCCGCTGCGGAGCGCCCCGGCGAAGCGGGATATCGGGGCGCTGCACTGCGCCCTGGACTCAATGCGCCGTGAGGGGCTCGCCTCGGACGCCGCCACGCACCCGGCGGTTGCCACGGTCCGCGCGGGCCATGAGCCAGCCGGTGAAGAGCAGCAGCGCGCCGAAGGCGAGGAAGCCCATGTCCCACGCGAGCTGGTTCGGGCCCGGCTTCACATGGTGGACGCCGAGCAGTTGGTGGTCGATGACGCCCTCGACGAGGTTGAAGAGCCCCCAGCCGCCCAGCATGGCGCCGTAGAAGGTGCGCGTGGACCAGGGCACGTCGGGACGCTGCCCCGCGCGCCAGAGCATCACCACCCCGGCCAGCGTCACCAGCCAGGTGAAGGCGTGGAAGAGGCCATCCCAGAACATGTTCACCTTGGCGCTCACCAGGTCATCGGGAGGCAGGTGGCTGGAGAGCATGTTGTGCCACTGCAGGAGCTGGTGCAGGAGGATGCCGTCGAAGAAGCCCCCCAGCCCCACGCCCAGCAGCACGCCCGCGGACAGCAGGGGACCTCGGTTCACGGCTCTCATCCGGGTTGCTCCTCTCCGGGAAGGGCTCGCGGCCGCGCGCGGTACAGCACGGCGACGACGAGCAGGATGACGAGGAAGGGCAGCACGGCAATCGCCAGCCGTCCCCAGAAGTGCTCGTCGAAGATGCCAGCCTGGACGGCCGGGCGGCAGGTGGTGCACGCGGACACGGCCGGCGCCGCCAGCAACGACAGGGCGAAGACGGTGACCGCGACCCCCTTCATGCACCGCACTCCCTGAATGGACGGACGTCTCCCGCACACGCCTCGTGACGGGGACTCCCGTGGATGCTGGGAAGGTTCGCCACCGGATGACATGGCGGCAATCCGTAGGCCGCGCTCCGGGACTGCGCTTGCTGGCTCGCCTGGTGACAGGGCCTCTCCGGGGGAACTCTTCCGGGGCGGCGGAACGCGCGGAGCCGGGCTCGTGTGTCTGGGGCGAGGACGGGGCGGCGATGGCGCAAAGCCCTGGCTGTTCGGCCCATGCGCTGCGTGGTGCTCCCGGAGGACAGGCGGTAGAAGAGGGACTTCGTCCACTTCCGCCCTGCCGGACGTTGGACCCGCATATGACCTACCAGACCATCGTCCTCGCCCTGGCCCTCGGCGCCGCGCTGGCCGGGGGCTGCACCTCCGAGATTGAGGAAGAGGGCCGCTCCTGCCCCTGCTCCGCGGGATGGACCTGCTGTGCGGGGCAGTGCAGGCCCGGTGAGGGTACGCAGGTCTGCGATACGACGGGCGGGCCGAGCACGCCTCCCCCCCAGCCTCCGCCGGACACGCAGGCGCCCGCCGCTCCGAGCCTGGACCGCGCGCTGTCCGGCTCCCCGTCGAACCAGCCGCGGGTGACGCTCGCAGGCACCAGCGAGCCGCTCGCGACGGTGCGCATCTACTCGCAGCCAGGCTGCGGTGGCGACCCCGGTGGCGCAGGCCGTGGCGGACAGCGCCGGGGGCGTGCGCGGG
>JBKGHK010000899.1:0-3619 GCA_046520375.1 Pyxidicoccus sp. 3LFB2
CGTGGCCCGGCAGATGCGCGAGGAGCAGGACAAGGCGCACTGCGGACCACCTGCCCGCGCCGATGCTCGGGCCCATGGCGGAAGCCCAGCGCGCCCGCGACGCGCACCTGGCGGCCGACTGCTGGAGGCGGACCGGGGCGACGGAGGCGTGCTCATCACCGGTAACTGGCACGCTCGCACGGACCGTGGAGTGCCCGCGCACCTCGCGCGTCGCGCCCCGGGCAAGCAGGTGCTCTCCGTGGGCCTGCTGGAGGTCTCCCCCGAGTCCCCCGCCCCGGCGGACTACGCGGCGTCGTACTCCGCGAGCGCCCTGCCCTTCGACTACGTGTGGTTCACCCCGGCGCAGCCCCAGGAAGACCCGTGTGCGCCGCTGCGGGGGCGGCAGCGCTGAAGGCACGGCGGGCGCGGCGCGTGGTATGCGAGCGCCGCCATGATGCTCTCCCTCTTCGCCACTCGCTGTCGCTCGCGCTGGGACAGACCGCCGAGCCTGCCGCTTCGGCCACGCTCGCCCCGGAGCCGCCCGTGCGGGCCCGGCTCTCGTTCCTCGCGGGTGACCTGGACTTCGGCGCGCCGGATTCCTCCACCCGGCTGCATGCGGCACTGGAGGCCCGCTCGCCGGAGCTGCCCTCGGGCCTCAGGGCCGAGGCCCTGCTGTCCTTCTTCCTCAACCCGTTCACCGCGCAGGGCGTGACCCTCCAGGACAACGCGAGCCTCTTCCGCCTCCGCTACCGGCCCGCATTGTGGGCCTCGCGGGAAGACCTGTCGCTCACCGTGTACCCGCTGTCCTCCACTCGGCTGGAGATGGGCTACGAGCAGCCCGTGACGTGGGCGCGACAGGCGTTCCCCTTCGTGGAGACCAGCGGGGAGCCGGCGCTGGAGCTGCGGCTGACGCGCCAGCGCTGGGGGGCGTACGCGGCGGTGAAGTCCGCTCGGGTGAACAACACCCTGGAGCTGACGACGGAGCGGCGCCTCGCGCTGCTGGTGGGCGCGGGCGTGGATGTGACGCCCGCCTTCCGCGCGGAGCTGGAGGCGACCACGGTGGACCGGGGCCTGGCGCCCGGGCCCGGCGGGCTGGGTGAGGAGCTCCCGACGGTGGCGAGGGGCGTGTCCGGGCGGGTGCAGTGGCACCAGGGCGCGCCGGTGGGCCCCAACGTGGACCTGTCGCTCTACGCGGGAGACCCGACCTTCTACGAGCGCTTCTTCGAGCCCGAGACGTACCCGGGCGGCTTCGCGGCAGCGGTGGCGCTGGAGGGCAGCTTCGTGTCGCAGCAGCTGGAGTCGGCGGAGGTCGCCCGGCAGCAGAAGGACGAGTCCGCGGCGGCCGCGGCGCTCGTGGCGCGGATGAAGTGGGACTTCCTGCGGCTCCACGCGCTGGCGTACTACCGCACCGTCACCTTCATCCAGGTGGACGTGCCGGGCTTCCCTCCGTTCCAGGCCCTCCCCGAGGACAGCGATCCGCAGTCGGAGGTCTCGGGCTCGGTGGGCGTGGACTACCACCTGCAGCAGTGGGGACTCACGCCGGGCCTGCTGTTTCGCGCCACGATGCCGGCGGCCTTCTTCGCCCGGATTGGCAGCAACGTCGGGCTGAGAGACAGGATGGTCGTGCTGCAGGGCCGCAACATGCTGTCCTTCCTGCCCGAAGGCGAGGGCCGGGAGCTGGTGGTGACGGCGAAGGGCACGGTGCGCTGGGACCTGGGCAGCGTGGCCGGCCTCGTGGGCGAGGTGTTCTACACGCGGGACCCGAACCGCACGTTCCTGGAGGATGACCTGACGGGCCAGGGAGACTTCATGCGTGACGACCCGAACGTGGTGGGCGGCACCGTGCTCCTCCAGGCGAGGTTCTGACCGCGCCCGAGCTGTCCCCTACCCCCGCAGCACCGCCAGCGCGCGCTGGAAGTCCTCGGGCAGCGGTGCCTCCACGCGCACCACCTGTCCCGAGGCGGGGCTCGGAAGCTCCAGGCGGAAGGCATGCAGCGCCTGCCGTCCCAGGGCGAGCGCGGCGGGATGGGTGCGCGCCGCTTCGGTGCCGTAGAGCGAGTCCCCGAGCACGGGGAAGCCAGCCTCCGAAAGCTGCACGCGAATCTGGTGGGTGCGGCCGGTGTCCAGGTCCACCTCCAGCAGCGCGGCGCCGGGGAACCGCTCCCGCACCTCGAAGGAGAGCGCGGCCCTGCGCGCGGACGGCACGCGCGTAGTGAAGCGGCGCGGGTCCTGCGGATCTCTCGAGTAGGGCCCCTCCAGTCGGCCCAGCTCCGGCGGGCGCCCCAGGACGAGCGTCCAGTACCGCTTGTCCACCTGCTTCTCCTGGAAGGCGCGCAGCATCGCCGCGGCGGCCACGTCCGTGCGCGCGAAGGACAGACACCCGCTCGTCTCGCGGTCCAGGCGGTGCACCACGCCCGGCTGCGCCAGCCCCTCCACGTCGAAGGGAGGCCGCTGGGCGGCGAGCAGCCCCACCACGGAAGGCGCCCGCCCCTCCGGCTCCACGACGAGCCCCGGAGGCTTGTTCACGATGACGAGGGCCGCGTCGTCATGCAGCACGGGCAGCACGGGCCCTTCGGTGGACACCGTGGGCGCGGTCCGGGGCTCCGGCCGCTCGATTTCGATTTCCTCCCCGCCCCACAGCTTGCGCGTCGGCTGACACTTCTTCCCCCGGATGCGCACCGCGCCCGAGTCGATGAGCGCACGGGCCCGCTCCGGCGAGAAGCCCGGCACATGCTTCGAGAGGAAGCGGTCGAGCCGCTCACCAGCGGCCTCACGCGGAACCAGGACCTTCTGCGACGCCATGCCCCACCCGTCGCCCAACCGGCGCGGCGAGTCAATGTCCACGCACCGGCCGCGTCCGCTGGCATCCAACGCGGTACCCTGCGCGGTGCATGAAGTACCCGCTCGTGTTCGCCACCGCCGCCGCCCTGCTGACGTTCCTCGCCTTCCAGCTCGGAGGGGCATGGTGGCTCCTGCTCTGGCCGGCGGTGAGCTTCGCCGCCGTGGCGCTCGCGTACGCGGGGGCGGGCGCGCGCGTCTTCGGAAAGCAGCCCGACGGACGCATGTGGCCCGGCGCCGTCCTCGTCCTGCTGCCCTACCTCCTGCTGACGTGGGGCACCTGGCACCTTGCGAGAAAGCTCTCCCGAGAGCCCGCGCATGCCGAGGTGGTTCCGGGCCTGCGCGTGGGACGCCGCCTCCTCTCCGGGGAGCTTCCGCCCGGCACCGGCGCCGTGCTGGACCTGACGTCCGAGTTCATCGAGCCGCATGGAATCCGCACGGCCTGCCGCTACGTGTCCCTGCCGATTCTCGACGCCTCGACGCTCCCGGTGGACAGGGTGGCGCCCGTCCTTCGCGAGCTGGCCACGCTGCGCGAGCCGCTGTACGTCCACTGCGCCCAGGGGCACGGCCGCACGGGCATGCTGGCCGCCGCGCTCCTCCTGGCACGAGACCAGGCCTCGGACGCACGCACCGCGCTGACGCTGGTGCAGCGGGCCCGTCCTGGCGTCCGGCTCTCGCCAGCCCAGGCGCGCGCCCTGGAGGAGCTCGCCGCCGCGCTCCGGGCTCCCAGCGGCGATCCAGGCTGACGACTACTCGCTGCGCATCGCCACCATCGGGTCCACGCCGCGTGGCCCGGCGCGCG
>JBKGHK010000089.1:0-22054 GCA_046520375.1 Pyxidicoccus sp. 3LFB2
CACAGCCGGCTCGCGCAGGGCCACGCCGGCCGCCGGTGCCCCGCTCCAGTCTTGCGCGCGCCAGGGCGCACGCGGTGCCCAGGGCCACCGCGTAGGGCACGTTCTCCGTCCCGGGCCGCAGGCCCCGCTCCTGCCCACCACCCAGTACGAAGGGGCGCAGCGGCGTGCCCGGGCGCACGTACAGCGCGCCCACGCCCTTGGGGGCTCGCAGCTTGTGGCCCACCAGCGTCAGCAAATCCACGCCAAGCGAGCCCACGTCCACGGGCACCTTGCCCACCGACTGCGCCGCATCCGTGTGCACGGTGGCGCCGTGCCGGTGCGCCAGCGCCGCGACCTCCGCCACCGGCTGGAGCACACCCGTCTCGTTGTTGGCGTGCATCAGCGTCACCAGCGCGGTGTCCGCACCCGCCGCGTCCAGGGCCCGTGCCGCGTCCTCCACCCGCACGCGCCCGTCCGCATCCACCGGCAGCCACGTCACGCGCCAGCCGCGCCACTCCAGCGCGTCACAGGGCAGCTTCGTGGCCGGGTGCTCGATGACGGAGGTGAGGACATGCCGCCGCTCCGCGCGGGCCTCGGTGGTGCCGCGGATGGCGAGGTTGTTGGCCTCGGTGCCACCGGAGGTGAAGAGGATGTCCCCGGGCCCCGCGCCAATGAGGGCCGCCACCTTCGCGCGCGCCTCCTCCAGGGCGGCGCGCGCCCGCCGGCCGTACGGGTGCCCGCTGGACGGGTTGCCGAACTCCTCTCGGAGGTACGGCAGCATCGCGCCCACCACCTCCGGGTCGATGGGGGTGGTGGCGTTGTGGTCCAGGTACAGCGGGCGCTCGGAAGGGCTCATGCCCCCGCAGGATTACGGAATGACGGTGGCCGTGTCGCCCTTCAGCGACATGCGGACGAACACCTCGTTGGGATGGACACTCTCCTCCTCGACGATGTCCGCCACGTCCACCCCCACCTGCAAGGTGTAGTCGCCGTCCGCCAGGCCGGTGATGTCCACCCACTGGCACGGAATGTCGAAGGTGTAGACGTCCGCCCAGCCCGGGGAGATGCCCATGGGGTCATAGTAGGTGTACGGCGTCGCGTCCGTGCAGTAGCTCATGACGTCCAGCAGCGCGAAGCCCTGCTTGCGCCCGCTGAGGACGTGCTGCCCGCGCGAGTCCCGCAGCTCGTAGCCGGCGAAGCCCTTCAGGTGGTCATGCCCGTGGCACTCGTCGAAGACGTAGAGGTCCGGCCGCTCGGAGATGGGCGGGAGGATGGCGGCGGCCCGCCCCAGGTTCTGGATGGCCGTGCTGAAGCGCAGCAGGCGCCGCTCCCCGGGCTGCGCCACACAGCCCTCGAAGACCTCGCACGCGTCGGCGGCGAACGTCTTGCGCACCACGTTCAGCGTCCGGGCAATGGCGCTCGCATCCACCGTGAGGTCCGGCTTGCCATTCACCGGGTCCAGGTCGAGGCCGCAGGAGCGGACCGGCTGGATGAAGGGCGGGTCCTTCGGCTCCTTCGGGACGCGGCCGCCGCCGTAGATGGACACCTCGCCCACGGGGACATTCAAGATGTCACCGGCGGCGACGGTGGCCACCACCAGGTCATCGTAGCCGTCGGCATTCAAGTCCCCCGGCACGGCGACCGAGGAGCGCCGGTAGACGTCGTAGTTGGCGGACAGGGCGTCCGCGCGGGGCCAGGCCCAGGCGGGCTTCAGCTCGGCGGACACGCCCTTCGTGGGTGAGTAGAAGTAGAGGCGCCCCAGCGCGCTCATCACGAAGTCATGGCGCTCACCATCTCCGTCCATGTCCCCCACCTGGATGGGCGAGGCCAGGACGAGGAAGGCGGGGTCCTCCATCAGCGACCATGCCGGCGTGGAGGAGATGGCGCCTCCCGGCTCGGAGAAGTGGAAGCCCATCAGGCCGGTGTCCATGAAGAGGAAGGCCTCGGGGTGGCCATCCCCGTTGAGGTCGGGCTGCAGCCTCGCGTTGTCCGCCACCAGCGTCCGCGCGGGCTCGGCTGACAGGGGCCCCTCGCAGGCGAAGGCGCTGCCGGCCTTGCAGCCCAGGTAGAGCTCCTGGAGGTTGTCCGTGACGGGCGACTCCATCAGCAGGTCGTCGGCACCGTCGCCGTTGATGTCTCCCTGGTTTCCGAAGCTGAAGCCTGGCTGGGTGTGGACGAGGGTGAAGGGCCCCTCTTGCGCCCCGGGCGTGGCCTGGAAGAAGGCCAGCTCCCCGGCCCTGCTGCTCACCAGGTCGTCCAGCCCGTCTCCGTTGAAGTCGACGAAGAGCGTGTTGAGGAAGAGGCCGTTGCCGGGGACTCGGAAGGCCGGCGTCGCGAGGAGCGTCCCCAGGTCCGGCCCGCCCAGGAAGACGGACGCGCCGTAGCGCGAGGTGACGAGCAGGTCCGCGTAGGTGTCCCCATTCACGTCGCCGGCCACCGTCCGGAGCCCCTGCCCCGACGCCCGCGGGTGGGTGTTGGTCCAGCTCATCAGCGCGGAGACGGGCTGCGTGGAGAAGAAGCGCTCCTCGCCCGCGAAGAACGACACGCGGCCGGGGTGACGCGCCACGACGAAGTTGCTCCTGCACGGCTCGGTGCCCACGGCCAGGTCCTTGCGGCCGTCGCCGTTGAAGTCAGCGAGCGCCACGGAGCTGCCGAAGCACTCGTCCTTCAGGGAGGCGTCCGCCTTGACCTGCCACAGCGGCGTCTCGGAGAGGAAGGGGCCCTTGGGCGGCTTCGGCTCATCATCGTCCCTGCATCCACCCAGCACACACAACAGGGACACGGCGGCCAGGGCACGGCGCTTCAACGGCATGGGGGCTCCTCGGGTTCGGACTGCATGAAACGGGGCCGGGAGCGGGATGCTCCGGCCCCGGGATGTCGGGCGCCAGCGGCGTGGATCGCGCGGCGCCCGGAGATACGGGGCCAGGGGGCCGGTCACGTCACGGCGACGCCCCCCCAGGAAGAAGTCAGGGTCCGTGCCTCACGGCACCACGGTTACTGAATCCCCCTGGATGCGGACATTCAGCGTCGCCTCGTTGGAGTGCGTGCTCCCCTCCTCGATGATGTCCTGCTCGTCCACGCCCACGCGGAGCGTGTACGTGCCGTCGTTGAGGTCGGTGATGTCAATCCACTGGCAGGGGATGTCCGAGAAGTAGATGTCCGACCAGCCGGCGGAGATGCCCATGCGCTCGGCGTAGAGGAAGTGCGGCGCCGCGTCCGAGCACTGGCGGTGGTAGTCCACCAGGTAGAAGCCCTGCTTGCGGCCCAGGACGACGTCCTGGCCCTGCCCGTCCCGCAGCGCGTACCCGGCGAAGTTGGTCAGGTGGTCGTGCCCGTGGCACTCGTCGAAGACATAGAGGTCCGGCCGCTCCTGGATGTTGGGCACGGTGGCCTGGGCGCTGCCGAGGTTGACGATGGACGTGCTGAAGCGCAGCAGGCGGCGCTGGCCTGCGGCGGGCACGCAGCCCTCGATGACCTCACACGCGTTGGGGGCGAAGGTGCGGTGCTCCACGTACAGCGAGCGCGCCAGCACGTCCGCGTCCACCGTGAGGTCGGGCTTGCCATTCACCGGGTCCAGCTGCAGGCCGCACGCCGCCACCTCGGGCAGGTGTGGCGGAGCCTCGGGCTCGGGGGGCACCACACCGCCGCCATAGATGACCACGCGACCGCCGGGGCCGGAGACGAGGCCGGGAGGCGGAGCCATGCCCACCACCACCTCGTCGAAGCCGTTGCCATCCATGTCGCCCGGCGCCAGCACGGAGAAGCGCTGGAAGCCCTCGAACCCAGGGAGGACCCTGTCCGCTCGCGGCCAGGCCCAGATGGGCTTCAGCTCGGCGGAGACGCCCTGCGCGGGGGAGTAGAGGTAGAGCCTGCCATCCGAGCCCACCACGAAGTCATTGCGCTGACCGTCTCCGTCCACGTCTCGCGCCGAGACGATGACGTTGCCGAACAGGGAGAAGACGGGGTCGGCCATGGCGGTCCACGCGGGCGTGGCGGAGTAGCCCGTCGGAGACTGCGCGTCGGACAGGTGCAGCATCTGCGTTCCACCGCCCGGACCCTGGAAGCGCTCCGGCCGCCCATCCCCGTTCAGGTCCGGCAGCAGGCTCATCGTGCGCGAGACCACATTCCAGGTGGCCACCCTCGCCAGGAGCCCATCACACTCCACGGTGCCGCCTGCCTTGCACCCCAGGAAGAGCGCGAAGGCCGACCCGTTCGTCACCACGATGTCCTGCGCGCCGTCGCCATTGACGTCGCCCGCGCGCCGCACGCTGCTGGTGAAGAGGTTCTGGGTGCGGGGCACGAGGGTGAAGGGCCCGGCCTGCGCGCCCGGCGTGGCCCGGTACACGGACACCAGGGTGCCCTTCACGCTGACCAGGTCATCCAGTCCGTCCCCGTCGACATCCGCGAGCACGGCGTTGTTGTAGACGCCGCCGCCCGGGACGAGGAACAGCGGCTCGGCGAACACCTGGTCCAGGTCCGTGTGGCCCTTGAAGACCAGGTGGCCGTAATTGCCGGAGACGAGCACGTCCGCGTACGCATCTCCGTCCACATTGCCCGTGGACACCACCATCTGGTTGCCATTGGTACGCGTGGAGGAGTTGCGCCAGTTCATCAACGTGGTGTGGCCCTGCTTGACGAAGTAGGGCGCCTCTCCGGCGAAGATGGACACACGGCCCGGGTCTCGCGTGGTGGTGAGGCACGGCTGGGCGGCGACGATGAGGTCCTTCTGGCCATCGCCGTTCAGGTCGCCCAGGGCGATGGAGCGACCGAAGCAGCCCGCGGTGTACGTGGGGTCGTGCTTCACCTCCCACACCGGCACGTCGGAGAGCGTCGGAGGCCCCGCGTCCCCGGGCCCCGCGTCCGGCGCTCCGGCATCCGGCTCGCCCGCGTCTGGCTCACCCGCGTCTGGCTCACCTGCGTCTGGCTCGCCCGCATCCGGCTCACCGGCATCCGGCGCTCCCGCGTCGGGCTCGCCTGCGTCCGGCGCACCGGCATCGGGCGCTCCCGCGTCCGAGCCACCGGCATCAGGGCCGGCATCGGGGATGGGGTCGGGGCCCCCGGGGCAGGCGCACAGCGACAATGCCAGCAGGGTGGAGAGGGTGAGCGCTCGAAACGGTTGCATGCGGTTGGTCCTTGAAGCTTCCCAGGAAGGGACGTCGCGTCGAACCCGGCCGTGAGGGATTGACGCCGCGCGGAGGTTACGCGCAGGGCTGACATCCCAGTCCAGATGCTTGCGGTATGACAAACATCGACCGGCGCCGCGCCCCGGGTCATTGCCACCCAAGGGCCGTTGCGCTCTGGCTCCGGGAAGAGCGCCGCGACACGGCTCCATTCTTGAAGGGGGCGCTGCCCGCGGCTGCCGGACGGAAGCGTGGAGCAGAGGATGGTCGCCGGGCAGACGGCCAGGCGGGATGGTGGCCGTCCCCCTGGAGCGGCCCCACCTTTCTCCTGGCGCCCGAGTCGTGGGCGACGTTCGCGACCCATGGCCTCGTCCGCCGCTCCAGCTTCCGCCGACCTCCTGCCCGCGTTCCCCGCGTTTACCCGCGCGCAGAAGGTCTTCACGATGCTCGGGGCGCTGCTGGGGTTGCTGCTCGCCGCGCTGGACCAGACAATCGTCGCGACCGCGGGGCCGGCCATCCAGGCGGACCTGCGCATCCCCGCGTCGCTCTACGCGTGGCTCACCACCTCGTACATGGTGGCGTCCACGATGATGGTGCCGGTCTGGGGGAAGCTGTCGGACTTGCTCGGCCGGCGGGCGGTGCTGGCGGTGGGCATCCTCGTCTTCCTCGCGGGCAGCTTCCTGTGCGGAGTGGCCCGCTCCACGCTGGCGCTCATCCTCTTTCGCGCGGTGCAGGGGCTGGGCAGCGCGGCGCTCTTCACCGCGGCGCTGGCGGTGGTGGCGGACCTCTTCGAGCCCCGCGAGCGCGGGAAGTACCAGGGCCTCTTTGGCGCGGTGTTCGGCGTGTCCAGCGTGGTGGGCCCGCTGGTGGGCGGCTTCATCACCGACCACCTGGGCTGGCACTGGGTGTTCTTCATCAACCTGCCAGTGGGTGCGGTGGCGCTGGCGCTCGTCCTGCTGCGCATGCCGAAGCTGCGGCCCCAGGGCGCCGGGAGGGGAAGCCTGGATTTGCCCGGCGCGCTCGCGCTCGCGGTGGCGGTGGTGCCGCTGCTGCTGCGCTCAGCCTGGGACAGGGTGACGGCGGCGCGTGGGCCTGGAGCTCATGGCGCATCCTGTCCCTGCTCGCGCTGGCCGGGGTGGGCACGGCGGTGTTCCTCTGGGTGGAAACGCGCGCGAAGGAGCCGCTGCTGGACTTGAAGCTGTTCCGCCTGCGCGCCTTCAGCACGGGGAACGCGGCGGTGTTCATCATTGGCGCGGTGTTCCTGTCGGGCGTCGTCTTCCTGCCGCTGTTCATGGTGAACGTGGTGGGGCTGTCGGCGACGCGCTCGGGGCTGACGATTACGCCGCTGACGCTGGGCGTGGTGGCGGGCAACGTGCTCAGCGGGCAATTGGTGTCGAAGCTGGGCCGATACAAGGTGCTGCTGCTGGGCTCGCTGGTGCTGCTGACGGTGGGCTTCGCGGTGATGGGCTTCACGCTGACGCCCGAGTCCACCCAGGCAGAGGTGACGGCGAAGATGGTGCTGGTGGGGCTGGGACTCGGGCCGTCGATTCCGCTCTTCACCATGGCCATCCAGAACGCGGTGCCGCCTCAGCGCATTGGCGTGGCCACCTCGTCGGCCACGTTCTTCCGGCAGCTCGGCATGACGATGGGCGTGGCCCTGCTGGGCACGGTGTTCGCCGCCACGCTGTCGAACGAGCTCGGAGCCCGCATGCCCGAGGCCACCGCCGGACTGCCAGAGTCGGTGCGGGCCCAGGTGACGGCGGCCTCGCCTGGGACGAGCGGTGAAGGCGCCCCAGCGGGTGAGGCCTTCCAGGCCGGCGCCGTGAAGGAACGACTGCGCACGGAGTTCGAGGCCGAGCGCCGAGCGGCCGGTGCCACGGAGCGCGCGAGGGTGGACGCGGAGGAGCGGCGCGCGCTGGAGTCGGTGGACCGGGCACAGCAGGCGCTGAAGGCAGCCTTCACTCGCGGCGTATCGGCGGTCTACCGCGTCGCCATCCTCATCGCGCTGCTGGCCCTGCTGGTGACGCTCTTCCTGCCGGAACAGCCGCTGCGCCGCGGCGCCGGGCCCACCCCGCCCCCCGCGGAGTGAAGGGCCAACGCACCCCGCGTCACGTCGCATGATGCCATAAAATTCTGCCCTCCCAGCGAAACTCGAATTTTCAAAATTCGATAATCACCTTGCTGGCCAGGACATCCCTGGAGCACTTGTCAGCAACGGAGCCATGAAATGAACAAGTTTGTGATGGGGTCCCTCGCGGCCCTGGCGATGCTTTCGGTGGGCTGTGGCGGAAGCGAGATGGACGTCGAGGGAGACGCGACGGCCCTCCCGGGAGACGAGACGGGCACGGCGGAGCAGGGCATCAGCGGCCGTCACTGCGTGGACCAGAGCTACGCGAGCGCCATGCGCACGGATGATTTCATCTTCATGTGCAACGACGGTCCGAACTGGAGCACGCAGCTCAGCCGGAACCACCCGCTGAACATCCTGTCGGACTGCGGGACGTACGTCTGGGGGAGGAGCCAGTGGACCGGCATCTACTACTGGGTGCGCAAGGGCGCCCTCAGGGCCTGCTGAGACACGGCTCCAGAGTCCCCCGAGTGCCAGGTGCCCTCCACCTGGCGCTCAGGCGGCGGTGAGCGACTCGGAGCGGGCCTCGGGCGCGAGCGAGAAGATGCGCACGGGCATGCCCACGCCCTTGAGTACGTGCTCGCCCAGGTCTCGCGTGCCACCCCGGAAGTGGGACGCGAAGGACTCCGAGAGGAGCACGGGCTCGTTGAGTGAGGCGCACAGCCCGCCGATGCGGTCGGCGAGATTCACGGCCGGGCCGATGACGGTGAAATCCAGCCGGTCCGACGCGCCGATGTTGCCGTACATGACGTCGCCCACGTGGAGCGCGGCGCCGAACTCGTACGTGGGCAGGCCCTTGCGGCGGCGCTCCGCATTGTCGCGGGCGCTGACGGCCACGGCCTCGCGGATGGTGCGCGCGGCGGCCGCGCAGCGCTCCTCCACCCGCGCGCCCTCGTCGATGCGGAAGATGGCCAGCACCGCATCGCCGATGAACTTGAGCACCTCGGCGCCGTGCGCGTGGAAGGCACCCACCATGGTCTCGAAGTACGCGTTGAGCAGCTCCAGCAGCGCGTCACGCGGGAGCGCGTCCGACAGCGCGGTGAAGCCGCGGAGGTCGCTCAGGCAGATGACGGCGGACGTCGTCTCGCCATCGCCCCGGCGAATCTGTCCCTGGAGGATGCGCCGCCCCGTGTCCCGGCCCAGGTACGTGTCCAGCAGCACGCCCGTCATGTCCTTGCGCGCGAGGACCTCCAGCACCAGTTGCAGCAGCGGATGCAGTCCCTGGAGCAGCGCGAGGTGCGCCTCCGAGAAGCCGCCGGGTGCGGAGGTGGCCCAGGAGACGGCATGGCGCGCGCCGTCGCTGAAGCACAGGGGCAGCGCGACGTAGTCGGTCAGCCCGTCCGCGCGCAGCTCGGCGTACATGGGGAAGTCGTCCGGCGCGGGTGGCTCTTCCAGGCGCCGGTGGAGGCCGGGCGAGCCGTCGAGCAGCGCCTTGAAGGGGCTGAGCGCGAAGCCGGGCAGGTGCTGGAGGCCGTGCGGGTGGACCTCGGTGGACACCCGCTGGCCGGGGCGCCAGCGGAAGCTGCGGCCGTGCAGCAGCGGGTGCAGGGTGAAGAGGACAATGGACGCGCGAGCCACGGGGACACCCTGGGCCACCAGGCGCTGGCAGAGGGCGTCGAGCAGCGGGGCCGGACCGTCCAGACTCCGGGCTTCCGACACGAGCCAGCCCGCGACGTCAGGGCCGGTGCTGGCCTGCGCTCCACGCATCATCCGTGAGTCTCGGGTCGTCAATGTCACGGTGCTCGGCTCTTCCCGGCGGAGGGCCGCCGCCAGGAGTGTCCATTGTTTCACCGAACCGGGCCCGGTGCGAGCCGGGCCAAAGGGGCCGGGCAGCCAGGGGCCTCACGGGCCTGCCTGGGCGCCGGGCCCCGGGGGCCTCGGGAGTCATCCCAGCTCGGAGAACGGCGGCCCGGCCCCCTTCAGCGCGCGCAGCGGATCTGCACAGGGTAGCTCTCCAGGATGACGCACTGGCCCTGGCCGCACTGGAGCCGCTCGCAGACCTCCTCAACGCGGACACATTGGAAGCGGCGCCCCGTGTCCAGGTCCAGGCTCGCGCACATGAGGCCCTCGGGGCACTCGGGCGCCTCCAACCCGCACTCGGGCCCTTCCAGGACCTCTCCCTCGCGCAGGGTCAGCTTGACCTCCTCCGAGTCGGAGCGCGTCTCCGGCGCGGACGTACAGCCCACGAAGACGCAGAGGACCGCCATCACTACCGGGAGCCGCGTGTTCCGCTTCATGAGAGTCCTCCGCCTGCGCGTCATCGACGCCCCGAGGCCCGTACAGCGCCCCGGGGGTGAGCCATGCTCCTTCCGGACCTCAGCGCCCCGAGGCCTTCGCCGGCGCGCTGACGGGCGCCGCCGCGGGAGGCCCCGAGGGCGGCGGCTCCGGGCGCACGAGCGTGCCAGGCATCTCCGCGAGCGCGTACGTCACCCACGCCGTGGCGGCGGTGCTGCGCGCCAGGTCCTGCGGGTCCACCTTGTCCAGCGTGTCCGCCGTGGTGTGGTGCACGTCGAAGTAGCGGCTGACATCCACCTCCACTCCGAAGAAGGGCACACGCGCCGGCCCCATGGGGCTCAGGTCCGCGCCGCCCGCCTCGCGAGCGGAGAAGGTGCCCGCGCCCAGCGCCACCAGCGGCTTCAGCCACGGCCGCACCAGGTCCTGGCCTCCCGCGCCCGCGCGCAGGCTGATGCCGAGCGGCCGTCCGCCTCCCGAGTCCATCTCCAGCGCGGCCACGTGCCGGGGCAGCTCGGCGGCGTGGGCCTCCGCGTACGCCCGCGCACCGCGCAGGCCGTTCTCCTCGTTCATGAAGAGCACCACGCGCACCGTGCGCCGGGGCGCCTGCGGCAGCTTTGCGATGAGGCGCGCGGCCTCCATCACCATGACCACGCCCGCGCCGTCGTCATGCGCGCCGGTGCCCACGTCCCACGAGTCCAGGTGCGCGCCGATGAGCACGATTTCCTGCGGCTTCTCGCGGCCCCGCACCTCGGCGATGACGTTGTGCGAGTCCCCATCGGGCAGCTCCGAGCTGCCGAGCACCAGCTTCACGCGCACCGGTCCCCCGGCGAGCATCCGGTGCAGCAGGTCCGCGTCCTCGGTGGCCACGGAGGCGGCGGGGATGCGCGGTCCACCATCCTCGAAGCGCGTGGAGCCCGTGTGCGGCGTGCCCAGCGAAGCGGTGGCCAGCGAGCGCACCAGCGCGCCCACCGCGCCCGCCTTGGCGGCCACGGCGGGCCCCCGCCCTCGCAGCCCGGCGAAGCGGCCGTAGTCGGCGGGCACGGACATGGCGTGGTTGAAGAAGACAATCTTCCCCTTCACCGCGTCGCCGAGCGCCGTCACCTCCTCCAGCGACGTCACCTCCACCACCTCGGCGGTGAGCCCCTCGGGCGCGGTGGGCGGGCTGCCCCCCAGCGCGAGCAGCGACAGCGGATGCCCGCGCGTGCGCTCGGAGGCGAGCACCTCACCGCGCGCCTCGCCGCGCACCCAGCGCGGCACCTTGACGGGCTCCGTCCATACCTTGACGCCGTCGGCCTTGAAGCTGCGCACGGCCCACTGCACGGCGGCCTCGGCGGCCTCGGTGCCGGACAGGCGCGGGCCGATGCCGTCGGTCAGCTCCGCGAGCCGTGCGTACGCATGGCCCTCGGTGAGCGCGGGGCCGATGAGCTTCTCCGCGACGGCCTGCGAGTACGCGGACGCCGCGGACTTCACGGTGGCGGCGGACTTCGCGGTGGCGGGAGCCGCGGGCTTCGCGGGCGCGGCGCCCGAGAGCAGCTGGAGCGCGAGGGAGGCAGGCAGGACGAAGGCGGCGACAGACACGGGGACCTCCGAGGGAGGCGCCCACTCTCCGCAAGTCACCCGGTGCTCGCAAGCAAGATGGACGACGCACCGGAGGCGCTTACGCGACGGTCGCTCGTGTGGCGTGGGTGCGAGGTGTTGGGGAGGAATCCCAGGGGCCACCGCGCGCCGAGAGGGGGAACGCGGCGCGCGGGGCTCAACTGGGACTTCCACGGCGGTGCTGCTTTTGGGGGAGGCATTCACCGCCGCCGCGTCTCACTCCGAAGAGGAAACGTGAGAGGCACTCTGAAGGCCCTTCAAGCGACCGTCAAGCACCCTCCCCCTACGGGCATACAAACGAACACTTCTGGTCTGAATGGGGCACAAGATTCCACCATAGGTGTTCCCGACGCCCTCTGACGCAGGGAGCCAGAGGGGAAACGCCCCTCCCTCGCCGTCCGGAGTGGCAGCAAACCGGGCCCGCTGGCGTCTCTTCCCGCATGAACGCCTTCTTCACGCTCTACAGCGAGCTGCCCCGACTGGGGCCCGGCAGTGACGCCTGCACCCGCGAGGCGCTGAAGCGGCTTCCGGCCCTGCCGCCCTCGCCGCGCGTGGTGGATATGGGCTGCGGCACCGGAAGACAGACACTCGTGCTCGCGGAGGCGCTGCGCACGCGCATCCTCGCGGTGGACCTGCACCGGCCCTATCTCGACCAGCTCGAGCGCGAGGCCCGTGCCCGAGACCTCACCGCGCTCATCGACGCGCGCCAGGCGGACATGGGTGCGCTGGGGCTGCCCTCGGGCTCGGTGGACCTGCTCTGGTCCGAGGGCGCCATCTACCACCTGGGCTTCGGCCCGGGCCTGCGCCGCTGGCGTCCGCTGCTGGCCCAGGGTGGACACGTCGCCGTCACCGAGTGCACCTGGCTCACCGACGCGCGCCCCGCCGAGGCCGCCCGCTTCTGGGCCGAGGGCTACCCCACCATGGGCACCATCGCGGACAACCGCGCCACCGCCGAGGCCGAGGGCTACACGGTGCTCGACACCTTCACCCTGCCCCCTTCGGCCTGGTGGGACGACTACTACTCACCGCTGCTCCAACGCGTCGAGCGCCTGCGCCCCACGGCGGACGCGGAGCTGCGTGAGGCGTGCGCCTTCGCGGAAGGCGAAACCGACCTCTACCGCCGCCATGGCGACAGCTATGGCTACGTGTTCTACCTGCTGCGCCTCCGCCTGCCGTGAGCGCCCCGTCCCACAATCTGAGACACCTGTCGTGACGGCCTGAGAAAGCTCCCTGCAAGGCCAGACGTCAGGGCATTGCGGCCCCCCTCTCGCGTCTGCCTCGACAGGCCCCGACAGCATGACTGTGACTGGCGGTGCGGTTTCCCCGCAGTCTGGTCATGTGGTGCGCGGACGCCTCCCGACGCACAGCCCTGGCTGACAGTGGTGCCACGAATTCAGGGCATGCAATTCTTCCTGAAATGGTGTCTATGTCCTGAATAGTACAGATGGCACCCCAGCCCCCCTCGCCTGGCCCGAACCGGCTCCCCCCGCCGGTTCTGGCGGCGCCCTGGCCCCCAAGGGAAGCATGTTGATAGAGCATTGGGCGCACCGCTTCTTCGAGCTCGCCCCCGAGGCCCTCGTCGTCCTGGGCGTGAACGGACACATCCTCCAGGCCAACAACGCCTGGTGCAGGCTGGTGGGCTGGCCCCTCGAAGCGGTGCGCGACGCGGACTTCCGCGGCTTCATCCACCCCGAAGACCTGCCCACGGTGAATGCCCGGCTGTGCTCGCTGGTGGGCCCGGGCGGACACCTGGACTTCATCTGCCGGTGGCGCTGCCAGGATGGCGGCTGGAAGCCCTTGAGCTGGGCGGTGGCCGCCGCCCCGGGGGAGAACGGCTTCTACTGCGCCGTCCGCCTGCCGACGCCCACCGTCGAGCAGGCCCTCCAGCGCTCGGAGCAGAACTTCCGCCGGCTCATCGACACCGCGCCCGAGGGCATCTTCGTCCACGTCAACTCGCGCTTCATCTACGCCAACCCCACCCTGCTCAAGGCGCTGGGCTACGACGATGCGAGCGAGCTGCTCGGCAAGCCCGTCTGGTCCATCGTCCACCCGGATGACCTGGAGCTCGTCCGCAAGCGCGTCAACGACGCCGCCAATGGCGAGCTGGCCCCGCTGCGAGAGATTCGCTACCTGCGCCGCGACGGCACCTCGTACGACGCGGAGAGCGTGGGGCTCCCCGTCGAGTTCGACGGCCAGAAGGCCATCGTGGTGATGGCCCGCGACGTCACCGAGCGCAACCGCGCCCAGACGCAGATTCTCCAGAACGACCGCATGGTGCTGGCGGGCACGCTGGCCGCCGGCGTGGGCCATGAAATCAACAACCCGCTCACCTACGTCATGGCCAACCTGGACTCGGCCATGGAGGCCCTGGCCCGGCTGGGCGGCGCGCTCTCCGACGCCGTGCCCGACGGCGCCGTGGCCTGGCGCCCGCCCCTGCGCGAGACGGAGGCGCTGCTCAAGGAGGCGCAGGAGGGCGCCTCGCGCGTGCGCAACATCGTGCGGGACTTGCGCTTCATCTCCCGCCAGGACGAGGAGCGGCGCGAGGCGGTGGACGTGCGAGGGCCGCTCGACTTCTCCATCAACATGGCCTCCAGCGCGCTGCGCCACCGCGCCCGGCTCATCAAGCACTACGAGCCGGTGCCCCTGGTGCACGCCGACGCGTCCCGGCTGGGGCAGGTCTTCCTCAACCTGCTGGTGAATGCCGCGCAGGCCATTCCCGAGGGCAATCCCGACGTCCACCACGTCACCGTCCGCGTCTTCCCCGCCCCGGCCGGGTGCGTGGCCGTGGAGGTGAGCGACTCGGGCAGCGGCATTCCCGCCAACGTGCTGCCGCGCATCTTCGACCCGTTCTTCACCACCAAGCCCGTGGGCCAGGGCACCGGGCTGGGGCTGGCCATCTGCCACAGCCTCATCCGCAACCTCGGCGGCGACATCACCGTGCGCAGCGAGCCGGGCCGGGGCACCACGTTCACCGTCATCCTGGCCTCCGCCCCTGAACAACCCGCCGTGGCCCCCTCCGTGCCCGCGCCGCTGCCCGCCCCGGAGCGCAAGGGCCAGGTGCTGGTGATTGACGACGAGCCGCCCGTGGGCCGCTCGCTGGCGCGCATCATCGGCCCCAAGCACCAGGTGACCATCGTCCACAGCGGGGAAGAGGCCCTCGCGGCGCTCAACGCGGGCCGCTCGTTCGACGCCGTCTTCTGCGACTTGATGATGCCCGGCATCTCCGGGATGGACCTCTACGAGCGCATCCGCGCGTCCTCACCGGAGCTGTCACGGCGCTTCATCTTCATCACCGGCGGCTCCTACACCGCGCGTGCCCGCCAGTTCCTCGAGCGGGTACCCAACCGGCAGCTGGAGAAGCCCTTCGACGTGCAGTTGATTCATCAATTCCTGGGCGAAGTGTTGGACACGCACTGAGCCCACAGCATGGACAGTCATACGAAAGGAGTGCCCTGGTGATTGGCGGCAACTTCGTCATCGATGCGGTCACGCACGCGTACAACCTCGACCCTTCCAACTACCGCGCGGGCAAGTATGCCGCGTCGCTCGCCCAGCTCATCTGGGGCCTGCACAGCGGTCTGTCGGGAGACTCGCACCGCGTCCCCGAGGAGAAGCGCTTCCTCAAGAACTGGTCCGTGCGGGAGCTGGCCCACATCCTCTTCGTGGAGAGCGGCATCGACCTGGCCGTGCACCACGTGCTGCCGCTGCAGACGCTCTACACGGACGGGCTCTGCTCGTACGAGAAGACGCTCGAAATCAAGAAGCGCTACCCGGACCGCTTCCTCGTCTATGCCGGCGTGGACCCGCTGCGCGGCACCGCGGCGCTGGAGGATTTGGAGAAGCAGGCCGAGGAGCTGAAGCCCAGCGGCCTGAAGCTCTACCCCGCCGCGTGGCTGGGCGACGCGTTCCGCCACACCGGCTGGCGCATGGATGACCCGAGCATCGCCTTCCCCCTCTTCGAGCGGGCGCGCAAGCTGGGCATCAAGAACATCGCCGTCCACAAGGGCCTGCCGATGGGCGCCGTGCCCATTGAACCCTACAAGGTGGACGACATCGGCGGCGCGGCGGATGCGTTCCCGGACCTGAACTTCGAAATCGTCCACGGCGGCATGGCCTTCCTGGACGAGACGGGCATGCAGCTGTCGCTGTTCCCCAACGTGTACGTGAATCTGGAAGTGACGGGCGCGCTCATCGTGAAGCGCGAGCGCTGGTTCGCCGAGTCCCTGGCCGCGCTGCTCAAGTGGGCGGGCCCGGCGAAAATCATGTGGGGCTCGGGGACGGTGTTCTGCCACCCGGAGCCGGCGCTCCAGAAGTTCTGGAATGACTTCCAGCTGCCGGACGACCTGGTGAGCGTGGCGGGCATGCAGGTGACGCCCGAGGTGAAGCGGATGATTCTGGGTGAGAACTACGCCCGCTACGCCGGGGTGGACGTCGCGGCCGTCAAGGCGCGCATCGCCAATGACGTCTTCTCCAAGGCCCGGGCCCGGGGCGACGCCACGCCCTACAGCTACCAGGAGGGGCGCCATGACTGAGCAGGAGCTGCGGGCGCGCATCCAGGACATCCCGGACCCGTGCAGCCTCGCCACCGGCGTGCCGCTGGGGATTGGCGAGATGGGGCTGATTCAGTCCGTGGACTGCACCGAGGGCCGGGTGACGGTGCGGCTGCACATCACCTCGCCCATGTGCATGATGGCCGCGTACTTCATGCGCGAAATCGAGCAGCGCCTCACCGGCCAGGAGGGCGTCGCGTCGGTCCACGTGGAGTTCGACCAGGACCTCAAGTGGACCCCCGGGGATATCCATCCCGACGCCCGCGCGAGGCTGGCGGCGAAGCGGATCACGATGCTCGGGGGCCGGCTGATGCCCCGCGAGGCCACCCCGCCAGGGGACGCCTGAGCACGTAACCCCCTGGATTCATGGGGTGTAGGGAAGTTGTCGCTGGAATGCGCACAGGGGGACGCAACTCCCGGTGCGCGCCTGCGACAATCAGCTACACGGGCGCAGTTTCCTTCCCACAAAACTCCTCCCCCCCGGAGCCCTCCATGAATCCCCTGCAGCGTGCACGTCAGGTCGTCACCCAGGTCGCCAACACCACCGGGCGCGTGGTGAACAACGCGACGGAGGCGGTGGGCAACGTCGCCGAGGGCGTGAAGGACGCGGCCGTCGCGGGCGGCCGCAAGGTGGGCCAGGTGGTGGACGGCTTCGAGACCAAGGCGTCGCAGGCCACCGAGGCGGTGCGCGGGGTGTTCGGCTTCGGCAACCAGCCGGACCGCGTGCACGACGGCCAGTTCGTGGGCGCCAGCGGCCAGACGTTCCCTCCCGACACCGCGCTGACCGACATCCCCGCCGTCACGCCGCGCAACAACCCGAACGCGACGCAGACCGTCCTCTACGTCAACGGCATCCAGACGTCGAAGGACGCGCAGGCCAACAGCCTGCAGGCCATCGCGGACACCACGGGCGCGCGCGTCATCGGCATCCACAACGCCACCGAGGGCATGGCCGCGGACCTGGCCCAGTGCGTGAAGGACAAGCTGGACAAGGGCCACAACCCCGCCGTGGATACGCTGGCGGACACGCTCTACAACGAAATCAAGGCGGGCCGGGACGTGCACCTCATGGCCCACAGCCAGGGCGGCCTCATCTCCAGCCGCGCGCTGGGCGACGTCCAGCGCCGGCTGCGCATTGAAGACGGGATGTCCAAGGACGAGGTCAAGGCGATGATGAGCAAGATCAACGTCGAGACCTTCGGCGCCGCGGCGACGCGCTACCCGGACGGCCCGAACTACGTGCACTACGTCAACCGCGGGGACCCGGTGCCGGGCCTCTTCGGCCTCGGGCCGGTGGCGGACAAGTGGAACCCCATCGCCGACGGCGGCGAGGGCTCGAAGGTGCACCACTTCAACGAGTTCCGCCTCAACCCCATCGCGGCGCACGGCTTCGAGTCCATCTACCTCAACGAGCGCGTGCCCTTCGACCAGGCGCGCGCGGGCAACTTCGAGAACTAGGCCATGGCGACCGCTCCGCGCAGTGGCCTGGCGGGCCTCTTGCGGTCCTGGGTCTCCGTCCTGGCCCCGGCCGCGCCCGAGAACACCCCGCTGACGCGCGAGTCCGCGCGGCGGCTGGTGCAGGGCTACCTCGGCGAGGAGGGCACGCCGCCCAGCACGGGCATCAACGTGCAGGGCTTTGGCGGCATCTCCACCGGGGGCGCGAGCGTCTACTTCGAGTGGAACGAGGAGGCCGGGTCGCTGGAGTGCAGCGCCCTGGTCTACCGGTTCCGCGAGCCGCCCAAGCCGGGCGTCATCGACAGCTTCCACGCGGAGCAGCGCGAGGGCACGGACACGGGCGGCGGCACGGTGGACTACGAGCCGGAGAACCGGGGCCTGTTCCTCAGCCGCACGTACACGCGGATGCCCACCGAGCGCGAGTTCGCCAAGGACATGCGCCGGCTGATGAAGGCCAGCCTCAAGTGGGGCGACGAGGTGCTGGACCGCGTGGCCTCACGCGTCTTCCACCCCGAGGAGCTGCAGGCCCGCTAGAAGCTACAGCACCCGCCGCACCAGCTGCGGGAACACCTTGGACACCTTGCCGAGCAGGTAGTCGCCATAGGTGCCCTGGAAGGCGTGCACGCTGGCACCATCCCAGCGGCGCGCGCGGTCCTCGTCCACGTCGGCGCTGGCGGCCCGGGGCAAAGGCCGCACCTCCGCGGCGAAGTCCGGGTCGAAGAAGAGCGGGAAGGACAGCCTGTCCCTGCCGCTCACGTTCTTCACGCGGTGGGGCGTGGAGCGGTACAGGCCTCCCGTCATCCGGTCGAGCATGTCGCCGATGTTGCATACCAGCGTCCCGGGCAGCGGTGGCGCCGGCGTCCAGCCGCGCGGCGTCTTCACCTGCAAGCCCCCGTGGATGTCCTGGGCCAGCAGCGTGAGCAGGCCGTAGTCGGTGTGCTCGCCCACGCCCCAGCGCTCCTCTCCGCTTCCGGGCTGGGGCTCGGGCTCCGCGGGGTAGTGGAAGATGCGGAAGAGCACGGTGGGCTCGCCCGTCTGGTGCCGCCGGAACCAGTCCGCTTCCAGGCCCAGGCTCAGCGCCACGCCCTCCATCAGCGCGTGCGCGGCGCGGGTGACGCCGTCCATGTACTCGAGCGCGGCCTCGCGCAGCTCCGGCACCTCGGCGGGCCACAGGTTGGCGCCGTGCAGGGGCCAGCCGGCCTTCACCCTCGGGTGCTCGGGGCCCAGCTCGGTGCCCAGGTAGAGGCCCTCCTTCTGGTCCGGGCGGCCGGAGGTCAGCTCTCCGCCAAGCGGGAACCAGCCCCGCCACGCGGCGCCACCGTGCGCCATCGAGATGGCCTCCTTCGCCTCGCGGGGCAGGGCGAAGAAGCGGTGGCTCGCACGCTCCAAGCGGGTGAGGACGCTTTCGGAGACGCCGTGGCCGGTGACGTAGAAGAAGCCGCTGTCGCGACAGGCGCGCTCGATTTCCCGCGCGACGCCTGCCCGCTCGGCGGTGCGGGTGGAGTCGAACAGGGACGCCATGTCGATGACGGGCAAGCCGCCGGGTGCGGTATCGGGTCCAACCATGCCGTGAGCCTACACAGGTCTGGACCCGGGGGGAGCCCGGCGCCACAGTGGGCCGCGCCTCCATGCAGACGCAACCGACTCCGCAGTCCCCGCACGCGGCCCTGAGTCCCGGGCTGGTGTGGTTCATGGCCGCCGCCTCGGGCGCCACCGCGGCGAACCTCTATTACAACCAGCCGCTGCTGGGGGACATCGGCCGCGAGCTGGGCGCCTCGGGTGGCGCGCTCGGGCTGGTGCCCACGCTGACGCAGGTGGGCTACGCGGCGGGCATGCTCTTCATCGTCCCGCTCGGCGACAGCCTGGAGCGGCGGCGGGTCATCGTCACCATGTCCGCGCTGGTGACGCTGGCGCTGGTGGGCGTGGCGCTGGCCCCCACCCTGCCCCTGCTGGTGGTAGCCAGCTTCGCGGTGGGCGCCACCACCGTCATTCCGCAGCTCTTGATTCCCTTCGCCGCGCATCTTGCGCCCGCGGCACAGCGAGGCCGGGTGGTGGGCACGGTGATGAGCGGGCTGCTCATCGGCATCCTCCTGTCGCGCACGGCGGCGGGCTTCGTGGGCACGCACCTGGGGTGGCGGGCCATGTTCTGGATGGCGGCCGGGCTGATGCTCGCGCTGGGCGGGGTGCTGCGCTTCGTCCTGCCGGCACAGGCGCCCATGGCGGAGATGCCGTACCCGGCGCTGCTGCGCTCCATGGGGCACCTGGTGCGCACCGAGCCCCTGCTGCGGCTCCACGCGGTGCTGGGGGCGCTGACGTTTGGTGCGTTCAGCGTCTTCTGGTCCACGCTGGCGCTGTATCTGCAGAGTCTGCCGGAGCGCCACGGGCCGCAGGTGGCGGGGCTCTTCGGCGTGGTGGGAGTGGTGGGCGCGCTGGTAGCGCCGCTGGTGGGACGCTACGCGGACGCGCGGGGAGACCGGCGCATCAACGCGCTGGGCATCGCCATCCTGCTGCTGTCCTTCGTCGTGATGTGGCCGCTGGGGCGCTGGCTGTGGGGCATGGCCCTGGGCGTGGTGCTGCTGGACATGGGGACCCAGGCCAACCAGATTTCCAACCAGACGCGCGTGTACTCGCTGAAGCCCGAGGCGCGCAGCCGGCTCAACACCGTCTACATGGTGACGTACTTCGCGGGCGGCGCGGGCGGCTCGTGGCTGGGCACGACGGCGTGGACGCACGCGGGCTGGACGGGGGTGTGCGCCGCGGGCGCCGCGCTGTGTGTGCTGGGGCTGCTGGTGCTCTGGAGGGGTCCATCGAGTCCGGCACAGGCGCCCGCGCGGAGCTGACTGTTGCCGGCCGCCGTTGACCTGACGCATCACCCGTTCGTGGGGTGCCAGTCCTCGCGGCAGAGGGCCCAGCGTTCGTGGTCCCTCCACCGGCCACCCACCTTGAGGTAGCGGGGAGAGAACCCCTCCATCCGGAAGCCGGCTCGGGACGCCAGCGCCCGGGACGCGGCATTGCCGGGTTGGATGTTGGCCTCCACCCGGTGGAGCTTCAGCGTCCGGAAGGTGTACGCGAGCACCAGTTGCAGGGCTTCGGACATGAGCCCGCGTCCCTGGAAGCCGTGGACGGCCCAGTAGCCCAGGTAGGCATTCTGGAAGCCGCCCCGGAATATCTGACTCAGGTTGAAGGCGCCGACGAGCTGTCCCGACTCGCGCTCACAGGCGAGGAGGGCCTCGAAGTCGTCCCGTGCGTTGCGCTGGAGATAGGCCTGGAAGGCCTCGGGCGTGGTGGGCGGTGCGACCCAGGGCCGGTGGAAGGCGCGACTGGCCCGGGTGGCGGCGAGAAAGGCCTCGCGGTCCTCTGCGTGGGGCGCGCGCAGGACGACGTGGGCCCCTCGGACGAGGATGCGCCGTGTGACGCGCGCCACCTGCTGACGCCCTGCTGCCATTGCGAGCTGCCTCCCGCGTCGCTGACGGCCCGGCGCCGATGGAGACCGGAGCCGGGCGGCATCGAGACACCGCCCAGGCTACCGCGTGTGCCATCAGCATGTCTGCGAACGAGGCGTAGTCCGGCCCGTGGGAGGAAATGGCTCGCGAGCGGCGCGAACGACGGCCGCTGGGAGGGACGGTCCGCGAGCCGTGGCTACTTCCGGCCCACGGACAGCACCAGCTTCCCGCGCCCGTGCCCCGAGTCGAGGATGCGGTGGGCCTCCGTCACCTGCTCCAGCGGCAGCACGCGCTCCACGAGCGGCTTCATCTGTTTGCGCTCGATGAGGACGGACATCTCCTCCAGCCGGCGGCGCTCGCGGGTGAGGAAGACGCCGTGCAGCGTCTGGTTGCGCGGGTAGAAGGCGGACGCGTCCCCGCTGAAGCCGAGGATGGTCGCGAGCCTTCCGAACGGCCGCGTCGCGGGCATGCTGGCAATCATGTTCTTGCCCACGGTGTCGAACACCGCGTCCACGCCCTGCCCGCCCGTCTCACGAAGCGCGACCTGCGCCGGGTCTTCGCTCCGGTAGTTGATGGCCACGTCCGCGCCGAGCTTGCGCAGCGTCTCCAGGTTGTCCGGGCCGGAGGTGGCCAACACGCGGGCACCCAGGGCCTTCGCAATCTGCACCGCGAACGAGCCCACACCACCCGCGCCACCGTGGATGAGCACCGTCTCTCCGACGCGCACCTGGAGCCGGCGGACCAGGGCCTCCCATGCGGTGCCTCCGGCCAGGGGGACGGCTGCGGCCTCCTCATGCGTGAGGCTCGCGGGCTTCTTCGCGATGATGCTCGCGGGGACGAGGTTGAGCTCCGCGTAGCTGCCGTGCGGGTTGCCGAAGATTTCCGGCGTGTAGAAGACCTCGTCGCCGGTCTTGAAGTCGGTGACGCCCGGGCCCACCTGCTCGACGACGCCCGAGACGTCGTAGCCGATGACGGCGGGAAGCTGGATGCCCGCCCACGAGCCGTCCTGGCGCAGCTTGGCATCCACGGGGTTGGTGCCGGAGACGAGAACCCGGACGAGCACCTGGCCGGGACCGGCGGTGGGCGTCGGAACGTCGCGGACTTCGAACAGCTCGGGCCCGCCGAAGCGGGGAAGGACCATGGCTCGCATGGGCGCGGAGTTAACCGGGCCTACCGGGACGGGCAATGCGATGTGAGGCCGAGCGTCCATGGCCGGACGCCCACCCGGGACGGGACGAGCCTGGAAGGAACGTTCATTCCGCCTCAGCCCACGCCCGGGGCGGGTCGAGCCCGGAAGAAACGTTCATTCCACCTCAGCCTCCAAGGACGGGGGCGCGTCCGGAAGGAACGTTCGTTCCACCTCAGCGCTGCCCTGGGGACGGGTCGAGCCGGAAGGAACGTTCATTCCGCCTTAGTCCTGCCCGGCCAGGCCGAGCAGTGGAGGAACGTTCGTTCCACCTCAGCCTCCAGGGACGGGGCAGGCCTGGAAGGAACGTTGGCTCTGTCTCGACCCCTCTAGAGGGAGGGGAGTAGCAGCCGAGCGGCCCG
>JBKGHK010000008.1:0-45062 GCA_046520375.1 Pyxidicoccus sp. 3LFB2
CCGGTGCGCTGGCAGCGGGCGCGGTCCTTCAATAGGAGCGTCCGCCCCTGAAGAGGGAGCGCCCGTCCCCACTGCGCCGGGCCTCACGGACGCGGGGAGCGAAATCCCCATCGGCCCGCTCCGGGCGGGCACTGTTGTCGGGGCTCCGACCTCGGGCTCACCCCGCGCCGTCGTGCCCGTCCCTTCCCGTCCAACCTCTCCGCGCGGGTCCGTGGAGGACGCCGCCGGCACGGACGCGGACTGCGGCAGACGAGCAGGGCGATGCGGTCCGCCTCCGCGCGGATACAGGCCCGCAGCGAGCCGACGAGCTTGTCCACCTGCGGCGGCGCCTCCGAGGAGGGCAGTGCCCCGGACAGCAGCAGCACCGCGTCGGCGGCCAGCAGGAGCGCATCGGCGGACGGCGCGGAGAGGCTGTAGCGGTGGGACTCGGTGCAGCGGACGAGCTCCTCCATCTCGTGGACGAGCACGTTGATGTCGTCGAAGCCCATCATCCGGGCCTCGCCCTTGAGCCCGTGCAGCTCGCGCAGCACGCCCCGTCCGGCCTCGGCGCTCGCGCCGGCCTCCAGCTCCATGAGGGAGCGGTTGATGCGCTCCAGGCGCACCGTCACCAAATCCCTGAACTGCTTGAGCAGGCGGTCGCTCGGGTTCACCCTCCATCCTCCCGGAGCGTGTCCTGGCCAATCTGGAAGCGCTCCACCACGCCGCGCAAATCCCTCGCCAGCACCAGCAGGTCCGTGTTGGCGGTGCTCACCTGCTTGGTGGCATTGAGGCTCTGCTGGGTGATGCGGAGGATGTCCGCCATCGTGTCCGCGAGCTGGTCCGTGCCCGTCTGCTGCTGCTGGGTGGCCAGGGAAATCGTCCGCACCGCGTCCGACGTCTGCCCGGCCAGGTCCACAATCTGCCGCAGGGACTCGGACACCTGCTGCGCCAGGTTGGTGCCCGTCTCCACCGCGCGCACGCCGCCCTCCGTGGCGGACACGGCCGCGGCGGACGCCTCGCGCACCTCCTCGATGAGCCCCTCGATTTCCTTGGTGGACTCCAGCACGTTCTCCGCCAGCCGCCGCATCTCCGCGGCCACCAGCGAGAAGCCCCGGCCCACCTCGCCCGCCTTGGTGCCTTCCAGCTCGGCGTTCAGCGCCAGCAGGTCCGACTTGTCGGCAATCTCGTTGATGAACTCGACCACCTTGCCAATCTGCTGCACGCGCTTGTTGAGGCGCACCACCGCGGAGGCGATGGCGCCATTGTCCTGGCGCATGCGGGCCATGGAGCCCAGGAAGGCCTCCGCGCTGCCCTGCCCCTGCTGCGCCGCGCCCAGCGTGCGGTGGGCGATTTCCGCCACCGAGCCCGCGTTCTCAGCAATCTGCCGCGCCGAGCGCGCCAGCTCCTCGGTGGTGGCGCTCGTCTCGTCCAGTGAGCTGGCCTGCTCGGCGGCGCCCGCCTCGTAGCGTCCGGAGGTGGAGAGGATTTCCTCCGTGGTGGCCGAAATCTGCGCCCCGGCGCGCTGGAGCTGGGACATGACGTCCGCCAGGTGCGCGCGCATGGTGGTGAAGGCGGCGGACACGTCCCAGATTTCGTCCTCGGCCGGCACCACGCGGGGGCTGGCCAGGTCACCCTCGGCGATGCGCCGCGCTTCGCCGGACAGCTCGCGCAGCGGCCGGCCCAGCAGCGTGCCCCCCAGCCAGGCGGTGGTGAGCGCCAGCCCGAAGACGAGCACCACCAGCAGGCCGCCCGAGGTGAGCGCCTCCATGCGCAGCGTCTCCACCATCTGCTGCTTCATGCCCGGACTGACGTTCGCCAGCTGCTCGAAGAGGCGCTCTCCCATCGCCGAGGCCAGCCGGGCGGACAGCACCGCGGGCGTCACCACGCAGATGAAGGTGAAGGCCACCAGCCTCGCGCGAATCTCGCCCCGGCGGGGCATGGCGGCGATGAGCTGCGGGTGCGTCATGCCCAGCTCCGCCAGCCACAGCACCACGCTGCGGGAGCGGAGGATGACGAGGCAGTGGACGAGCAGCGCGGTGAGCGGCCCGAACAGCAGCCCCAGCCCGGCGATGCGCCCCGCCGCCCAGGCCTCCACCCCGCCCAGGCCCCACATGACGCCGCCCAGGGAGATGGTGGTGAGCAGCCACATCCCCAGCGAACCCAGGAAGGCGTCGTCCGGGGCCCGCGTCACCTCGGCCACCGCCGCCGCCAGCTTCTCCGGCGTGGGAGGCACGTCCCCGCGCTCCAGCCCGCGCAGGGTGCGCAACCGGCCCAGGGAGATGGCCGCGCCGGCCAGCAGTGTCATCGTCGTGAGGAACGCCCCCATCCCCGCGAAGAAGCCCATCCGCCCCGCCAGCTTGTCGGCCAGGGTGAGCGAGGCGAAGTGCATGCTGAGCGCCGCCCCCACCAGGTTGGCCATGGGGATGGGAAGCGTCAGGTGCCGGCTGAAGGAGGCCCGCCGGGAGCCGTCGCGCGTGCTCATGACGCCGCACCTCCGGAGCCCGGATGAGAGCCCGGATGAGAGCCCGGATGAGAGCCCGGATGAGAGCCTGGGTGCGAGCCTGGGAGGGAGCCCGCGTCGGAGCCCACGTGGAAGCGCTCCACCACCCGCTTCAAGTCCCGGGACAGCGAGGCCAGGTCCGCGTTGGCCGCCGCCATCTGCTTGGTGGCCGCCGAGTTCTGCTCGGTGACGCGGAGGATGTCGCCCATGGCCGCCGCGAGCTGGTCCGTGCCCGTCTGCTGCTGCTGGGTGGCCAGGGAGATGCTGCGCACCGCGTGGGACGTCTGCCGCGCCAGCTCGAGGATGAGGCTCAGGCTCTCGTCCACCTGGGCCGCCAGCACCGTGCCCGCGTCCGTCGTCTTCAGGCCCGCCTCGGTGGCCATCACCGCCGCGTTCGTCGCGTCGCGAATCTCACCGATGAGCTGCTCAATCGCCTTGGTGGAGCGGATGACGTTCTCCGCCAGCCGCCGCATCTCCGCGGCCACCAGCGAGAAGCCCCGGCCCACCTCGCCCGCCTTGGTGCCTTCCAGCTCGGCGTTCAGCGCCAGCAGGTCCGACTTGTCGGCAATCTCGTTGATGAACTCGACCACCTTGCCAATCTGCTGCACGCGCTTGTTGAGGCGGACGACGGCGTCGGCGATGGCCTGGTTGTCCTCCTTCATGCGCTGCATGGCGCCCAGGAAGGCGGCGGCGCCGCGCTGGCCCGTCTGGGCGGCGCCGAAGGTCGTCTCGGCGATGGCGGACACGGACTCGGCGTTGCCGGCAATCTGCTGCGCCGAGCGCGCCAGCTCCTCGGTGGTGGCGCTCGTCACGTTGAGCGAGCTGGCCTGCTCGTCCGCGCCGGACTCCTGCTCGCCCGAGGTGGCGACGAGCTGCTCGGTGGTCGTCGAAATCTGCAGGCCCGCGCGCCGCAGCTGGGTAAGCGCTTGCCCCAGCTGCGCCTGCATCTGCGCGAAGGCGGCGGAGGTGGCCCACACCTCGTCCTCCGCGGCGATGACGCGCGGCGGGCGCAAATCCCCCTGGGCGATGCGTGTGGCGTCCTCGGTGATGGAGCGCAGCGGCTCGGCGATGACCGTCCCGCCCAGGTACGCGGTGAGTAGCACCAGCAGGGCGACGAGGCCGGACACCGCCACCCCGGCGAAGTCGTTGGCGCGCCGCGAGGCCACCTGCGGGTCCGGGGGCGCGGACGCCTCCACCACCTCGTCCAGCACGCGCAGGGTGCGAGAGACGGATGCATCGAGGATGAAGAGCGACGGGCTGAGCACGGCGATGGCGGTGAAGAGCACCATGCGCCGGCGCAATTGCATCCGCCGGGGAGGCACCGTGGCCACCACCTCCAGCGGCGACAGCCCCTGCGCGGCGATGCGCTCCACGGCCTTGCGGGCGCGGCGGGCCACCAGCAGGTAGATGAACAGCGCGCTCAGCGGCCCCAGCGACACGCCCATCAGGACGATGCGCAGCCCCAGCGACAGGGGCGCGTCCACCAGGGGGACGAAGGCGCATGCCATGGCCAGCGCGCCCCCCATCCAGTTCTGCAGGATGAAGGTGAAGGTCTTCTCGGGAAAGACGCGCGCCTCCAGCAGCGCGGCGCGCAGGTGCTCCTGCGTGGGCGGCAGCCGCTGCTCCCCCAGCGCGAACAGCACGCCGAGCGCACGCCGGGCATGCACGCCAATGAGCCAGTGCGACACGGCCAGCATGGCCACCAGCAGCGCGACGAGCACGCCCCAGGAGCCCGGCGGCAGCGCCTCGGTGAGCACGCCGTGCAGCAGGGCCAGCAACGTGCCGACGATGCTGCCCAGCCACGCGGGGCGCGCCGTCCACCCCGCCAGCCCCTTGAGTCCCTCCGGCGCCGTCATGTCGCCTCCACGAGTCCGCGCAGGAAGCGCTCGAAGTCCACCAGCCCCAGCAGCGGCCACAGCTTGCCCTGCACCAGGACGAAGCCCTGGAGGCTGCCGCCCGAGGCGGCCACGGCCACCGGCGGCGCGGGCAGGAGCGGGTGCGGCTCGGCTTCAATCTCCAGCGTGTCCACGCCCACCCCACCGCCCGACGCGGACACCAGCACGCGGGTGGCGCCGTCGGGGACCTGGAAGGCCCTCCGGGCGGAGGCCGCGACCTGGCGCGCGGGCGTGGAGATGGAGGCCACCTCGTGCGCGTGGAAGGCAAGGCGGTGCGGCCCCGCGTGACACAGGAGCATTCCTCGAACGCCGATGGGGCCCATGCCTCAGGCGCCCTGGCTGAGGTGGTCGAAGAGGCCTTCGGGGTCGATGACGGCCACGTCCCGGGGTCCGCTCTTGGCGGGGCCGCGCAGGTGGACGTGCACGCCGGTGGGGCCGAGCGGGTCCAGCGTGCCCGTCACCGGGGAGACGCCGGCCACCGTGCTGGCCGTGAGGGCAAGGGTGCCGCGCGGGAGCCGCACCAGCACCGCGCGCCGCGAGGACTGACTGGCGCCGCCCACCAGCAGGCCCATGTCCACCACCGGAATGACTTCTCCCCGGTGGGCGAACACGCCAAGCAGGTGGGCCGGGGCGCCCGGCACCCGCGTGAGCTCGGGGAAGGTAACGACCTCCGCCGCGCACTCCGCGGGCACCGCGTACCAGCTGCTACCGCAGGCGAAGACTAGATAGGACTGACGCGCTTCCGGCTCGTGGACGGCCATGACGCGCGCCAGCCTACCCCAGAACTACCGCTGGAACTCGACGCGGCGGTTCTCGGACCACGCTTCCTCGCTCGTCGCGTTGCTGACGGGGCGGGTCTCACCATAACCCACCGTCTTGACCTGGTTGCCCTGGACGCCCAGGTCCGTCAGGTAGCGCTTCACCGAGGCCGCGCGGCGGTTGGACAGCTGGAGGTTGTACTCCTCCGTGCCACGCTCGTCCGCATGCCCGGCAAGCGTGAGGGGGCCCTGCTGACCCGTCTTCATGCACTGGGCCAGGTCGGACAGGCGCTGCTGGGCCTCGGAGGACAGCGAGGACTCGTTGAAGCCGAAGCGGATGGGGCTCCAGTCGCAGCGGTCCGCGGAGGCCGTCACGCACTTGCCGGCCTGGCACTCCTGGCCCTCACCGCAGTCGGTGTTGGCGGAGCAGGTGTCCTGCGGGGCCTGGCAACGGCCGGCCTGGCACTTGCCACCACCGGGGCACGCCGTGTCGTCCTTGCACTGGGCCTCGGTGCAGGCGCCGGCCTCACAGATGCGGCCGGAGCCACAGGCCGCGTCGGTGGTGCACTCCGGCGGCTTGGGGGCGCACTTGTTGGCCTGGCAGGTGAAGCCCTCCTTGCAGTTCGCGTCGGTCGCGCACTCCTGGCACGTCCCCTGGACGCAGACTTCACCCTTCTCGGTGCAGGTCGAGTCGTCCTTGCAGTTGGGGTACGAAGGGGGGCAGCCGGTCAGCACGGCCAAGGCGAGGGAGAGCCCCGCCCAAAGGGTAATCCGACGCATCATTCCTCCCGAATTCGTGAAAAACGAATACACGCCCGCTAAGGGGCAGGTTGCGACGCGTGTAGTCGCAGTGGCCGGGCGAGTCAAAGCATTTGTCCCATCCGTGACACCCCTCGCGCGCCCCGAAACCCTTGAATCTCCAAATATTTTCCGTGAAATTGTGCGGCTGACCCGCGAGTGGCCGCGCCCCGCGGCCCAGTGCAGGGAATGCCCGCCATGCCCGCCTCCGTCCTCATCGTCGACGACGAAAAGAACATCCTCCTCACCCTGAGCCAGTCGCTGCAGCTGGCGGGGTACCAGACGCACCTGGCGAGCAGCGGGCAGGTGGCACTGGACGTGGTGAGCGCGCGCCCGGTGGACGCGGTGCTGATGGACGTGAAGATGCCGGACATGGACGGCCTGACTGCGCTGGCGCGGCTCACGGAGCTGCGGCCGGAGCTGCCCGTCATCATGATGTCCGGGCACGGCACCATCGATACGGCGGTGAAGGCGACACAGCTGGGGGCGCGGGACTTTTTGGAGAAGCCCATCGCCCGCGAGCGGATGCTGGTGGCGCTGCGCAACGTGCTCAAGCACCAGGCGGCGATGGAGGAGCTGCAGGAGCTGCGGGCACAGCTCGGGCGCTACGACATGGTGGGCAGCGGGCCGGCCATGCAGCGCATCTTCTCGCTCATCCAGCGCACGGCGCCCTCGGAGGGGCGGGTGCTGATTACCGGGGAGAACGGCACGGGCAAGGAGCTCATCGCCCGGGCGCTGCACCAGCACTCGCGGCGCAAGGGCCAGCCCTTCGTGAAGCTCAACTGCGCGGCGGTGCCGCATGACCTCATCGAGAGCGAGCTGTTCGGCCACGAGAAGGGCGCCTTCACCGGCGCGGTGAGCGTGCGCCGGGGCAAGTTCGAGCTGGCCCACGAGGGGACGCTGTTCCTCGACGAGATTGGCGACATGCCACAGGCGATGCAGGCCAAGCTGCTGCGCGTCTTGCAGGAGGGCGAGCTGGAGCGCGTGGGCGGCGCGGAGACGCTCAAGGTGGACGTGCGCGTCATCGCCGCGACGAACAAGAACCTCGAGAAGGAGATTGCCGCCGGGCGCTTCCGCGAGGATTTGTACTACCGCATCAACGTCGTCCAGATTCACTCGCCGCCCCTGCGCGAGCGGCGGGAGGACTTGCCGGACCTCATCAACACGTTCTTGAGCGAGGCCTGCGCGAAGAACGGGCGCCGGCCGCTGACGCTTTCACCCGACGCGCTCGCGGTGATGAGCGCGTATGACTACCCGGGCAACGTGCGCGAACTGCGCAACCTGGTGGAGCGGCTGGCGATTCTGTGCGAGGGGCCGCTCGTCACGAGGACGGACGCGCTGGAATTGCTGCCCCGGGGCCGGGCGCTGTTGCCCCCTGCGCCTGTGTCCGAGGGGACTCCTGTGAGTGTCGCCGCCCTGCCCGCTCCGGGGTCGGAGGCGGCGCTCGCGGTGGCGGCCACCGTGCCCGCGCCGGGCCTGGGGGCTCCGGCGGTGCCTGTGGGTACGGCGGCGGCGCAGACGGGCTTCCGGCCGCGCGCGGACCGCACCTTCCGTGAGCAGGTGGAGGACGCGGAGCGGGACATCATCCAGTACGTGCTCGCGCACACGCACGACAACGTCACCGAGGCCGCGCGGCTGCTCGACCTGGAGCGTGGGCACTTTTATAAAAAAATGAAGGCCCTGGGCCTGCGACGGGGACAGTCGGAGTCGTAGGCGCGCGCATTCCCTACTCCTTTCCAACCAGGACAGCGGGGGCAAGCGTGCCGGCGATGGTCCATGTGTCTGCGATGTGCACGGACGGCGGCCTGTCGAGGATGGCCTGCCTCATGCTGCTGCTGGTCGGCGTCGGCTGTGGTTCGGCCACGGTGGGCGGACCGAGCCGCCCTGCCGCTGCCAAGTGGGTAGGGCCCAGTATGCCGGGGCCAACCGGCGGCACAGTACAGACGACCATCTACTACGGCCCCTAGCTGTGCAGCGCAAGCTACATGAGCCGGTGCCAGCGACGCTGTGCCTCGGAAGGACATCCCCTGAAAGGGTGCATCTGGCTGGTGGACATCAAGGGCGACTGGCAGGGGCGTTTCGCCTTCCTGCCTGCCGAGGCGGGAGGGCGACTTGCCCTCACCCACTGCTGCTGCGACTACCCCGAACTCCCTCCCACTCAAACGGAGTTGCTGCGGAAGACCTGGGAGAATTCTCGCCGGGGCTTCCGCAAATCGTGGGGCAACGACTTCGGCGCGTGGCCGAAGACAGGTAGCGACAACTGGCCAGGGCACCACATCTTCGACCTGCTCCATGGCGGCGACCCGACAGCGCCAGGCAATGTCGTGCCGGTTCCTCCGGATGTCCACGAGGTCATCAACAAGGCGTACCCGGCCTGCTATGCCAACGAAGGCCGGTGGAAGGTAGTCGGACCCGACCGGCCATATTCGGACTAGCCGCCCATGCACCACCTCTTCGACGAGATTTCGCGGAAGCACTTCCCAAACCCGCCAGCAACACCAGCGCAGGTCGCCGACTTCGAGGCGCGCGTAGGGTGGCAGCTCGACACCGATCTCCGGGCCTTCTACCTACACTGCGACGGTGCGACGCTCTTCGTGCCGCGGGAGGAAGACCCCAACTACCGCATCCTTTCCCTGGAGGAAATTCCGCAATTCACCGCTCGACTTCGTAGGAGGGACGACACACCCGTTACCGCAGCCTGGTTCCCAGTGGTGGATTGCCAGGACTCGGACTTCGTACTTGTAGACGTATCGAAGCCCGCGCCGTTTCCATTGCTGGACGCGTGGCACGAAACGTACCCGCTTCAATTGCGGCAGATTGCCAGGTCGTTCAGTGAGTTTCTTGAACAGGCCCTGAGCAGCAATGACCACCTGTACTGGCTCGGAGAGTAGAGCGCCAGCGCACAGCCGGCGCCTTCCCCCAACGCATCAGGGCTGAGCGGAGAGCCCCCTCGCACAGCGACGTGCTGCTGCGCGGCGTGCTCCCTAACTGCGCCCTGCGCATGTCCGCATCAGGTCGAGACAGAGCCATTGACCGTGCGACGAAGAGCACCCTCGACCGGGAGCCTGCCCACGGCCGTGGTGGGCCTCGACTCGACGCAGGAGGACTCCGAGGCGGACAAGGCTGCGGACGACCTGGAGAAGCGCTTCAAGGAGGAGTTCTCGGGCCCGGTCAACGAGGGCAAGGTGTGGTTCACCCTACCGGCAGCACCTTCGCCCAGCTCGCCGTCGACTACCGCAAGCTGCAGGTGGACGAACTGGCGAAGTCCCTGCGTGCGTACGTGCGCCACGTCTACAACGTGCCCCCAGAGTTGGTGGGCGATACGTCCTCCTCCAACCGCAACACCTCGGAGGCCGCGAAGTACCACCTGCCCGAGTACACCGTGGCGATGCACCTGGAGTTCCTCTTCGCTTGGGTTCAGTACCGGCTGGTGCCGCTCGTCAATGCGGACGTCATCCTCGATATGAGGACCCGCGCCCACGGCGTTCAAGCGCATCTTCCAGGCGATGACGACGCCACCTGCGGTGACGGAGAACGTCACCGCGACCTCAATGGAAAGCGCACCTCAATCGGCGGCCTCACCCGGTGAGGGCAGGACAACGCCTGCCACTTCTTGAGCCCATGCTCGATATCCGTCGGCTACCCGGTTGCACCGCTCATCGACGGTCAAGCGATGCCACCGCGCCAGCCCGGCATCCCAGGCGTCGGCCAGGTTCCACAGCCCGGAGAGCCTCGCCAGTTCTCCTTCAACAAAGTGTACTTCTGAAAGAAGCCCTGGAGCGTGGGGCTGCAGGCTGCTCAGCTCGCGAAGGGTGCCGACCGCGCGGCCCGAGCTCTCGTCGACGTCGAACGTGGCCCTGGCCCACTGCCATGCGAGGCCACACTCGGAGCAGTCCCAATCTCCGACCGCCACGACGAGGCGAGCACCGGCCCCAGGCACAAGCGGAACGTAGTCGACGAGGCCGTCGATGACCTCGGACTCGCCCACCCGATACTCGCGACAGCTGTTGTCGTACTCGGTGCGAAGGAGCTTCGTCTGGATAAGCCCTTCATGCTCCGCACGGCAGCGCATGCATCGAAGACGTCCCGCGAGGTAGACGACAATTCCCATGTGAACCCTGGATTCAGGAAACCCCTCTCGCGCATCGTACTCTGCTCAAGCATCGCGCCAGGGCCCGGCGATCCTGGGCTCCCCTGCCCTACGGCACGCCGAGCATCCGCAGCACCGCCGCCGTCCCGGCCGCGGCGACCACCACCACCACGAAGGGCAGCCGGAACCAGGCCAGCGCCGCCCCCACGGCCACACCCGCCGGCCGCGCCCAGCCCACGAAGCCGCCATTCGAGGTCAGCGTCGCCGTCGCCACCAGCGCGGAGAGCAGCGCAATCGCAGACAGCGTCATCAGCCGCTGCACTCGCGCGGAGATGTGCATGCGCTGGCTGAGCAGCGGTCCGGCCAGCCGGAAGGCATACGTGCCAGCAGCGAGCACCAGGATGGGCAGCAGTGTCATCGCAGCGCCACCGCCACGCCAAGGAGCGCCAGCAGCACCGGCAGACCCGCGGGAAGCACGGGCGTGGTGAGCAGGGCAATGGCAGCCCCCACCAGCGCCACCCGCCGCGCCATGGCCGCCGCCTGTCCCGCCTTCGGCGCCTCCGCACCCGTCGAGGACTGACCACCTTCCGGCGCCTTCTCCTCGGGCGAAGCTCTCAACGACGGCAGGAGCAACGCGAACATCGCGGCCGGGAACGCCGCATCCAGCCCCAGTGCATCCGGGTCCCCCAGCGCCCTTCCCGCCATGGCCCCGATGACCACCCCGACGTTCCACGCCACGAACAGCGTCCCACCACAGAGCCAGTACGCGGCGCGCCGCCGGGCCGGGTCCTTCTGCGACAGGGCGAAGGCCACCGACTCGTCCACCATCAGGTGCGTACCCAGCAACCGCAGCGGCCACGTCCGCCCCAGCACGTCGGACACCACCATGCCGAACGGCAGGTGCCTCGCGTTCAGCAACAACCCCGCGAGCACCGCGGCCACCGGGCTGCCTCCGCCCGCCACCACGCCCACCACCATGAACTGCGAGCCGCCCGCGAAGACCAGCATCGACATCAGCGAGGCGAGCCACACGGACATGCCCGCCGCCACGGCGATGGCGCCGAAGGACACGCCGACCACACCCGCCGCCGCGGCGATGGCGGCGACATCTCGAACCAGGGCCCGCTCGACGGTAGCCATGGCGGCGCATGCTACACGCGCCCCTCCGGCCCGGCGTCCCAACTTGCGCCTCCGCACGGACGCGTTCCACCGTGGGCACTCGCCCTATAAGCATGGTAAACGCGCTTTACCTGTCTACTCACTTCCTCCAGACAGGTAGGAGCTCATCATGTTGACGAAGCACGTCGTCATCGCCGGTGTCGCTGCCCTCCTCCTGGGTGCGTGTGGTGAAGGTGCTCCGGAAGAGCTGGCGCAGGAGTCGCTCGAAAGCACCGAGCAGGCGCTGCTCTATCAGTGCCCCTGGAGCAGCAGTTGGAAGCGCACCTGGTACTCGACCACCACGGGCCTGGAAGTCGGCGCCGAGTACTGCTCGTGCGACGGCACCCTCGATAAGTATGGAACGACGCGGGGCCGCTACCAGCAGCAGATCTACGCCTATTGCCAGTGAGCTCTCGCGGCGCGTCGGAACCCGCCGTACACGGCCTCAAGCCGGGAGCACCCGGCCAGGACGCGGAGTAGCGGCACCAGGCGGCCGGGCACTCAGGGCCCGGCATTCCTACCGGCGCACCACTTCGGGGGCTGAAGCGGGCCCCCGGACGTGGGAGACTTCCGGCCGTTATGAGCACGGCCTCCATCCTCGGCATCGACTTCGGGACCACCAACACCTCGGCGGCCTTCTTCGACAAGGCGGGCAAGCTTCGCGTCGTGCCCGTGACGGACAAGAGCTTCACCCTGCCCTCGGTGGTGTGGTTCCACGCAGCGGACAAGTCCATCGTCGGCCACGCCGCCCGGCGGCAGATCATCGACGACCCGCGCCACACCGTCTTCGGCGCGAAGCGCTTCCTCGGCCGCCGCTTCCAGTCCGAGTACGTCACCCAGCACAAGGACAAGTACGCCTTCGAGCTGATGGAGGCCCCGGACGGCTACACCGCCGTGAAGATGTACGGGAAGATGACCTCCCTCACCGAGGTCGCCCACCTCATCATCCGGCAGATGCTCATTCTGGCGAACCACGCCGCCGGTGAGCCCTTCCGCGAGTGCGTCCTCACCGTCCCCGCCCACGCCAGCATCCGCCAGCGCGAGGCCGTGCGACAGGCCGCCGAGCAGACCGGCCTCCAGGTGCGCGCCATCATCAACGAGCCCACCGCCGCCGCGCTCTACTACGCCAACCTGCGCAACCCCGAGCAGACCGTCATGGTCTTCGACCTCGGCGGCGGCACCTTCGACGCCACCCTGCTCGCCGTGCAGAACAAGGTCGTCAAGGTGCTCGGCTCCGGCGGCGACGCCTTCCTCGGCGGCGCCAACTTCGACGAGCGCATCGTCGAGATGCTCGTGCAGGACTTCCAGTCGAAGCACGGCATCGACCTGCGCGGCAACAAGGTCGTCATGCAGCGGCTCGTCTTCGCCGCCGAGTCCGCGAAGATGTCGCTCAGCCAGCGCGACTCCACCGTGCTGCGCGTGCCCTGCATCGCCCAGAAGGACGGGGCCTTCATCGACTTCGACTACACCCTCACCCGCAAGCAGCTGGAGGAGATGGTGTTCCAGCTCGTCGAGCGCAGCGCCTCCGCGTGCGACGACGTGCTGGAGCGCGCGAAGATGAAGGCGGACCAGATTGACGAGCTGGTCATGGTGGGCGGCCAGACGCGCATGCCCGTCATCCGCCAGCGCTTCGCCCACTTCAAGCGCCTGTCCTCCGAGAAGGAGGTCCACCCGGAGCTGGGCGTGGCCGTGGGCGCCGCCATCCTCGGGCGCAACCTGGCGCGCGGCATCGCCGGACTGGCGGACGTGGTGCCCATGCCCATCAGCATCATGGTGCCCGGCGGGGCCCAGCACGAGGTCATCCCCGCCAACACCCCCGTGCCCGCCACGAAGTCCGTCACCCTGGAGCTGCCCCTCATCCCCGGCCCCATCTCCGTGGCCCTCTTCGAGTCGCTCGACACCACCACCGTGGACCGCGAGCTTCTGGGCACCGTCCGCATCGACCTGGACTGGCGCACCACCCACAAGGGGCCCACCACCCTGGAGCTGCGCATGGGCCAGGACTTCGTCCTCAACGCCGCCCTCGTCTCACCCCAGGGCGCCCGCCACCCGCTGCCCATCACCGACTTGCGCGCCCCCAAGCGCTCCGCCTCGTAGCGCGACACACCCCACCCCGGGCCCGAGGCGCTCCGTTCAGCGCTTCGGGCGGCGCTTCACCAGCGCGTCCCACGCGGCCATGGCGCAGTCGACGGTGGCCTCCATCGTCTCCAGGGAGGCGCCATCCCGGGCCTGGATGGAGAGGCCCTGCAGCACGGTGGTGTAGAAGCCGGCCAGGGCCGCGGTGTCGGTGCCCGCGGGCAGCTCACCCTCGGAGACGCTTCGCTCCAACCGGCGCTGAAGCGCCGTGGTGGACTTCCTTCGCAGCTTCGCGAGGAACGCCCGCACGCCCTCGTTCTCCGCCGTGCCGGCCACCGCCGCGAGGACAATCATGCAGCCGCTCGGCCTGCCGGGAGTCACGTACTCCTTCACGTTGTCGCGCAGCATGGCCTCGACGGCCGCGCGCGCCGTGGGGGCCTCCTGGAGCGCCCGGTTCGTCGCCCCGCTCCCCACCGAGTCGTAGAGCTCCACCGCCTCGCGGAACAGGGCCTCCTTGCAGCCAAAGGCCGCGTACAGGCTCGGCGCCTTGATGCCCATGGCCTCCGTGAGCTC
Source organism: Pyxidicoccus sp. 3LFB2 (assembly GCA_046520375.1). Lineage (GTDB taxonomy): Bacteria > Myxococcota > Myxococcia > Myxococcales > Myxococcaceae > Myxococcus. The sequence goes on from JBKGHK010000008.1 coordinate 13,828, forward strand.
GCTGAGCGACGCCCCCTCGTAACCGCGCTCCCAGAAGACCTGCATGGCCTGCCGCAATGCGGCGTCCCGGTCGAAGTGGCGCGGGCGGCCCCGTGTCGTCATCACCCGCTCCTTTCTGTATCGCTCATTAAATTAATCCGTTGACGGCTCCAGGCAAGGCGATTACCACTTCTGTATCAATCGCTACACAAAGGAGCGGCGCATGTCGGGACTCGCGGGCAAGGTGGCACTCGTCACAGGTGGCAGCCGGGGCATTGGAGCGGCCATCGCCCGGCGGCTCGCACGGGAGGGCGCCGACGTGGCGCTGACCTACGTGAGCGCGGCGGACAAGGCCCAGGCCGTCGTCCGGGACATCCAGGCGGCCGGCCGGCGTGGGTTCGCCATCGCCGCGGACAGCGCGAGCCCCACGGCCGTCATCCAGGCCGTGGAGGGAACGGTGGCGGAGCTGGGGCGGCTCGACATCCTCGTCAACAACGCGGGCATCTTCCCCTCCGGGCTGCTGGAGAACGTGACGCTGGAGGAGGTGGACCGGACGCTCGCGGTGCATGTGCGGGCGGTGTTCCTCGCCTCGCAGGCGGCGTCACGGCACATGGGCAAGGGCGGGCGCATCATCAGCATCGGCACCTGCTTCGTCGACCGGGTGCCCTTTGCTGGCGTCACCCTCTACACCATGAGCAAGGCGGCGCTGACGGGCCTCACCAAGGGGCTGGCCCGAGAGCTTGGGCCCCGGGGCATCACCGCCAACGTGGTCCACCCCGGCCCCATCGACACGGACATGAATCCGGCCAACGGCCCGGCCGCGGAGGCCGAGCGGGTCCTGCTCCCCCTGGGCCACTTCGGGGAGAGCGAGGACATCGCCGCCACGGTGGCCCACCTCTCCGGCGAGGGCGGGCGCTTCATCACCGGTGCGTCCATCGCCGTGGACGGCGGCTTCGCCGTCTGAAGAGGGCGCCGGCATGGCATGGGTCCTCCTGGTCGTCGCGGGCCTGCTGGAGATTGTCTGGGCCCTCGCGCTGAAGCAGGCGCAGGGGCTCACCCGGCTCGGGCCCGCCGTCCTCGGCATCACCGCCGCCGCGGTGAGCTTCGGCCTGCTGTCCGCCTCGCTGAAGAGCCTGCCGGTGGGCACCGCCTATGCGGTCTGGGTGGGCATTGGCGCCGTCGGCGTGGCGGTGGCCGGCATCCTCGCCCTCGGGGAGAGCGCCTCGCCGGCCCGGCTGATGTGCCTGACGTTGATTCTCGCCGGCGTCATCGGCCTGAAGTTCCTCGAGTGACGAAGGGCCCCGTTCACACCGCGCCGGAAGGCGCCTGTTGGACGGGGCTCCGCCGCTCCAGGGACATGGGCAGGCCTCCTTTGGGGCGCAGGGTGATGAGCGGCTCGGGCGTCAGCACATGGCCGGGGAGGGTCCTCGGCCGGTAGCGCTGGGCCACGGTGGCGAGGATGAGCTGCGCCTCCATCATCGCGAAGCCATTGCCGATGCACTGGCGCGGCCCGCCGCTGAAGGGGAAGTACGCGTAGCGCGGGCGCTGCGCGGAGGCCTCTGGCGAGAAGCGCTCCGGGAGGAACGCCTCGGGGCGCTCCCAGAAGTCCGGATGCCGGTGGGTGACGTAGGGGCTGACGTCCACCGAGGTGCCCCTGGGAATGCGGAAGCCGCCGATGACGTCGTCCTCCTTCACCGCCCTGCTGAAGACATAGGCCGGCGGGTAGAGCCGCATCGCCTCCTCCACCACCATCCGCGTGTAGCCCAGCCGGGGCACGTCCCCGGCCGTGGGCGTGCGGCCCGCGAGCACCGTGTCCAGCTCGGCGTGCAGCTTCGCCTCCACCTCGGGGTGCTGGGCGAGCAGCGCCCACGTCCAGCTCAGCGTCGTGGCCGTCGTCTCGTGGCCCGCCACCAGCATGGTGAGCACCTCGTCACGAAGCTGCTCGTCGCTCATCGTCTCGCCCGTGTCCTCGTCCCGCGCCAGCATGAACATGGAGAGCAGGTCGCCCGTGTCCTCGGGGCGCTTGCGCCGGTCCGCGATGAGCTCCATGACGGCGCCCTTCAGCGCCCGGCTCGCGGCGCGAAACTCCGCGTCGTAGCGGGTGGGCAGCACCGGAGGCAGCAGGCGCAGCGTGCGGAAGCGGGTGACGGTCTGCTCACTCAGCACGTTGAACGCGGGGCCCACCACCGCGGCCTTGTCGCCCACCGAGGTGCCGAAGAGGGCGTCGCCGACGATGGTCAGCGTCAGGTGCATCATCTCCTCCACCACCCCCACGGGCTCGCCTCGCGCGGCGAGCGTGTCCCAGCGCTCCAGCATGGCCACCGTGGCCCGCGTCATCGCCTCGGCCATGGCGGAGATGCGCTGCCGGTGGAAGGCGGGCTGGGCCAGCCGCCGCTGCCTCAGCCAGAAGGAGCCCTGGCTCGTCAGCAGCCCGTTGCCCGCGACGCGGCTCACCAGCCGGTACGAGAAGTGGTCCTTGGTGTAGTTGCCCACGTGCTCCTGCAGCACGTGGCGCACCCCGTCCGGGTGGGCGATGAGGTGTGACGTCATGGGGCCCAGCCGGTAGCGGGCCACGTCTCCGTACTGGCGCGCCGCCCGCGTCAGCAGGCCCAGCACGTCCCGGCGCGCCTCGGGGAGGATGCCCAGCAGCAGGTGGCCGCGCGGGCCCGGGGCGATACGGGCCGCGGCGAAGTCCGGCGAGCCCGGGGCGGTGGTCGTCATGGCGTGTCTCCTTGCGCTCCAACACCTGACCCGGGCGGACGCGCGCCGCGGGCCTGGCATCCTGACACCAGGCGGGGCGCCGGGCGGCCCCGGAAAAAGCAAACGCCACCGGGACTCTGGGAGCCCCGGTGGCGCGGTGGTACGGCGCAGCTCGGCCCGCGACTACTTGCCCAGGCGGTACGCGCTGAACATCTGGTCCATGCGCGCGTCCTGGCCCGCGGAGAAGCGGTCCATGCAGGCGTCGTCGGTGTAGTCCATGAAGTTGGTGATGGGGTCCACGCCCGTGCCGCTGCACGAGTCGCGGCCCGTGGGGCAGCCGTACGCGGCGCTCCGCTCGGCGGGCGTGTCGCTCACGGAGTCGCCCGTCTTGGCGCAGCCGCCCTGGAACGTGTGGTACAGGCCCATCCAGTGGCCGACCTCGTGCGTGGCCGTGTCGCCCAGGTTGTACGGGGCCGCCGAGCCGCCCGGCAGCGACGCGTGGAGCAGCACCACGCCGTCGTCCTTGGGCGCGCCCGCGTACCAGTTGGGGAACGTCGCCCAGCCCAGCAGGCCGCCGCCCGGGTTGCAGCTGTAGATGTTCAGGTCGTCCGCCGTGCCCTGGCGGAGCGCCGTCTTCATCGCCGTTTCCACCGAGACGACGTCGCAGGTGTTGAACCAGGTGCTGTTGTTGGTGCGCGTCGTCGCCACCAGGTTGAACTGCCAGCCCCACGCCCGGTAGGCGTCGTTCAGCACGTTCATCTGGTCGGCAATCATCGCCGACGTCAGGTCGCCGTTGGATACGCCGCTACCCTGGTTGATGACGTGGAAGTACACGTTGATGGTTCCACCCGTCACCGTCGCGCCCCCGCCACCGCCGCCGCCACCCGGCTTCTTCTGCGCCGTGGCCGCCGCGAACTTCGACAGGTGCGTCTTGACCTGCTGCTCCTCCACGTCCGTCAGCGGGCGCGTGCCGCAGCGCTCACCGGCGACCTTCGTCTTCGACAGGCCCTGCTCCTGCGCGGGTGACTCCGTTCCCGTCGGTGCCGGCGTCGGCTCCTCCTTCGAGACACAAGCCGTCGCGAGAACACACGCACCCAGCACACCGAATCGGGAGAAACCCTTCATTGATACGCCTCCGCTTGGGGAAGGCGGTGGGCCGTCCGTGGCCCACCGCTGAAGGCGATTATCGGTTATTGGGAGTCCAAGGTTTCCGCGCCCGCATACGTTTTCCGGAATTATTGAACACTGCTCCCTGATTCCCAGGGCTTCGCACGGAGCGTCACAGCGGCGGGTGGACACATGGGGTCCACCCGCCTTCGCCGCGAGGACGGACTACATGCAGTTGGCGTTGTAGCCGGTACCGCCGAAGAAGAAGTAGCGGCCCCAGTTGCCCGGGTCGTTGTACAGCGCGATGTCGTAGCAGTACGCGTCGTCGCGGTACGCGGTGAGGCCCGACGGGTCCGTGTAGACGTTGCTGGTGCTCACGTACATCAGGTTGCGCTGGTACGCCGCATACCCGAACCACGCCGTGGGATAGGCGCCGCTGCCCATGTCCGTGGCCGTGTGGAGGTTGAGGTTGCGGTTGTCGATGATTTCGCCGCCGAAGTCGATGGACGCGGCGCGGTCCGCCAGGCCATTCGCATCGAAGCGGGTGCGCGGGTAGTAGCCCACCCAGATGTCGCCGTACTTCAGCCACCAGTGGCCCGCGGCGCCGTCCTTGAACCAGAGCAGCTTGAACTCGCGCTGCGCGCCGCCGGACACGCTGTAGCTGTCGAACCGCCCGCCAATGGGGACGGTGTTGTTGACCTGGACGAAGGCGCCGCAGCTCAGGTTGTAGCAACCGCCGCTGCCGTAGTTGTCCGGCGTGAAGTAGATGAAGAGGCGCGAGTTGTCGTCACCGTACAAGTCCCGATACTTCTGCCAGCCGGCCTCCACCGTCTCCAGGGACGCGCCCGAGCCGCGGACGACCCACATCTGCGACAGGCTGAACTCGCTGCTCAGCTCGGTGTAGGGATTCCAGAGGTTGAAGATGCTCTCCGCGCCCAGGTTGTCCACCCACTGGTGCGCATGCGCGTACTGGTGCTGGGCCGTGGGGCCGTTGCGCGGCGGCTCGAGTCCCTCGAAGCCCCGGGGCTTGCCGGTGTCCTCGGTGAGCCGGCCCGCCAGGTGGTTGGGCACCTTGCGCCGGAACTCGTCCAGCGTCTCGAAGCGCTTCAGCGTCTCCAGCTTCAGCTGGACGATGGGCACCGTGCCCTCGGGGCAGCGCCGCATGGCGCCCGTGCTGTCCACATCACCCGGGCCCGAGACGCCGGCTTCGAGCGTCGCGGGCAGCGTGTCACGCCGGGGCGCCGCCGGGTCCGCGGCCACGGCCTTCGCGCCCGTCTGGGGCAGCGTGCTCGGCGTCAGCTGGATGCGGTGGCCCTCCATGCCGGGCTGGCGCAGCGCGGGCTGCAGGTGCAGCGGCACGCAGTCGATGTCGTCCCCCGCCCGGCTCTTGAAGCGGTGCACCACGTCCTTCGCGCTGTAGAGCGACTCCAGGTGCCGCTCCATCCTCGCCAGCTCCCTGCCGTCGCGGACGCGCTCCACCAGGCCGAGGCTCGCGGAGGACGCCTCGGGCGCGGGCGCCGCCACGGCCTCGTCTCCGCCCGCGCCACAGCCCACGAGCCCCAGGCCCACACACGAGGCGACTCCGAGTCGCAACAGCCAGCGCCGCTCCGGACGACGGGTCTGCTTCGTCTGCTTCATCGCATGCCCCCTGCGGACAACGAGTCATGAACCGCTTCAGGCGCGAATCTCTGGAGACCGCGCCCAGGCAGACTCTAGGCAGGGCTCTGACGTGGCCCTGGCGCTCGCAAGCGTCGAGAAGGGGACGGTTGCGCGTGGCCATGCGAGGCTGTGCGCCAACACAGGAGGAGGACACGCATGGTGGGACGGTCCGCGTTGGGATGGACGTTGGTGAGGGTGGTGTTCGGGCTCACGCTCGCGCTGGGGCACGGGCTGTCGAAGGTGCGCGGTGACATGAGCCAGTTCGCCCAGGGCGTGGCGGCGCTGGGCTTCCCCTTCCCGCTCTTCTTCGCCTGGTGCGCGTCGCTGGCGGAGTTCCTGGGCGGGCTGCTGGTGGCGGTGGGCCTCTTCACCCGTCCCGCGGCCGCCTTCGCGGGCTTCACCATGCTGGTGGCGCTCTACCGCCACCGCGCGGACCCGTTCGGCCGCATGGAGCTGTCGCTGCTCTACCTCACCGTCATGGTGGCCGTGGTGCTGTCGGGCCCCGGGCCGTGGAGCCTCGACGCCCGCGTGCGCCGCAAGGCGTGACGGGGCCGCTCAGGCGGCGACGCGCTCCACGCAGGCGGGCACGTCGTTGGCGGGCGAGTTGACGACGCGTGCCACCTCGTACGCGTCCAGCGCCTCGCCGGAGAAGGGCACCAGCAGGGGCAGGAGCGTGGCGGGGTCCTGGGGCTCGGGGCGCAGCCACAGCTCGCGGGCCTCGGGCGAGAGGATGACGGGCATCCGGTCATGGATGGGCGCCATCAGCGCGTTGGGGCCGGTGGTGATGATGGTGCAGGTGTTGAGCACCTCGCCGGTGTCCGGCGCCGTCCACTCCTCCCACAGGCCGGCGAGCGTCAGGGCCGCGCCGTCCTTGCGGTGGAAGAAGTACGGCGTCTTCGGCTTCGTGGTCTGCTTCCACTCGTACCAGCCGTCCACCAGCACCAGGCAGCGCCGCTTCTTGAGCGCGGTGCGGAAGCTGGGCTTCTCCGCCACCGTCTCGCCCCGGGCGTTGATGAGCTTGCTGCCGATGCTCGGGTCCTTCGCCCACGAGGGGATGAGCCCCCAGCGGAAGGCGTCCAGCATGCGCGCGCCGTCGTTGGGGACGACGGGCATCAGCTGGGTGGGACACAGGTTGAAGCGCGGGCGATCCACCGACGCGCGGATGCCAGCAAGGCCCAGCTCGGCGACGAGCTGGTCGGGAGAGGTCCGGACGGTCACACGGCCACACATGGGACTGGATTATCGCCCCGTCCGGGCCGACGCCCAAGAAAGTCGCGGCGGGAGTGCCAGGAAGCAGGCGAACGGCCGACGCGCTAGGCTGGAGGGCATGAGCGACGACAACAGCACGTCGAACTTCGGCAAGCCCGCGGAGCCTCCGAAGAAGAACCCGAAGGTGTTCGGGATGCCGGTGAAGATCGACCCGTACTCGTCGGTCGGCGGGTCCGGCACGCCCGGCAAGAAGAAGGACGACGCGCCGTTCGACCCGTTCGCGGTCGTCATCGAGTCACCGAAGGGCGGCTGAGCGGCCCCGAAACCGGTGCCTGCCTCGCGCGCCCTGGTCTACAAGGACGCGCCATGAACCGGTCCGCGCTGCTGTCTGCCTGTGTCGCCGTCTCCCTCCTCGCCTGCTCGGAGCGCTCGCCGGGCCCCACCGCCGATGCGGGCACGGCCCCCGTCCAGGAGCGCCCGGTGGTCGTGGATGCCGGTGCGCCGGAGCCCACGCCCGTCGATGCGGGGCTACAGGATGCGGGCGTCCTGGCGGCCGCGCCTGACGCGGGAAGCGCGGCGTGCTCGGCGGGGACGTTGAGTGCGAAGACGCTGATTCCGATGCCGCCTCCTCCGCCGCTCGTGGAGGGCATGCGCCGCCGCATCATCGCCGCCGCGGTGGCCTGCGACTACGCGGCGCTCGCGAAGCTGGCCGATGACAACGGCAAGGGCCTGCGCTTCAGCTTCGGGGGCGGCAAGGACCCGGCGGCGGCGTGGCGCGCGGCGGAGCAGCAGGGAGAGCCGGTGCTCGCGCGGATGGTCCAGGTCCTCAACCTGCCCTCCGCGAAGCAGGGCGACCTGTACTTCTGGCCCGCCGTGCACGTCACGGGCTCGGAGAAGGACTGGAAGGCCGTCTCGGGCGTCTACCCCGAGGCGCAGCTGCGCGCGATGAAGGAGGGCGGCTCGGGCTACCTCGGCCTGCGCCTGGGCATCAGCGCGAAGGGCGACTGGCAGCTCGCCGGCTCCGGAGACTGAGCCCCGGGACGGAGAGCGCCCTTCAAGCCCCTGGCCCGAGTCGTTGATGGGCGAGTTCCTCACAGTGCGCGAGTGCGTCTCCCACCTCTTCCCCGGGCCGTGGGATGGAGGGTTCGTCACCGATGACCCAACTGGCCATTTCGACCCCGGGGTCGCCGTCGGCGAGCTGGGGTGGGGGACGTGGCGAGCTCGATTCGAATTCGGCGGCGATGGATGAAACGCATTCGAGAAGGTCTTCCGTCACCTGTCCCGCGGACACTGGCCTCCCGTTCTCCATCGCGAGAGCGGCCCTGGCCAGGAGCCGGGTTGCGTCCACCACCGGGTCGCCCTCGGAGCGGAGCTCGCTCATCTCAGCGAGCGTCGCGCGCCCGCTCTTCATCATGGGGGCACCACACACCACACTGTATGCCCTTGCCAGGCCGTGACACGAGGAGTCCGGAGGGACGGCAACGAACCAGCGCCCGGCGACCTTGAACTGGATGCCTCGAGCGCGGGCGGCAAGCGCAAGCACCATCCCCGCCAGCTCACGCCACCAGGCCAGGACGGCAGCGTCATCCCCCGCTGACTGCGCCCGGACCGCGAGCGCGGCCAAACGACGCTTCTTCTCGACGAGTGCTGTCTCCATTGCGCCCCCATCCTGGTCAGAACCGCACCGCTATTGGCGTTCTGGCGTCCGCTCGCGAAGCGACGGGCACCTCGCCCAAGCGGGGCCAGGAGCTGCAATCCTATACACCGGGGCCGGATTCCCCAATGACAAACCTGGCATGCGGCGCAGACCCACTGACTGGCGGAGCCGTTCGTATGCGGATGCGCCCTCGCTCTGCCCGAGCGGCCCTCGTCCGAACAGCGACAGGCGCGGCGCCCGCCTCTTCCCGGCCCCAGGCCCCAGGCCCCAGGCCCCAGGCCCCATGACGCGCCCCCGCCCTGCCCTCCTTCCCCGTATGCTCCCGGCGTGATGTGGATGCACTGCGGAGGCCGGCCAGGGCCCGGAAACGCCTGGAGGCCCGCCCTCCCCCACTGGCCCCGACGGCACCGGAACGGCCCTCCGCCGGAAGGCGCTTCACGGCGCGCGGTGCTGGCCCTGGCGCAGGTGTCTCGCGCGTACGAGCACCCGCGCAAAGTGCTGCACGTGGCGACGTCGCCGGGCAGCCTGCTCGTCGTCACCGAGGATGACGAGGGCCGGCGCTACCTCCAGTTCGGCTGGCTGGGTTCCTCGCAGAGCGTGGTGTGGCCGGGCTTCCCGCTGCGGCTGGAGTCGGACTACACGCGGGCCATGGTGGCGTCGCTGGCCTTCGTCGCGGAGCCCCGGCGCATCCTGGTGGTCGGCGTGGGAGGCGGCGCCGTTCCAATGTTCCTCCGCGCGGTGCTGCCCCGGGCCCACATCGACGCGGTGGACCTGCACCCCGAAGTGCTGGACGTGGCCCGGCGCTACTTCGGCTTCCGGGAGGACACGGCCCTGTGCTCCCACGTAGCGGATGCGCGGCGCTTCATCGAGACGCCCGGGCCGCCGTATGACGCCATCCTCCTGGATGCCTTCGGGCCTCGGGGCATCCCGCCAGCGCTGGCGACGCGGGAGTTCCTGCAGGCCGCTCGGGCGCGACTGTCACCGGGCGGCGCGGTGGTGGGCAACGTGCTGCGGCTGCCGGGCAAGGCGGATTCCTCCATGGCGCGCCTCTGGAAGGAGTGCTTCGCCCAACTCCATGCCTTCACCGTGGAGGAGTCCTTCAACCAGGTCCTGGTCGGACTGCCGGACACGCGGAAGCGCACCCGCGAGGAGCTGAACGTCCGCGCCCAGCAGCTCTCACGCGAGTGGGGGGTGCCCTTCAATCTGCGGACACGGCTGGCCCGCAGGTATCGCGGGAGTCCCGCTCCCCGCCGGAAGCGTGAGTCGTGACTCGAGCCACTCCGCGTGCCGCTGGGCGCGCCCGGAAGCAGAGTGAGGTCCAACGCATGACCTGCTACGCCCACCGACGCCAGGAATCTGGCGGTGCTTTCTCCGTTGAGGACACGATGCCCGGAAAGTCCATCCCACGCCTCCGTTGGCGTACCAGAGGTACCGAACAACGCGAGCCCAGAGGGCCACGTTCAAGCAATGCTCCACGTCATGGGACTTCACACTACCGACCGAAGTACTGGCGGGCTGCTCGCGGTGGGGCTCGCGCTGCTGCTGGTCTCTTGCGGTAGCACTCGCCATTCCTCGCCTCCACGCGCCGAAGAACTCACCGGCTACGTGCTCATCATCGAAGAGGCACCGGATGGGCAGGTCAACCACTCCTGGCAACGGGCCTCTGAGTTCGACCTGTCCCAGTATTACCTCCGAGCCAACACCGGCGGTTCAGCTGGCAGAATCCTGCTCGCGACATCTCGCCCGAGGGACTGTGACCAGGAGCATATCGACTGCTTCCGGGACTGCATGAGGCGCAGGCTTCCGGCGAAATGGAGTCACCTCAAGCGCGACGACGGCAGCAAGAGCCGACACTGCTCGACAGAGTGCCTGAATCAGTATCAGGACTGCCTCAAGTTGCAGCAAGCACACGCCATGGAGTTCACCGGCACGAACGAGGCGGTCGACTGGCTGAAACGCCACCGCACGGAACTCCTCGTTGGCGGCATCGTCATCATCGCGGGTGCTGCATTCGTGATTGTCTCGGCCGGCGCAGGACTGGTGGTCTTGGCGCCCGTCGTGCTCGTGGCCAGTTGAACAAGGATGCTTACTTCGTGGCGCAATGGAGTTCCCCATGACCCCCGAGCTCATCCAGAGCACCCTGACCGTGCTCCGTGAGGTGGAGCCACAAGCATCCACCTCGGAGCAATTCGACGCCCTCCAAGCCTCCCGGACCCTCCTGCATTTCATCCATGGAAGAGGCGACTCAGCGGAGTTCACGAAGTTCGTCGAGAGCTTCGGCACCGCGCCCCTGACACCCCTCTTCTCCTTCTCGACGAGAGAGGAAGCGGATGACTGGCTGCGAAATCACCCTGCCCCGCCTCACGGCGCCATCATCCGGGCAGCCAATGACTTCTACTCCGTCGCCGATGTACGAGAACTCAACCACCGGAAGTTGCTCCGCCTCCCCCCACAAGAAGATTACGGCCCTCTGGATGCGGCCGAGGACGAGGTAGAGGCCGAGGAAGCGCCCGTCCCGAAGCCGCGCGTCGGCGAGCGGTTCAGCTTCTTCGAGCTCTACAGCAGCACGTGCCACCACCTCCATGAACTGGAAAAGCGAACGTCCTCGCCCGAGCAGCTCGAAGCCCTCAGGACCGCCAAGGTCTCTTTTGATTTCGTGATGCACCTAGGGGAGGAGCGTGGCGTCGAGGACTACCTGGAGAGCATCCGCTCCGCCAGGACTGCCCCTCCGCTCAGAGGCTTCGCGAGCCAGGAGGATGCTGACGCATGGCTGATGACCGAACCCGAGCCTCCAATTCCAGCGGTGGTCGCCATCGGAAACGAGCTCTACGCCGTGGGCTACAATCGCCGCCGAGGGAAGCGCCAGCTGAGCCGCCTCCCCACGCAACACGAACTGGCTGTCGGAACGCAGTAACCTGCGCCGCTCCGCGACAACGCCGGAGCGTCCCTCTCGGGAGCCACATACCGGGCGAACCGGGAAGCACGAGGCCGCCCCTCACGGATGGGCGGCGAACCACTCGAACAATGTCGAGGTGGGGCCGCCCAGCGCCGCCAGCGTCTGTTCGAGCGCGTCCTGGTTGGCCCAGACGATGTCGCCCTCGCCGTGCTGCTCCAGCAGGCCGGTGATGAAGTGACACCAGCGGCCTCCGTCCCTCGCGGCGGCGAAGCCGTAGGCGCGGCAGACCAGCGGCCGGTGCGCGTAGACGCGGCAGGCGCCGGACTCCGGCTCCAGGAAGGGACAGGTGTACGGCCGTGACGCTCCAGCCTGCTCCATCTGGGCCACGCGAGCACGGACCTCCTCGCGCGCTTCCGGCGTCAGTCGCTGGAAGCCCTCCCACAGGTAGCGCCACTCCAGCTGCGTCAGCGGCAGCGGGGCGGACAGCTGCCGGCAGCAGTGGTCACAGCCCCTGCGACAGGGCCACCACGCGTGCGCGCCGGAGATGTCCGACGCTCGCTCGCCAACGCGCTGGTACAGCGACTCCAGCGCCTCCCGCTGCGCATCTGGAATGGATTCCATGGGCCACCTACGTCGGCAGCTTGATTCCCGACAGGCGCTGGAACAACTCCACCGCGAAGCCGTCTGTCATCCCGGAGATGTAGTCCGTGACGCACAGCAGGCGCTGGTACTTCGTCAGCCTCTCAATGGCCGCGTCGCGCGCCGGAGGCTTCTCCTGGTCCTCCAGGGCGAACTCCGGCCGCTGGAAGGACTCCATGGGCAGCAGCTGCCGCAGCTTCCGCTCCTCGCGGTTGGGCTGGTCCGTCACCACCGCCAGCGCGAACATGTCCAGCAGGCCGCCCAGCGTCTTGAAGCCCGCGCTCTCAATCTGGAGCACCCGCTCGCTCTCGTAGCCCAGGCGCCGGGTGATGCTCGTGATTTCCTTGAGCTGCCCGCGCACGTCGGGGTGCGCCGACACCAGCGGCGTCTCCCACGCGCCCCGCTCCATCTCCTCCGCGTGCTCCAGGAACACCTTCACGCAGGCCGGAATCAGCATGCCGATGGCCCGGGCCCGCGCCTGCGCCATGCGCGTCTCCAGGTGCGAGGGCGGAGGCCGCGCCGGCTTGCCCGTCGCGGAGGGCAGTGACGGCAGCACCCCCTCCAGCAGCTCGCACGCGTCCTTCATCGGCACCAGCCCCAGCTTCGCCGAGTCCTCCAGGTCGATGACCGCGTAGCAGATGTCGTCCGCCGCCTCGACGAGGAAGGCCAGCGGGTGGCGGCAGAACACGCCGGGCTCGCGCTCGCGCAGCCCCAGCTTCTGGTACGCCTCCACCGCCAGCTTCTGGTCGTCCTGGAAGTAACCGAACTTCTTCTCCGACACGCGCCCCTTCTCCGAGGGCCGCGCATTCGGGAGCACCGACGGGCGCGGGTACTTGCTCATCGCCCCCAGCGTCGCCGCCGTGTAGCGCAGCCCGCCCCACCGCTCGCGCGACTGGAGCCGCGTGAGGATGCGCAGGCCCTGCGCGTTGCCCTCGAAGCTCTGCAGGTCCTTCCACTCCGCCGGCTCGCGAAAAGGACTCGCGCGCTCCGCCGCCGGGGGCGTCAGCCGCTGCTCCACCCAGTGCTGGATGGCCGCCTCGCCGGAGTGGCCGAAGGGCGGGTTGCCGATGTCATGCGCCAGGCACGCCGCGGCGACGATGGTGCCCAGGTGCGAGGGGTCCACCTCCACGCCCTGCTCGCGCGACAGGTGCCGCCCGGCCAATTGCCCCAGGGAGCGCCCCACGCACGAGGCCTCGATGCTGTGGGTCAGCCGCGTGCGCGTGTAGTCGCTCGTGGACAGCGGGAAGACCTGCGTCTTGTCGTGCAGGCAGCGGAACTCGCTGGAGAAGACGATGCGGTCGTAGTCCTTGTCGTACTCGCTGCGCTCGTCCGGGAGGATGCGCTCGTCGGGGGGCGGCGCGGCCCGCTCGGGCTGCCCCTCCTTCACCCCGGGTGTGCCCACCCGGTGCGCTGAGAGGAGCTCCCTCCATCTGTCCGTTCGACTGCTGCTACCCACGGCGGCCTCACTGTGCGGAAGGTCCTGCCGGCCCATGCTGCTCGCGCCTCCCGCCGAGGCAAGTTTTCCCGGGCTCCCACCCTGTGTGCCCCGCCCGGCGGGCGGACAGTCGGGCCCCGCGCCACCTGCTCCGGGGACACTTCCGTGCTGGACGTGGCGGACGCGCGTGGGCAGCCTTGCGCGCCGTTCCACCCTTTTCGACTTCCAGGAGTCCCTCACATGAAGCTCAAGGCGCTGTGTCTCGCCATGTCGCTGCTGGCCCTCCCTGGAGTGGCCTCCGCGCAGGGCGCGCTGGATGCACTCAAGAAGACCGCGGGCGACGCCGGCAAGGGCGCCGTCGAGAAGCGCGTCAACACGAAGCTGATGGACGAGGGCCGGAAGAATCAGTGCAGCTTCAAGTCGGGCACCGCCGAGCTGGACGCCGGCTGCGACGCGAAGCTGAAGAAGCTCGCCAACGCCCTCATCGACGCCAAGAAGCAGCTCGATGGCGCCGGAGCGAAGAGCTACAAGTTCGAGGTCTCCGGCCACACGGACTCGTCCGGTGACGCGGCGAAGAACAAGAAGCTCAGCGAGCAGCGCGCGGAGACCATCGTCAAGGAGCTGGTATCGCGCGGCGTGCCCCGCAACGAAATCGTCGCCGTGGGCTTCGGCTCCGAGAAGCCCCTGGTGAAGCCGGACGACACGGCGGCCAAGAAGGCGAAGAACCGCCGCTACGAGCTGCAGGTCCGCCTGTAGTCCGTCAGGCCCCGACGGCCCTGGCGCCCGCGGCCCTCGCCGCGGGCTCCACCACCGCCTCGGTGTCCCCGCGCGGCAGCTCCTTCGCGGCGGGGATGAAGCTCATGGCCCGCTCGGCCAGCGCCGTAATCGTCAGCGACGGGTTGACGCCCGGGTTGGCGGAGATGGCCGAGCCGTCCACCACGTAGAGCCCGTCATAGCCATGGACGCGATGGCGGGCGTCGATGACGCCCGTCTGGGCCGAGTCCCCCATGCAGCAGCCGCCCAGGATGTGCGCGGTGGTGGGGATGCCCAGCAGCGTCTCGCTCACCATCGTCATGGGGTAGCCGTCCACCTTGTCGGAGACGCGCTTCGCCAGGTCGAAGGCCTCGGGCATGTTGGAGGTGGGCGCGGGCCCCGCCTGGAGGCCCGTCGTCAGGCCCCGGCGCAGCGCCGTCATCAGGCCGCGCCCGCGCTTCATGCGCAGGTGCCCCTCCAGCGTGCGCATATAAAGGAGGATGAGGGTGCGCCTGGCGAAGTCCGGAACGAACCACGCCTTCAGGAAGCGCACCGGGTGGCGCGCGAGCATGCCGAACAGCCCCGCCAGCCGCGCGAACATCGTGGCCCCGGGCACCTGCGGCGCCATCAGCAGCCGGAAGAAGCCCGAGCCCTCCGAGTAGCGCACCGGCTCCAGGTGCGAGCGCTCGTCGGTGTGGAGGATGGAGCCGATGGCGATGCCCTTGGACAAATCCAGGTCCTTGCGCCCGCTGACGACGCCGATGAGCGCCTCGGAGTTGGTGCGCACACCGTCCCCCAGCCGGTCCGACAGGCGGGGCAGCCCGTCCGGGCGCTCCTTCAGCTGCGTCAGGAGATCTACCGTGCCCAGCACACCGCCGGCGAAGATGACGTTGCGCGCGGTGAAGCGCACCTTCTCCCGGAAGAAGCGGCGGGCGCCCCGCAGGGCCTCCACCTCGTAGCCGCCCTCCGGCAGCGGGCGCACCCACGTGACTTCCGTGTCCGCGTGCAGCGTGAGGCCACGCCGCTCCGCGAGGTACAGGTAGTTCTTGTCGAGCGTGTTCTTGGCGTTGTTCCGGCAGCCCAGCATGCAGCCGCCGCAGGAGTTGCAGCCGGTGCGCTCGGGGCCCTCGCCCTGGAAGTACGGGTCCTTCACGGTGACGCCGGGCTCGCCGAAGTAGACGGCCACCGTGGTGGGCTGGAAGTCGGTGCGGCCCAAGTCCTCCCCCACTTCCTTCAGGACCTTGTCCGGGAAGGTGCTCAGCGGGTTGACGGTGGCGCCGAGCATCCGCCGCGCCGTGGCGTAGTGGGGCGCCAATTCCTCCTTCCACCCGGCGAGGTGGCCCCACGAGGTGGCCTGGAAGAAGTCGTCCTTCGGGATGGGCAGCGTGTTCGCATAGACGAGCGAGCCGCCGCCCACGCCCACGCCGGACATCACCGTGACGTGGCGGAAGAACGTCATCTTGAACAGGCCCCGCCAGCCCAGCTGGGGCATCCACAGCCAGCGCTTCAGGTCCCAGTTCGTCTTGGGGAAGTCCGGACCGCGCAGGCGCCGGCCCTTCTCCAGCATCACCACGCGGTAGCCCTTCTCGGTCAGCCGCAGCGCGCTGACGCTGCCTCCAAACCCCGAGCCGATGATGAGCCAGTCGCAGTCCATGACCGTCCGCCTCCCAGTCCCATAACGGGGCCATGCCCGCGCAGGTCACGCCAGGCGGCCCCTCGGGCGTGCCCACTCTATGCCAGAGCCGGGAGCGCTCCGCTGTGAGGAACCCGGGGAGCCTGCCTGCCCGGGGGACTGGCACCCGGCCCGCGCGGGGCCTGGCGCGGCTAGGCGGGCCCCAGCAGGCGGACCACGGCCTGGAGCACCGAGGCCGCGGTGGCCGGGTGCTTCACATACGCGGCGGGGTTGAGGTGCGTCAGGCGGCCCACCAGCGAGTCGGGGCCGCTCACGTTCACCATGATGGTGCGCACGCCGGGGCGGCCCGCGGCGCGGAGCACGTCCAGGGCCGTGCCGGTGTCGACG
The DNA here is from genome assembly GCA_046520375.1 of Pyxidicoccus sp. 3LFB2. Taxonomy (GTDB): domain Bacteria; phylum Myxococcota; class Myxococcia; order Myxococcales; family Myxococcaceae; genus Myxococcus. Next base: position 29,882 of record JBKGHK010000008.1, read on the forward strand.
ACGAGGATGGACGCGGCCTTGTCCGTCTCCGTGACGATGCGCAGCCCCTGCTGGGTGAACAGCTCCGTGACGAGCGCTGTCAGCCGCGCGTCCAGCAGCCGCACCAGGACGGCGGGGCGCGTGTCCACCTCCTGGGCCTGGGCGGCCTGGGGCGCCGGGCCCTTGCCCAGCTCGCGTACGTCCGTCTTCAGCAGCTCGATGACGTCCGTCTTCAGCACGCTCCGCACGCGGTTGAGCAGCGACGCGTCCGCCGCGAGGAACGCCTTCAGCCGGCGCTCCCCTTCGGGCGGAAGCTGGGTGAAGGCCACGCCCATGCTGTCCTCGCGAGACCAGGCCACCTGCCCGTGCGCCAGCAGGGGCTGGGGCGCGTCCGGCAGGGTGATGCGCAGCTCCAGCGTGCTGCCCACCGGCAGGGCTCGCGACGTGCGGATGGCGAGGCCCCCCGCGCCGATGTTCTTGCTGTAGGCCCGCACCACGTCTTCATGCGTGGCGAAGGACAGCTCCAGCACCGCGTCCGCGCGCACGGGCCGCACGGGCAGCCCGCTCCCCGGCGCTGGCAGCGCCCCCAGCTCCAGCAGGACATCCCGCAACAGCTCGAGCCGCTGCTCCTGGTCGGCGCTCAAGGGCTTCACCTTCTGCTGCGCCAGGAGCGCGTTGTACTCGTCCAGTGCGCTCCCACTCTGTCTCGGCATGGCACCCCCCAGAGGAGAACGGACTCTAGCCGCTTGGAGCGCCCGCCGACGCCAGACACCCATGGCAAGGGTCGCCAGGTCGCCGGCCACCCGGCCCGCGCGTCTGTTCACTCCTTGACACCTTCATGGGTCTACATGTTTTTCTTGGTATTCCTGGGAAGCAGGCTGCCGCCCCGGCTGCGAGCAATGGCGGACGCCAAGGCTCGCGGTCGGCAGCGCAACACCTGTCCCCGCCTTGGAGGATCGATGCGCCTGAAGCGACTGATTCCGGTGGCCCTGATGCTGAGCACCACGCCTGCCCTTGCCGAGAAGGGCAAGCCGGAGGCACCGGACCGCGAGGTCTGGGTCACCCTGGGAAGCGACGCCGTCGAGCCGATGCGCGAGTCCTTCAAGAGCGCGGGCTGGGAAGAGCCCACCACCGTCCATGCGAAGGAGCAGGCGTCGGTGTTCCGCCTCAAGGAGTCGCAGCTGTCGCGGCTCGCCACGCTGATGCACGAGCGCTTCAACCGGTGCGCGGGCTTCATCACCCACGAGAGCCTCGATGAGGCCGTGGCCTCGCTGGCCCCCGCCCCCGCGGTGGCTCCGCAGAACCTCGTCACGTACACGCTCGACAACGCCGCGACGGTCAACGCGCTGATGGGGTCGATGACCGAGCCGAACGTGCGCAGCACCATCACCCTGCTGTCCGGCTACACGACGCGCTACTACACCTCGCAGACCGCGGTGACCGCGGCCAACGCGCTGCTCGCGAAGTGGAAGGGCTTCGTGCCCAGCACCCGGACCGACGTCACCGTGGAGCTGTTCCGGCACGCCTCGTGGGTCCAGCCGTCCGTCATCTTCACCATCCGCGGCACCACCCTGCCGAATGAAATCGTGGTGGTGGGCGGGCACATGGACTCCATCAACTCCTCGGGCACCACGGCGCCTGGGGCGGACGATGATGCCTCGGGCATTGCCTCGTTCACGGAGGTCATCCGCGTGGCCATGGCCCGCAACTACCGGCCGCAGCGCACGGTGAAGTTCATGGCCTACGCCGCCGAAGAGGTGGGCCTGCGCGGCTCCAGGGAGATTGCCGCCTACCACAAGAACAACGCGCTCAACGTGGTGGGCGTGCTGCAGCTGGACATGACGAACTACAAGCGCGCGAACGTCACGTACGACGTCGGCGTGGTCACCGACAACACCAACGCCGCGCAGAACACGTTCCTGCGGAACCTCATCACCACGTACGTGAAGGTTCAGCACGTCAACACCTCGTGCGGCTACGGGTGCTCGGACCACGCCTCCTGGCACAACCAGGGCTACGCCGCGTCCATCCCCTTCGAGTCCACGGTGGCCAACGGCAGCCCGTACATCCACACCGCGAGCGACACGCTGGCCCAGTCCGGGGGTAACGCCAACCACGCGCTCAAGTTCGCCAAGATTGCCGCCGCGTACGTGGCCGAGCTGGCCAAGGGCACCGCGCAGTAGTCCTGTCGTGCCGCCAGCGCGTGCCCTGCGCGCGCTGGCGGTTGTCGGGTCCGTCGGCCTTTGCTCAGGCCGGCGGAGCCCCGCGGGAGCGACGGGGTGAAGCCCCGGCTTTCGCGGTGGCGGTCCTTCGCGCGGGCCTGCGTCGCTCGCGACGCTCGCTCTCCCGCTCCGAGAGCTCGAGCGACGAGCGCGCACCGCCCACGCCGAGCGGGGTGCCGCGCTTCGGGTCCGGCATCTCGGGCATCATCAGAATCATCCAGAGCACGTCGAGCATGGAGTGGCCTCGCGGCGCGAGAGGTCCGCGCCAGGACAGGGACTAATCGCGAGCGGTGGCGCGCGACATGCGTCAAATCGACGCGGGGTTCCGGCGTCAGAAGCCCCGGAACAGGGGCCGGCCGTGAGGGCGCCCCGGCCAGGGAATCGCGAGCGCGACGAGCAGCAGCGCGATGAGGAGCCCCACCGCCCACACCCGGTGCCGCGCCGTGGGTGACTCGGCCCGGCGGCTCAGCGCGGAGCCCACGTGCGCGGCGGTGAGCGCCAGGAGCATCAGCAGCGGGTGCTCCAGGCTGAAGAACCGGAGGAAGGAGACGGACAGGTTCATCCGGAGCGCGTCCATGGACCTGGGCGTCAGCGGGCTGAGCCCGAAGTAGAGCGTCATCCCCAGCAGCAGCTGCAGGTCGAACGCGGAGACGAAGAGCAGCTGGAGTCGCCGGTGGGAGCGCGTCCAGTCCCGGCCCCGCAGCCAGCCGGAGAGGGACATTCCGAGCGCCAGCACGCCGAAGACGACGACGCCCCAGCGCACCCACGAATGAAGGAAGAGGACCCACGCGTGCAGCATGTCGTTCACCTGTCCGCCCGTGCGGGCATGGCCTCAATCCACTGCTGGAGGAGCGCGTGGCCACGCGCATCCACCACCTGCGTCCCCAGCGGCGGCATCTGCGCGGCGGACCCGCGCTGGGCCACCCGGTGGAGCAGCGTGCTGTGCTTCACGTCCCCGGGCGCCACCCGGAGGAAGTCACCGCCGAACAGGCCCGACGTCTGGAAGAGGGACTTCACCCCCACCGCCGTCCGCCACGTGTCCGTGTCCCGCACGGAGCCCAGCTCACCGGCCTCCAGGCGCAGGTGGAGTCCGGACAGGCCGCCCAGCGCCATGGAGCCGGCGTTGTGGCACGACACCCCGCAGTTCATGTGCAGGTAGCCCAGCGCCGCCGCCTCCACGGGCGTACCGGGGATGCGCGGCGCCGTCGTGGGCGCGTGGGTGAGGAGCCCCTCCGCGACGAGGCGCTCCAGCGTCAGCCCCCGGGCATCCTCATGCGCGAGCGCCACGGCCTCGAAGCCGAGCACCCCATCCTTCCTTCCGCCATGGCAGGCCTGACAGTCCACCTGGCTGGGGATTTCGTAGTCGTCCGTTCCGGGGACGCTCCGTTCTCCCTCCGTGAGCTCCACGGCGGTGCGCTCGTCGTCGCTCCAGCGGTAGGTCGTCCGCAGCCAGGTGCCGTCCGGCCGCTTCCACAGGAAGCGCGTCTCGATGCGCCGGCCCTTCCAGCGGAACTCCTTCCAGAGCTTCGTCCCCACCGGGAAGCGCCACTCGTCCGGCTTCGACGTGTCCACGCGCGCTCCGGGAGGCAGGAAGATGAAGCGCGACTTGTCGAGCCCGTCACTCCACAGCTGGAGGCCGGGCGAGAAGGGCCGCACGTCGGGGGGCACGGACTTCGTCGCCCAGCCGCTGCCGCCCTCGCCATAGAGCCCGGTGCAGGCCAGGTGCTGGAGCCCCTCGCAGTGGATGCCTCCATCCGTGACGCTCCAGCCCGCCGTGTCCGGCGCGGCCTTCCGGTTGCAGCCCCAGCCCGGCCACACCGCGAGGGTGAGAAGGAGCGCGCCTGCGCGCCGAATGGACATCGTGCCTCCCGAGACACGACACCCTAACGGCCCGCGCGTCGCGCCTCGTGCGTCTTGGTGACGCACCCGCGCGAGGGCTCACTCCGAGACGGGGTACTTGGCCAGCTTGCGCTGCAGGCTGCGGCGCTGGATGCGGAGCAGCCTCGCGGCCTGGGAGATGTTGCCTCCGCAGTCCGCGAGCACGCGCTGGATGTGCTCCCACTCCGCGCGCGCCAGCGAGGGCACCTGATGCCCCCGGGCCGCCTCCTGCCCCTCGGGCAGGGTGGACCCGGCGAAGGCCAGCAGGATGTCGTCCACGTCGGCGGGCTTGGTGAGGTAGTGCGTGGCACCCCGCCGCACGGCCTCCACCGCCGTGGCGATGCTCCCGTACCCCGTGAGCACCACCAGCGTGCTGCGCGCGTCCAGCGCCCTCAGCTCGCGCACCAGCTCCAGCCCGGAGCCGTCCGGCAGGCGCAAATCAATGACTGCATACCCGGGGCGCAGCTCGGCGGCCCGCTCCAGCGCCTCCTTCGCGCTGGCCGCCCCCGTGCGCCGCGAAGCCCTTCCGGCCGAAGGCGCGCACCAGCCGCTCGCGGTAGGGCTCGTCATCGTCCACGACGAGCACCGTGGGCGGCACCTCACCCGGCTGCATGGAGGACCTCCGTCCGGCATGGCAGCTCCAGCGTCACCCGCGTCCCCTGCCCCTCCTCGGAGGCCAGCTCCAGGCTGCCGCCGCACAGCTCCGCATACGTCTGACTGAGGAACAGCCCCAGCCCCATGCCCTGGCCGGCGGGCTTGGTGGTGAAGAACGGCTCGCCCAGGCGCGTCAGCAGCGCGCGGGGAACGCCGGTGCCAGCATCCTCCACCGTGAAGTGCAGACGCTCCGAGTCTCCGCGCGCCGTGACGGTGACGATGCCCTGCGTGGCCTCGCTCGCCTGGAGCCCGTTGCGCACGAGGTTCGCCAGCACCTGCACCAGCCCTCGCACGGGGCACCACAGCGGCAGGTCCGCCCCCGCGTCGCAGTGGAGCCGCGCCAGCTCCGAGGCCCCCAGTTGCTCCCGCAGGCGCGCGAGCACGGCGCCCGTCGTCGTCCGCTCCGGGACCTCCCCCAGCGTGCGGCCCGCCCGCGCGCTCATGCGCTCCAGGATGTCCCGGCACCGCTCCACCTCGTCGCGGATGAGGCGCGCGTCCTCCACCGCCTCGTGGGGCGCCTCCAGGATGAGGGACTCCAGCTCGTTCGCCGCGATGGCGATGGTGCCCAGCGGCGTGCCCAGCTCGTGCGCCGCGCCCGCGGCCAGCGTGCTCAGCGACGCGAGCTTCTCCGCGCGCGCCGCGAACTGCTGGGCCCGCACCACTGCCTCCTGCCGGTCCTTCAGCGCCGCCGACACCCGGGCCACGACGAAGGCGATGACCAGGGCCGTGAGCACGAAGGCAATCCACATGCCGAGCAGATGCAGCGACTCCATGCCGCCCGGCCCGTGGACATGCGTGGCTTCCGGCAGCGGAACGTGGAAGGCGAAGAGGCTCGCATGGCCCAGCACCGCCAGCAGCGCGATGAGCCCCGTCCAGCGCGGGCCCAGCACCAGCGCGGCGAGCGTCACGTGGACGAGGTACAGCATGCCAAACGGGTTGGCCGGCCCCCCGGAGAGCGCCAGCAACCCCGTCAGCAGCAGCAGGTCGAACGACAGCACCCCGCCCAGCACCGCGGGACGCACCGTGGGCGCGCGGCGGAGCCAGAGCGCGAGCAGGAGGTTGGACACCGCCGTCGTCGCCACCAGCGCCAGCAGCGGCCCCACGGGCAATTCCAGCCCGAGCCCCCGCGTGACGACGGCCACCGTCAGGGCCTGCCCCGCGGCCGCGTGCCAGCGCAGCCGCACCAGCCAGCTCAGGGCGATGGCGCTGGACGACAGCCGTGCCACCACCTCCCGGGCCGTGCGGTGGAAGGCGCGGCGCGGCGGCTCCTGCTTCAGCACCGGAGCGCCGGGCAGGACCGTCCGGACGTCGGTCGGCAGGCTGGACACCCTCCCTTCATAACCCGGCCCGCCTCGCCAGGTGTGTGCGTCAAGTTGACGCACGCGGCGCTCGCCTGGAGCACCGGGCGGCACTCCAGCGACGGCATGCCCGGGAAGGCGGACCGTCCCTCAAGAGGCTACGGCACCATGCTGGCGTTCACCGTCATCCGGTCCAGCGCACGGACGGTGACATAGGGCACGAAGCCCGCGGCCCGGGAGCGCTGGTAGGCGTCCGCCACGTGCGTGCGCTGCACCGCATAGTCGGTGGAGAGCACGAGCTTCCCGGCGGCGCGCACGCGCCCGGCGTTGGCCCGGTTCTCCTCGCACCAGTCCTCGTCGCACGCCTCGTCGTCCGACCAGTACAGGTCCTCCATGCCCAGCCCGTCGATGGCCGCGAGGTAGCCGTCCTGGTCGACCAGCTCCGGCGAGTTCTGCGGCATCACCTTGAAGCCCGGTTCTTTCGACTTCGCGTACTGGTGGATGCGGGCGATGAGGGCCACCATCTTCCGCGCGAGGTCGTCGCGGTTGGTGCCGGCGGCGTTGGCGGGAATCTCCTCGTACGTCACCACCATGTCGAGGTAGCAGCCGGTGAAGCCCGCGGCGATGGCGCGGTCGATGCGCCCCTGGACGATGGGCCACCAGCGCTCGTCCCAGTACTTCACGTACTGCTCGTCCGGCCACCCCTCCACCGGCCCCAGTTTCAGGTCGGCGGGCACCTGCGGCCACTCGGGGCGGTACTCCTCGATGGCGCCAATCTCGAAGTACGCGAGCACCTGCTTGCCCCGGGACTTCAGCGCCGCGATTTCGTCCGCGCGGAAGTAGTCGCTGTGCCCATCCCTCGCCAGCTCGATGATGGCCAGGTCGAACGCCGAGCCGGCAATCTGGTCCAGCCTGTCATCGGCGTAGTTCGTCAGCTGGTAGGTGAAGCTGCTGACGCCCTCCCAGGCCACGGGGGGAAGCGAGGCCGGGGGCGTCTCGTCCTCGCCTGGCGAGTCGCCTCCGCAGGCGAGGAGCACGGCAAGCAGGGCCCATGACACCCGGGCGATGGCGACTCTCATGCGAAGGCTCTCTGGAAGGGGCGAGGCCCCGTGGCGACAGGGCCGGAGTCTGCCCCAAAAAGGAGATGGGACGGCGGCGCGCGTCCACTTCCGCGCGCCGCCGCCAGGGGCCGCTGGGGCCTACGCCACGTCCGGCAACATGAACGCGACCTTGTAGGCCTGTGCGGCCGGCGGGAAGCCGCCCGTCTTCGCGGCCTGGACGTAGCCTTCCAGGTTCGGGAACACGTAGTCGCGCTCCGCCACCGTCGACAGCCCCAGCCAGGAGGCAATGGAGAAGGAGTACTGGTCCACCGTCAGCGAGGGAATCCAGCGCCCCTTGGAGTCGGTGGTGTTCGGGTTGTTCGCTCCATTGTTCAACAGGTCCATGCTGGGGAAGGCGCCGTAGAGCCGGCGTCCCTGGACGCGCTCTCCCAGGACGATGGCGTGGTTCCCCCAGCCGTGGTCGGTGCCCCGGTCCCCGTTCTCCAGCAGGGTGCGGCCGAAGTCGCTCATCGTGAAGAGCGTGGCCTGGGGCGGATGCCCACCGAAGGCGGTCTCCGCGCGGAGCAGGTCCACCGCCCGGTAGAAGGCGTCGAGCCCGAAGTCGAGCTCGGCGAGCAGCGCATCCTGCGTCGCCCGCTGTCCCGAGTGCGTGTCGAAGCCGCCCAGGCCCACGGAGTACACCTGCCGCCGGACGCCCAGGCCACCGCGCGCCAGGGGCATGGCCCCCGCGATGAAGTCCAGGAGCACCTGGTAGAGCTGGTCGCGCAGCTGCTGGCTCATTCCCGGCGGAGTGGTGAACAGCGCGTCGATGCTGTTGCGCGTGGCCACCGGGAGCACGTTCCAGGCCGCCTCCCGGGCGGCGGCGCGCGCCGTGGCGAACGTCTGAGCCGTGGTGAACACCCCGCCGTAGGAGGCCTCCAGGACCACGCCATTGTCGATTGCCACCGCCTGGGCCAGCGCGGCCTCACGGAGGGCGTTGTAGTTGGCATCCCCCGTACCGGTGAACTCGAGGACGCCACTGGGCGACACCACCATCGGCTGGCGCTCTCCGCCCACGGAGAAGAGGGGCTTGCCCCCGAAGGAGGTCACCTCCGGGTACTCCCCGGGGTTGAGCGTGTGCAGCTTGTCCGCCGTGCGGCCGCCCCAACCGGTGACCTTGCCGATGAGCGACGGGGGCGGAGCCCAGGTGGAGGGGTTCGCGACGGCGCTCGCCCAGGCATCCTGCTGGTCGGCGTGGGAGAACAGGTTGTCGGGCCGGGCCACCCTGCCCTGGGTGTAGTCCTCCTTGGTCATGGGCAGCACCATGGGCCCCACGTTGCAGACCAGCGCGGCACGGTCCTGCTCGAAGTGGGTGCGGAGCCTCGTGAGCGACGGATGCAGCCCGTAGGAGGCCGCGGCCTGGCCCACGGGGTTGACGGCGAGCAGCTCGCTGATTTCAAAGCCGACGTTCTGCCGTGCGTCGAGGTAGCGCGCATGCTGGCCACTCGTCAGGGGGACGATGACGTTGTTGCCGTCGTTGCCACCCAGCAGGAAGACACAGACGGCCGCGCGGTAGCCGGCGTACCCGCCGAGGGTGGCGGCTTCGGCCGTGCCGAAGAGCCGGGGGAAGGTGGAGGAGGCGGCGAGGAGGCCCAGGGTGCTGGAGGTGCCTCGGAGAAACAGGCGTCGTGAGATGGACATGGGGCTTACCTCTGGATCTGGAACTCGGGGGAAAGCGTCGTGAGGTAGAGGGCCAGCTTCTTCTTCCGCAGCGCGTCGCCCGCGCGCGAATCCGCGAGGGAGGTCTGCAGGAGGAGCTGGAGGTCCGAGGACATCGTGTCGTGGAGCAGGTAGCGGTCCAGCCAGGTCACCAGGTCCGTGGGGGCCGAGGGGACGACGTCCAGGTCGATGAGGACGCCCAGGTTGGCGGGTGCGTTGGAGTGCAGCAGCTCGTGCACGAAGTTGGCGCGCGCCGTGACGGTGGCGGTGTCGAGGATGGCGAACTCGGGGCCGAGCAGGCCGTTGGCGCCGGGCGCCGGAGCATTCGGAGGGTAGTAGCTGAAGACCGACGGCGGCCGGGGCACGTACTGCCCCATGTTGCGACTCCAGGCGGTGAGCTTCGCGCCCGGGTCCTTGCCACCCGTCGTGTCGAGCGTTCCGTTCAGCCACCGGATGACGGTGGTGACGAACAGCGCGGGAGAGCGCAGGTGCCCGTAGTGGGCCTGCTGCGCCGTCGGGGACACCGGACCGCGAGCCTCCACGTCCTCCAGAATCTTGCGCACCACGAAGCGCAGGTCGCCGCGCACGTTGCTGCCATTGTTCTTGAAGGCATTCACCACGCGCTGGACGTAGGCGGGGGACGGGTTGCTGGTGACCAGGTGCTGGATGAGCTGCTTGCAGATGAACGGCGGCAGGTGCGGGTCGGCGAAGACGTTGTCGAGCGCTTCCTCCAGGTGTTGCGCGGCGCCGGCGCCAGGCGTGGTGAGCTGCCCCCGCAGGAGCAGCTGCGCCCGGGAGTCATGGTTCACGTCACAGCCAATCATCGGCTCCGGGTAGTTGGCCGGGTTCGAGCCGCCCCGCGCCGGGCAGCCCGAGGCGCTGGCGTAGGTCCACCCGGAGAGCGCGGCGGCGAACGCCTGCACCTGCTCCTCGGTGTACGTGGGAATGGGCGCGCCGGTGACGGGGTCCTCCTTCGCGGTGCCGTCCTCGTTGAGCTGGTGGAGCCCCAGCGTGAAGAGCTGGAGCATCTCCCGCGCGTAGTTCTCGTTCGGGTCGACGCGCGTGCCGTTGGCCCGGAACGCCTTGTTGTTCGCCATGTCGAGGTACGTCCCCATGGCGGGGTCCTTCGTGATGGCCTCCAGGAGCTCGCGGAAGTTGCCGAAGGCGCGCTGCGAGAGCAGGTTGAGGTAGCCCGCCATCGCGAGCTTCGGCTCGTTCTCGGGCGTGCCCCCCAGGTTGGGGATGCCGTTCTGCGAGACGACGAGGACCTGGCTCAGCGCGAAGGCCACCCGCTGCCGGAGCTGATCCTGCCCGTGGATGGCGTTGTAGAAGAACTGCGAGCCCAGGTCCGGGACGGCCGCCGGGTCGAACGTGGTGCGCGGCGCGTTGAACTGCGCGGTGATGGACGCCGAGACGCCCACGGCGGCCACCTGCTCCACCGAGTCGATGGGCAGCGGGCTTGCGCCCTGGGCCAGGCGCGGGCCGAAGGTGGCCTGCTCCAGGAAGCGGATGGCGTTCTGCTCCGCGGGGACCGCGAGCGTCTCGACGGTCTGCTGCGCCTCTGCGGGCGGGGCGCTGGCGGTGTCATCGGGTGGGCGCTCATCCGGCGCGCAGGCGGTCGCGCACACGGTGAGTGCCAGGGCGAAGCGTCGTTTCATCAAGAGAGCTGCTCCTGCAGGGGTGTGTCCCCTCAAGCTCTCACAAACAAAATATCCATGTAAATCCCGTTTATCGCGCGAGAGCCGTGTCAGACTCCACGGGCATGCTGCTGGCCCGAGGAGGGCCTCCGGGCCCGCCCTGCTCGTTCGTGGCCTTCGCGCCGGCTCCGAAGTAGAAGCCACGGCCCATGGAAGCCACTCCTTCGAAGAAGGTCGCTCTCGTCACCGAAATCTCGAAGGAGTTCACCTTCGAGGCCGCGCACCGGCTGCCCCATGTCCCCGAAGGGCACAAGTGCGCCCGGGTGCACGGGCACAGCTACAACATCGAGGTCACCCTGCGTGGCCCCGTGCACCCGAAGCTCGGCTGGATTGTCGACTTCGCGGAGCTCAGCGCGGCCTGGCAGCCGCTGCAGGCGCAGCTGGACCACCGGCTGCTGAACGACGTGCCCGGGCTGGAGAACCCCACCAGCGAGCTGCTGGCGGCGTGGGTCTTCGAGCGGCTGAGCGTGCCCGGCGCGCGCGTGGTGCGCATCCGCGTGGCGGAGACGTGCACGTCGTCGTGCACCGTCTACCCCGCCGAGGGCTGAGGCTCAGCTCTCTATCTGCCCCAGGTTGGCGTGGAGGACCGCGCCGTTGAGCACCGGCGTGGTGGCGCAGAGCCAGACCACGTCGGCGATTTCGCGGGGCTCGATGAGGCGGCCGAACGTGGACATCTTCGCGATGGCCGCCAGGTGCCCACCGGCATGCTCGTGGAGCATCTCCGTGTCGGTGAAGCCCGGGCAGATGCAGACGGTGTGGACGCGCGTCCCGACGAGGTCCTGGCAGGTGGCCCGCATCAGCCCGACGAGCGCGTGCTTGGTCGTCACGTACGAGGCGTTGTTCCGGACGGCCTTCTCCGACAGCGTCGAGCCCACGTAGAGGATGGAGGAGCCTTCGGTGAGGCGCTCGCGCACGAGGCGGTTGAGCACCGCCGGGGCGACGACGTTGACCTCCAGCACCCGCCGGAAGTGCTCCGCCGTCATGGACAGGGCGTCGTCATGCTCATAGAGCGCCGCGTTGTGCACGAGCGAGAGGCGCCCGGAAACCGGGCCCACGGGGCCCACGGGGCCCACCGAGTCGCGCAGGGCCTGCTCCACCCGGGCCTCCCAGCCCGGGGCGGAGAGGTCCACGCCCACGTTCACCACGCCCGGCACGTCGCAGGGCTTGCGCGACAGGTTCAGCACGCCCCAGCCCTGCTGGCGGAAGCGCGCGGCTGCCGCATGTCCGATGCCCCGGCTCGCGCCGGTGATGATTGCCCAATCAGCCATGGCTGTCCCACTCCCATGAAGACCACTGTCCGGGGCCCGAGGCGCACTTCACCACCACGTGGGTGATGCCCGCGCTCCGCAGCCCGGCGCCATCCTCCACCAGCGCCTCGCCGAAGACGCGGGCCAGCTCCTCCAGCGTCACGTTCTCCACCGGGAGCACCGTCACGTCGCGGGCGAGGAAGCGCAGCTCCTCGTCATGGAACCGCGCGAGGTAGTCACCGCGGGCGTCCTTCTCCAGGCGCAGGTAGGGCGAGCGCCCCGGCAGCAGGAACGTCTCGTTCCACGTCTTGCAGCGGGAGATGACGCCTGCTTCAGCGGGCCGTAGTCCGACAGGAGCCCGTTCTCCACCACCGCGCCCGTCAGGGCGACATAGACGGTGAAGTTGTGGCCGTGCAGGTTCTCCCGGTGCGTGGCGGAGAAGATGGTGAAGTGCCCCGCCGAGAACTTCATCTCTTCCTTGTGCAGCTCGATGGTGGTCGTGCGCGACATGGGCGGCCCAAAGGGGAAGGAAAAAGCCCGCCTGAGTTAGCACCAAGGCCCGGTGACTGCCAGCCAACGCGGACGCCCGGTGAAGCCCGGGGCGCTGGACGTGGGGGCGCCCTGAAGTGAAGGCAGCGCCGGGAATCTTTTCTGCGCACGCCGTTGAGAGGGCAGGATTCAAGACCTGACCCTCGAAGGGGACACGCACATGGGCATGCTGAACGGCAAGGTGGTCATCGTCACGGGCGCGAGCTCGGGTATCGGCTTCGGAACGGCGCTGGTGCTGGCGGCGGAGGGCGCGAAGGTGGTGGCGAGCGCGCGGCGGACGGAGCAGGGCCAGAAGCTCATCTCGCTCATCAAGGACCAGGGCGGCGAGGCCACCTGGGTCAGCGCGGATGTCCGGGTGGAGAGCGACGTGCGCAACCTCGTGCGGGCCACCGTCGACACGTACGGGCGGCTGGACTGCGCCTTCAACAACGCGGGCACCGGCATCATGAAGCCGCTGCACGAGCAGACCAACGAGGACTACGACATGCAGATGGACGTCAATGTGCGCGGCGTCTTCTGGTGCATGAAGTACCAGCTGGAGGCCATGCTCGCGAGCGGCGGGGGCTCCATCGTCAACTGCGCGTCGGTGGGCGCCACGGGCGCCTTCCCTGGCATCAGCGTCTACAGCGCGACCAAGGCGGCCGTCGTCTCCCTCACGAAGGGCGCGGCGGTGGAGTACGCGCAGCGCGGCATCCGCGTGAATGCCGTGAGCCCGGGCGTCGTGGAGTCGGAGCTGGCCACCGTGGGCTGGCGCCTGGATGACCCGCAGGGCCGCGCCTTCGCCTCCGCCCTGCACCCGATGAACCGCGTGGGCAAGCCCCAGGAGATTGGCGACGTGGTGGCCTTCCTCTGCAGCGACAAGGCCTCGTTCCTCACCGGCCAGGACCTGGCCGTGGATGGCGGCCTGCTGGCGGCGGCCAACGGCGCCACGCAGATGCTGGCCCCGCGCTGACACCTCAGCGGGCGGCCTTCTTGCGCGCCCGCTTCGCGGCGGCGGTGTTCCTCACGAACTGCTTGCCGCCCCGCGAGCCCGTGCGCTTCTTGCGCTCGGTGGCCTGCTTCTGGGCAGGGCTGAGCTTCGCCCACGCCTTCTTCGGAAGGTAGCGGGAGGTGGTGCTCCCCCGGCGGGCTCGGGTTGCGCCCTCCTTCGTCTGCCACTCCTCCTGGCCCCAGGACTCGAGCGACTTCTGCTTCGCGCCCTTGTCCCCGCCGTAGCCTCCGCCGGCCTTCTTGTACTCGGCGGCGACGAGCTGGGCCTTGCGCGCGCTCCACTGGCCGGGGCGCCCGCCCTTGCTGCCCCGCTTGACGCGCTCCTTGATGCGCTCGCGCAGCTCGGGCTTCGTGTACTTCGCGCCGGAGGCACTCGCCCGCTTCCGGGCGGTGGCCGGCTTCCGGGGCGACGTGCGGGATGTCGGGGTGCGTGAGCGCTTCCTGGCGGCCATCGGGGCCCTCACTTCCAGAGCATGGGGGTCAGCGTCTGAGGTGGGGACCGTGGCGGCGGCCTGCAACCGTGGGCCCGGGCGGAAGAGCCGGGCCCCGAGCGCTCCCCTGCTTCCAGCGCGTCACGCGGACCAGACGGCTTCCACCCGGGTGCGCACCTTGCGCCTGGCCTCGCTGAAGCCGGGCAGGGTCCGCAGGGGCGTGAGCGCCGGGCAGCGGTCCAACCACTCCAGGTCGATGAGCGACGTGTCCGCGGCCCGCTGGAGGTAGCGCAGCGCGTGCCCTGTCTCTCCGCGCAGGCAGAGCTGCTCGGCGGCGAGCTGGCACAGCAGTGATGCGAACCGGGGGCTCAGCCTCCGGGCGAGGAGCGCGTCCATGGCCGGCACCGCCTGCTCCACGTCCAGCTCTCCCAGCGCGACGGCGCAGTAGCTGGCCGCGTGGACCGCGACGGGGTCCAGCTCGTCTCGCAGCAGCGCCTGGCAGCGGCGGAGCTCCTCGAAGTCCTGGTTCCACGCGGCCACACGCATGCGCACGGTGAGCGTCGCCAGCAGGAGCAGCGGCTGTGCCTCCAGCCGCGCCAGGCACTCGCGGTAGGCGTCGTGCTCCCCCCGGAGCGCGCTGCAGCGCGCGATGTCCACGAGGGAGATGACCAGCGCGGGCTCCAGGGCATACGCGAGCCGCAGCCGCTCCAGCCCCTCCGCCGCCCGTCCGGCCTCGCACTGCAGGTTGCCGAGGACCTGCATCGCTGGCGCGAAGGCGGGGGCCATGTCCAGCGCGGCGCGCAGCGCCACCACGGCCTCCCGCAGCTGGCCCTCGTGAATGGCCAGGATGGCGCGCGCCAGCTGCGTGTCCACCAGCTCCGGCGCCAGCCTGCAGGCGCGCTCCAGGCCCGCCCGGGCCTCGGCCTCCCAGTCGCGCTCCGTGTCCGACTGGCGGAGGAACCAGGTCCGCAGGGCCGCCACGGCGTACAGCGCCACCGCCGGAGGGAAGTCCGGCGCCAGGACCAGCACCTGCCGCAGCGGCGCGAGGAGCTCATCGCTCGTGCCCCGCGACGTGGTGCGAGGCCGCCCCAGCGTCTGGCGGAAGAGCGCCCTCGCCTCCTCGGGCACGGTGTCGCGGTACGACAGGAGGAGCAGCTCGGTGCGCAGCGTCTCCGCCATCCGCAGCGCCAGTCGGTCCTGGAGCGCGAAGGCGTCGTCATCCGTCTCTTCGAACCGGCCGCTCCACAGCTGCGTGCCGGACGCGCCCTCCACCAGCCGCAGCGTGGCCCGCACGGAGCGGCCCATGGCCTGCAGCGTCCCGTCCACCAGCAGCTCCACCCCCAGCTCGCGCGCCGCCACCCGGGGCTCTCGCTCCTGACGGAAGCGGGCCGTGGCCCCGCTGCTCTGCACCCGCAGCCCGCGCGTGCGCGACAGCACGTCGATGAGCGACTCCGTCACCCCGTCGCCCAGCGCCTCC